>DATLUX010000293.1:0-12219 GCA_035577805.1 Verrucomicrobiia bacterium
GTATGGATCTGCGTGAGTACGCGCTGGATTCGTGGCGGCAGCGGGTCGGAGCAGTGTTTCAGGATTTTATCCGCTTCGAGTTGTCTCTCCGTGAGAACGTGGCGCCGCGGGGAGCGACTGACGAGGCGGTGAAAGAGGCACTGGCGTCGGCCGGGGCGGCGGATTTGGCACAACTCGAGACCATTTTGGCCCGCGGCTACGACGGAGGCACGGATCTATCCGGCGGCCAATGGCAGAGGATCGCCCTGGCGCGTGCTCTGTGTGCCGTGCGGAGCGGAGCCGGAGTGGTGTTGCTTGATGAGCCGACAGCCCAACTCGACGTGCGCGGTGAAGCGGAGATTTTTGATCGCATCCTCTCGGCGACACGCCATTGCACCACCATTCTTATCTCCCATCGTTTTTCCACCGTTCGCCATGCCGATCGGATTTGCGTGCTTGAACATGGCCGGGTCATCGAGCTTGGGACCCACGATGAGTTGATGGCCCAAGCTGGACGTTATCGCACGATGTTCAACTTGCAGGCAAAACGGTTCGCCGCGAGCGAGGACGAGGAAGGAACAACCTATGACGTCCTCACCTGATCGCGAGCGGAAACGGCCCAGCCGCCCGCCGGACGACAGCTTGCCGCCGGCGCTGTCGTCGATGTGGCGCCTGTGCAAATTGGGCTATCGTCACGAGCCGCGCTTGATGCTGGCGGCGTTTGTGTTGTCGCAGTTGGCGGTGCTGCCGGATGCACTGCTGGCCTGGTGGCTCAAGCTGCTGGGGCAGGGCCTGCTTGGAAGTCAGCCTGGGGCGTTGCGAACGGCCGCGATCGGTCTGGGGGTGTCGGCCGCCGCCACCTGGTTCCTTTCCATCATCAGCACACGGTTGCAGCGCCGCTTTCGCGACAAGGTCACCATCGCCCTGGAAACACACGTGGCCCGCCTGCAAGCGTCGCTGGTCACGCTGGCGCACCATGAACGTCCCGAGTATCTGGATCGCATCGCCATGCTGCGCGACCAGGTCTTTGTGCTGGATCATATGTATATGTCGGTGTTTTCGACGTGCGGCTGGATCCTGCGGCTGGGTGTGACGGTGGCGTTGCTGGCCACCATTCACATTGGCCTGGTGCTTTTGGCGGTCGCGGCGCTGCCCGCGGTATTCACCTCGACCTGGAGGCCGGCCGTCGAACGCGTCGCTCAAGAGCGCGCCACCCAGCCTAACCGTCTGGCGCGACACTTGTTCCTCACCGCGACGACGGCGGCACCCGGAAAGGAAGTGCGGGTTTTAGGAATTGGACCTCGGCTGGCATCCAGGCGCCGCGAGACGTGGGAACGCGGGCACGCCCCCATCGCGGCAGCGCGATGGAGATCTGCGTTCTGGCACGTCCTGGCTTGGGCGGCTTTTGGCTGCGCGTACATCGGCGCGGTCGTATTTGTCGCCCTCATTCTGCGCGCCCCGCCGGGGGATGTGGTGCTCGTCCTCGCGGCCGGGGCGCGGCTTTCCGCTTACATTGGCGCCACGGTAGGAGAACTGGGATTTCTGCGTGGATTCTGGATCTACGGCTCCCGGCGCCTGGCGTGGTTGGAGGATTATGCGGCGTCCTTGCATGCCCTGGCTGATCTGAGCGTGCCGGATCGACTGCGCCATGGCATCCGCTTTGAGCACGTTTCCTTTGCGTATCCGGGTACGACGCGTCTGGTTCTGGACGATATCTCGGTCTGGTTGCCCGCGGGCTCGGTCGTGGCGGTGGTGGGGGAAAACGGGGCAGGGAAGACGACGTTCGTGAAACTGCTCGCCAAGATGTACGAGCCCGGCTCAGGCTCCATTCTAGTGGATGATCAGCCGCTGGCCCGCCTGCCGCCCGGCGCGTGGCGGGAACGTCTGGCGGGCGCCTTCCAAGATTTTTTTCGTTTCGAGTTCCGGGTGCGTCACGCGGTCGGGTTAGGCGATCTGCCCCGGCTGGAGAACCAGGCCGCGGTGGCCACAGCGGTCGAACGCGCCGGCGCCGGCGATGTCGTCGCGCGGCTGCCGGCAGGATTCGACACGCAACTGGCGCCCAACTGGCCCGGAGGAGTGGACGTGTCGTTTGGGCAATGGCAAAAGCTGGCGCTGGCGCGTGGTTTCATGCGCGACGGGCCGTTGCTGTTATTACTTGATGAACCGACGGCCGCCCTCGATGCGGAGACCGAGCATGGCCTGTTCGAACGCTACGCCGCGGCCGCCCGGAGCAGTCGAGAGGACGGCCGGATTACCATCCTGGTGTCGCACCGGTTTTCCACCGTGCGCATGGCCGACCTGATCGTCGTTCTGGAAGGAGCAAAACTCGCCGAGGCCGGCACGCACGAAGAACTCCTCAGGAAGAAGGGCCGTTACGCAGAGTTATACACGATTCAGGCCGGCGCCTACCGACCGTAGGTCGGGGAGAAGCTTCGCATCCACAAGGATCATCCATAATGCTTTGCTGCTAAAGGCCAAAGCATCGCATGGCTCGGTCCGAGGCCGTGCCCGAATACACCCCAGCTGCGTCGGTCGTGCGCTCTGCATGTCACCGCCACAATTGGTCACCCAATCGTTGCCAATCGTAACTTTCGAATCCGCATCGGCTCACCCAACCTCACAGGCACCGTTGAAAGGTTTCTCAGCACTACTACGTTATGCCCATGAACTACCCACGCACTCTCCTACGCAGTTCCCTCCGGGTGTCCGGTCTTGCCTCGGGCGCCATCCTGTCTCTTACCCTGCTCGACGCGTTCAGCTCCGCCGCGCTGGCCCAAAGCACGACGGGTTGCGGTCTCGATTCATGGAACACAAGTGAAGCTCTCGTCACCGTTTGGTTACGTGATGTCGTGTATGACACTTCCGGCGGCTTTGTGGCGGTCGGCGATTCCGGCGTGATCTTGACCTCGCCGGATGGCCAACGCTGGCTCGCGCATTATCAACCCTTGTCGATTGGCTTTGCTCGAGTCCGGCACGCCAACGGCCTTTACTACGCCATGGGCCAACAATTCGGACCGCTGATCAACACATGGAGCGCGGTGCTTTGGAGTTCGCCGGACGGACTCTCCTGGACTCCAGGCTATGAGGCGGAGGACACGGTGGTGACCGGGTTGGCCGCCGGCAGCGGAAAGCTGGTCGCCCTGGCCAACGTGAGCCCGCCCGGCGGAGGAACTACAGCCAACAGTTTGATCTCGGTAGACGGTTTCCAATGGACTCTGGGCGGGACCATCACCGACCGGCGCATGTGTGATATTGCCTATGGCAATGGAGTATTTGTGGCGACAGGCGGAAGCCGGATCATGGTCTCGCCCGATGGGATGAATTGGACGGCAGCGGTCGTGCCCAATGGTCTGGCGCTGCAGGCCGTTGCGGTTTACCAGGGACAATTCATCGCGATGAGCGGGAACGGGGTCATCTTAACGTCGGCCGATGGCACGACCTGGACGACGCAGGTATCGGGAACTGCTTCCTTCCTGTCTGCGGTGGCGCCTGGCAACGACGACGTGGCCGTGGCCGGAGACTCCGGCACGGTGCTCACCTCGCAAAACGGGACCGATTGGGCGCCGCGACTCAGTGCCCGGTTGGATATCCGGGGACTGGCCTACGGCGCGGATCGGTTCGTGGCTGTGGGCCGTTACGGGGCCGTTTACCAAAGTGGCACCCTGTCCGGATGCGGCGGGCCGCGTCTAGCTATCACCCGTGGTTTGCCGACGCGCATTGGGTTAGCGGGTACGATCGGCGTCCACTACCGCATCGAGTCGGCAGACCAAATCGGCGGGACTTGGACGTTGCTCTCGGACATCGCGAGTCTGCCGCAGTCACCGTACCTGGTGACCGACTCGACGACATCGCCGACTGGTCAACGTTTTTACCGGGCCATTCAATTGCCCTGAACTGGCCGAGACAGTTGGTTTAGGGGCCGACTGGGTTGTTGGCCGCGTCCGCGGCGCAGTCAATCGCCGTTACGATCTGCTGCGCGCACTGAATGAAGGCCCGCGCTTCGTCAGGATTGCTGGGCGCGACCTGGGCGCGGACCTTGTTTTGGAAGGCGTGCAGTTGGCCGAGAGCCGACTCGAGGCTGCCCCGGTCCAACGAAGCGCAGGCGGCCTTGAGCGAGGCGATCAACGGGCGTTTGTTTTTACGTGCGATAACCGAGTCGTCCACGAGTTTGATGCATTGTTCGACTGCTTCGCACCCCGTGATGACGCACAGGTCGAGGCTGCATTGGCTCTGAGCCTGGCCGTCGCTAACGGTGAGTCCAACCGAGTGACAGCCCAGTCCGAGGCACGTCGTGGCGACGGGTCCGCTCAGCACGCCCGGGTCGAGTTGACCGCGGATTTCACCGCCCTGATGCGTCGTGGTATGAACATTGACGTACCATAACCCGGCGTGGAGCTGCTCGAGTTGTTGTGCGAGGGTGAACCCGCCCGTGCCTTCCACAAGCGTCACAGTGCCTTGGATTGTGCCGGCCGTGCCTCCCAGCGTTGCGAATTGGTTGAGCGGGTAAAGCACGCCGGCGTTTATACCGCGCGGCGCCGGACCGTGGATGTGGGAGGCAGTCGAATTAGCGGATAGACCGGAGAAAGTCACGTCGACCGTGATTGTGTTGCCGGAAAGCGTAAAGGTGCCGGTGCCGCTGCCGGTGCCGCCGCTGCCGCCGGGTTCCTGGGCGGGGTCGAGGTTGGCCGTGAATTGACCGTCCACCAGCCAGAAGAACTGGAGTGGATCGTTGTCAGGATCCGATGACCCCGCTCCGCTCAGCGCAACACAAGCGGTGTCGTCCAGCGCAATGGCGTAAGTGTTTGGGTCATTGGCAAAATGCAGGCCACAGCTCTCGGAGGCAAGGCTCACCACGCAAACCGGCGGTGAGTTGGGGCTTTTCACGGTGACCTTAAAACTGCAGGAGTTGCTGTTGCCCGCCGTGTCCACGGCCGTGCAGGTGACCGTCGTCAGCCCCAAGGGGAAGGAAGAGCCAGATGGCGGGCTACAGTCGAACGAGCGTAACACGCAGGCATCCGTGGCGCTGGCCACGTAGGTCACGGCAGTGGCCGTGGCACTAGTCACAGTAATGTCACTCGGGCAGTTCACGGTCGGCGGTTGATTATCCGCAACCTTCACACTCAAGGGCGCCGAAGGTGTCTGCTTCCCCGTGGTGTCGATGGCCACCGCGGTTAAAATGTAGGTGGCCGGGCGCACAGCTGCTGCGGGCACCGTGATGCACCACGGTGCCGCGGTGGCGCAACCCAGCGGACTGCCGTTGGCCAGGAAACAGACTTGTGTCACCACGCACGTGGACAGCGGCGGTAAAGTGACTTCCGCGCAAAGGGTCGCGTCCTGACAGGCCTCCGCGTTGGGACCCGGAGAGGTGAAGACCACGGTGGGCGCTGGACACGATGCTGGGACGGCGTTACCCAGCAATTCCACTTCCCCGATCTGCATGCTGTTGGCGCCTGCGGCGTCTTTCAAGGTCGGGAAGGTGACCCGGTAGCTGGTGTACGGGAGACCGTTTTCGAAGGTAACAAGTTGGTTGAATTGTGTGGCGGGATTGATCGGGATCGCGCCGCCGGGATTACGGCCCGAAGGCAGGCTGAGCGGGCCCGAAGCAATGGCCGTCCAGGGACCCGCCAGGCCGAGCAACGTTCCCTCCAGAGTGAAACTGGCTGGGTCCCGGCCTTCGGCGTCGTTGGCGGTATAGAAACGGATGCACTTGACGACGGTGGGCCCGATGCTGGGCGTGGCGGCAAAGCCCGAGCCCAGATCGAGAAAGTTGAGGTACTTCTGGCCTACTCGATCGATCACGTGGTCGACCGTCTCAGCGCTGGGAGGCGGGCCGGCGTCCCCATCGCCGTCATTCTGGCCATTAACCAGAACGATCGGGTCACCGGGAGTGAACACATTGGTTTTGATGGCGATGAAGGCCGCCGCATACTGGGCCGCGATCTGCTCGGGAGTAAGCGCTTTGGCGAACACGGCCACTTCATCGATCTGGCCAGCGAAGAAATTGCCCGTGGCATCGAACACACCGCCGCCACCGATGTTGAAGGCGAAATTGTTATCCGCCGGCAGCGAATGCGCCCGCGAGAGGGCCAGCACGCCGTTGGTGTACATGCTCGCTGTTCCGGGCGACCCATCGCTCACGACCGCGATATGGGCCCATTCACCGTTCGGGATCGGATTCGGACTTACATCCAAGCCATTGTCGGTCCACAATTCGAGCGTGTTGTTGTTGATATAACCGAATTCGACGAGATCGTTTTGGCCCCATAAGCCGGTGCGGTCGGCTTGATCGCCGTTGCGGCGCATCCAGCCGCTGATCGTAAAGATCGGCCGGCTGTTCATCAGGCCCGCGATAGTACCAACGAAGTCCCCCGCGCCATCGAGTTGCAACGCCGTGTTGGAAGCTTCGAACCCCGGGAAAGCGGGAGGGCGCGGCGCCAGCGCACCCGGCGTGGCATCACCGTTGTAGATGCCGTTGGCCGCGGCTCCAAGGCTGCCACTGTTCGCGGCCGTGGGCGGACCGTTCGTGTCCCGAGTGTCGCCGAACCGATAATAGGCAATCGGTCCGTCCGCCAGCACTGCGTCAGCATACCCGTTCGCCGCAAAAGCGTTCTGGGTCGAAGTTGCGATGAGGGTCATGGCCAGAGCCAGCAGGCTCGCAGCCAGTCGGATGTTGGGATTGGTGTTCATAGTGGATCTCCTGAGTGATGGTCGCACCAGCGCTGACCTGGCCTCGCGGTCGTCCGCCCGATTGGCGCAACGGAGTCAATGAAAGCGCCGAACCGCACGCAGTAGAGGTTTCCGCTCATGTCAGTGCGCTGTTTTTTTCCTCCGCCAGCCCAACCAATGCATGCACCCAGACGCCTGGAGCAAGCAGAGCTGACAAAGGAGTGTGGACCGGCCGAAACCCAAGCATGACCGGCTGCGCATGGCAACACAAATCGAAGGCATCCCCATTCCGCCATTCCGCCATTCCGCACTCCGCATTCCGCACTCCGCATTCCGCACTCCGCATTCCGCACTCCGCATTCCGCACTCCGCATTCCGCACTCCGCATTTGGAGGTTGCCAGTTCGCGGCCGGTTTGGCGGAATAGTCGCTGTGGAGAATCCTCATGAAAGGCAAGCGCCGCCCCGCGCAGGACGACGAGGGATCATGTTTAGCAGACTCTTAGTTCCTTTCACGCTGCTGCTCATGGGATCGCCACTGATGGCGCAACATGGCGAGCGCGGGCTCGTCTTGACTCTGTCAGGCCCCCACACAATTCACGTCGGGGAATACGCGGATTTCGCCGTCACGATCAGCAATCGAGGGCCCCATTCTGTCAGCCTGGTGCAGCCCGGAGACGGCAGTAACTGCCGAATGAGGACACCAGTGATCGGCTGGTCTGTTCTCTCATCCGACGCGAAAGGGCAGAAGCATCCTAAAGTAGCGCCGCCGTTTCATGGGGTTCGCACGTGTGGAATGATTAACGCCATCAAAAGGAGTGAAGTGTTCTCCCTGACGCCGGGGGCGAGCATCCGTTTGGCGAATTGGGCCGCGGATCCGAAGTTTGAAACTCCCGGCAAATTTCGATTGGTCTTTTACTATGAGAACATCCCTGACCTGAAGATCTCTGGCTTTCCTTTGGGACCGCATGACGATGACGTTCTCGGTCAGATCAAAAGGAGCACTCGGTGTCGGCTGGTCAGTGAGGAGGTCCTCCTCGACGTATTGCCTGCCCGCGGCGCAGCCACGCCATGACCGAAACCGTGAGTCAGGCTGGGCGACTAGAGGTCATGGCTGCCTGGTTCGGAACGTCCGCGCCGGCAAGGCGGTGGTCGGGACGCTAAAAACGCTTTTGCCCAGGGGCGCCACGTTGGTGGCCACGTTCCGCCATGTGACCAGGTCAACACTGTCCTGGAGGACGTTGGTCCGGCCCGGACTACCGCGCACTTCAATGGCCGCCAAGCCGTTCGTCGGCGGAAGGATCGTCATCCGCGGGGGGATGATGGTCGTCAGGTCCATGGCGGTTGCGCGCAGCGTCCCGGCAACGCCTTCGGCCCACGGATAGGCGGTGGCGTTGGTTGACACGATGCGCGTAATCTCGATGTTCAAGCTCATCTTGACGCCCGCGTCCAACATTCCGGCTGGGATCGTCACCGTTCGCGCCGACCCATTCAAGGCGCCTGGCTCTCCAAAGTTCGGGGTGGAAAACATGTCATCGTGGCCATCGTTGACGTAAACCTGCACGAAATCGCTGGTCAGCGGAGCCGACGTATAATCCCAGTAAAGCGTCAGTGGCCGCGTTGGGTCCACGGCGCGCACGGCGGCAAAGTTCGTCAGCCGCGGCGTGGGCGGCAAGGCCGTGTTGGGCAGGTTCAGAACGGCCGTGTAATTCCCGTCGTGGACGGTGTTGAATGTGATGCTGTAATCGCCCCAGCCGTAAGCCGAGTTGAGCGCGGTCAGCGAGTTGTACGTGTCGAGGAACGCCCAGAAATCGGACAGGTTGTCCATCGGCGTCACCGTGCCGCCGGGCGGAAGGATGGTGGCAGCAGTGGCGAGATCGAAATCGGTCAAATCAACGGACGCCAGGATGCTGTAGGCGAAATCGGGATCCGTCACGGGCGTCCCCGGTCCGGTTTGGAGCAAGAAATGGCATTTGAGGACTGAATAGCCGCTCACATCGGCCGCGAGCGTCCGGCACGGAGCGCCCACCAGCCCGCTCACAACAACCGCCAGGGCCAACCATTCGGGGGATTTCATGCCGCATCATAGACAAATCGGCGCGCTCCGCGCCATGCTAAATCTCGCTCACGGCGAAAAGACGAAAGGCGCAGAACACACCTAGTGAGTTCTGCGCCAGTGTCGAAAGACCGGTTGGGGTCGAGCCGTAAGTTAGGCCGCCTTGATGAGATCCTCCTGGACCATGCCGGCGAAGGTGTTGACCGAGCCTTGCAGCAATTCGTTCAGCGTGATCTTCTGGCGTGAGGCATCGATGGCCAACATCGCCCATTGGGATTGGGTGAGGCAAATGGGAGGTTGAATCGTCACTTGTTCATCGGGGCCCTGGGGGATCGAGCGGAGCCATTTGGCGAACGAGGCGGCCGTGGCTGGCGTGGTTTGCGGTCGGATTTTAGCGGACTTGGTTCGTTTTTTCATCGCGGTTGTATTGTTAACAGTTAACGTGCCGTTCTAATCGGGATTCGCTTCGCGCGTCACCCTCTGCTCTGCGATAGATCGGATCGAAGGCCACAATGCTTGAGGGTCATTTTACGTTGGTGGCGCCGAAGTTCCGCCTTTCTCCTTGACTTGCCGTTTTCAGTAAAAGGATCCGGTGATCAAAAGCTCTGGTTCGCAATGTTTGATCTTGGCAGGTGCAAAGGACACCGCCGGCAACTCGATGGGTCGATCGGATTCCGAGAGTCCTTCCAAAGATAATTGGAACGGGATCTCCGGATTCGAATCCACCTCATAATCCAGGTGGAAGAAAGTCCGTTTCTTGATCGACATGTGCTTCAGGCTATCTCCGGTCAGATATTCATTGGCTCCTTTCCAGCGGCTATGCGTCCAGGCCTGCACGACTGCCGTAAACAAGAACGTTGGATTGCCAAGGCCAAGCAGGTCTGGCCAAATCGGCCGAGACCTGTCCCATCAGCATGAAAAATTCTTCAGTGGTTCGCCTTTGGTGCCGGAAGGCTATGCTGGCTCGTTAGAGTATGTCGAAAATCGTGAGCCATGAGATTCGGTTAACGGCCCGGCCGAAGGGGACTCCGACGGCGGCCGACTTTATCCTGGCCCAAGTCGAATTGGATCCGCTGCAAGATCAAGAAGTGCTGGTGCGCAACCTGTTTATGTCGGTGGATCCGTACATGCGCGGGCGCATGAACGACAGGAAATCGTATATCCCGCCCTTCGAATTGGGCCAACCGCTTTCCGGCGGCGCCGTTGGAGAGGTCATCGAGTCGCGCGCCCCGCAATTCAAGCCGGGCGATGTGGTCGCCTCCAATTATGGGTGGCGGGAGCACTTCGTGGCCGCGGCCAAGGAACTGCGCCCGCTCAGGCGCGAAGTTCAGCCGCTTTCGCTTTACCTGGGCGCTCTGGGTATGCCAGGGATGACCGCCTGGGTGGGCTTGGATTTGGCGGAACTCAAAGCGGGTGAATCCATTTACATTTCGGCAGCCGCCGGCGCGGTGGGTAGCATGGCTGGACAACTGGCCAAGTTGCGCGGCGGCCGCGTCATCGGCTCGGCCGGTTCCGCGGACAAAGTGAAATTCTTACGAGAAGAATGCGGATTTGACGTCGCGTTCACTTACAAGGAAGGCCCGGTGCGTGACCAGTTGAACGTGGCAGAGCCCAACGGGATCGATGTGTACTTTGATAATGTAGGGGGCGAATCGCTCGAAGCCGCGCTTTCGGCCTTGCGCTTACATGGCCGCATCATCGCCTGTGGCAGCATCGCCGGCTACAATGAGGAGACACCGCCACCCGGTCCCTCTAATTTGTTCAACATGATCACCAAACGCCTGACCATGAAAGGCTTCATTGTCCGCGATTGGCTGGATCGACAAAGCCAATTCGAACAAGAGGTGGGCGGCTATTTCCGGGCCGGCAAACTGAAGGCCCGGGAGACGGTCGCCGAAGGGCTCGATCAGGCGGTCGGCGCTTTCCTCGGGCTGTTCGAAGGTAAAAATCTTGGCAAGATGGTGGTCAAGCTAAGCTGACTCGGCACCACACTTTGCAAAGTGTGCCAGCGGCCATGGTCTCTCAAGAAGTGATTTGGGCCCAGACCCTACTCAATCGACCAAACGCACGCGGTAAATCCGGTTCGGCGAAAACCGCGTCTGGTCGCCTGTTGTCGTGAGGGTCGCCTCAGCCACCACATCCTCCCCCAGTGGCGACCAGAGCCCGGAAGGATTATCGTCGCTGTACTCCACCCGGTAGACCTGCCCGGGAAGGGAATTCCATCCGAGTGTGACCAAACCGGCCTGGGACACACTGATGGCGAGACGAGGCGGCGCGATCACCATGATCGTGACCGCGAGCCGATCGCTCATCTCGGGCGTACCGTCGTCGGTCACCCGGATCACAACCACATTGGTCGAGGGGGCGGACCCCACCGGCGGGATCCAGGAAAAAAGTCCGTTCGTCTCGACCACAGAAGCGGTGGCAGGCGCGCCCGGCTCCAGGTTGTAACGCAAGACTTGAGGAGGAAGGTCTGCGTCCGTCGCTGTGGCCATGAAAGTCAGCAAGGATCCTTCCGTGATGCTCAAAGGGTTGATCGGATGGAAGAGCGGTGCGCGGTTCGATTCACTGACCACCACGGTGAAACTTTGGGTCGCGCTCAGACTGGGTGTGCCGTTGTCGAACACGCGCACGACGATCGTGTTGGTGCTGGGACCCTGGGACGACGTTGGAGTCCAGGTCAGCACGCCGGTGGCGTCGTCCAGGTTCACGCCGCTCGGACCGTTCACCAACGCAAACGTCAGGGTCTGCGCCGGCATATCCATATCGCCGGCCACGTTCGTGACGTTGAGCGTAGTCAACTCGGCAATCGTCTGGTCGGCGATCGGATTGAGCGTGGGCGGGCTGTTCACCTCGTCCACGAACACCTTGAAGCTCTGGGTCGCGCTCAAACTGGGTGTGCCGTTGTCGAACACGCGCACAACGATCAGGTTGGTGCTGGGGCCCTGCGCCTCGGTCGGAGTCCAGGTCAACACGCCCGTGGTCTCGTTGAGGCTCACTCCGCTCGGACCGCTCACCAGCGCGAAGGTCAGCGTCTGCACTGGGATATCCGTGTCGTTGGCCACATTCGTCACGTTGAGCGTGGCCAGTTCGTTGACCGTCTGGTCGGCGATCGGGTTGAGGGTGGGAGTGCTGCTCACTTCGTTCACGAACACGCGGAAGCTTTGGGTGGCGCTCAGACTCGGCGTTCCGTTGTCGAAAACCCGCACCACGATCGTATTTGTGCTTGGGCCCTGTGCCGCGGTGGGCGTCCAGCTCAAGGCACCGCTGGAGCCGTTGAGGTTGACCCCGCTCGGACCGCTCACCAACGTGAAGGTCAGCGTTTGCCCTGGGATATCTGCATCGCTGGCCACTGGCGTCACATTGAGCGTAGCCAGTTCATTGACCGTTTGGTCGATGATCGGATTGAGGATGGGCGGGCTGTTCACTTCATTCACGATCACCTTGAAGCTCTGTGTCGCGCTCAAGCTCGGTGTCCCGCTGTCGAACACGCGCACCACGATTGTATTGGTGCTTGGGC
>DATLUX010000294.1:0-22059 GCA_035577805.1 Verrucomicrobiia bacterium
GGCAGATGAGCGGCAGCGCGCTTACGGACTTCTCCAGGTCCGATAGAACTTGAACGAAGGACGGTTCGCGTTCGTATCGAGGAATTCGCAGTAGCCGTTGGAGTCGGCGGTGGAGACGCCCGCCTCCCTCCAAACACTCAGATTCGTCGCCGCTTCCACGTGATACACCGCGCCGGGCTTGCCGACGAGCCGCAAAACCACATCGCCGTTCGCAAGCAGTTCCAGGTTGGGATCTCCATCCCCGCCTCCGGCCCCGGTGCGATCCGCTAGAATCGAGGATGGCGTGCGGGCCACTACGGCCGTCCCTTCATAGGTGCCATACGCGAACTGCATCGCATCCAGGGACCAGGCAACCGGCGAGGTGACGCCGAGACCTGTGTGAGCATCGTAGAACTCGCGCAAAACCCCGTCCACGACACGCCAGAATCGAATCACACCTTTTTGCTGCCAGAGCCCGGCCGCATCCAAGAACGGCAAATAACCCGTCGTAACTAAATGCGCGCCGTCGGGTGTGAAGCGAATGGCATTGATCCCTTCCGCCGCGTCGGCGGCGAAAGTCATCAGGGCAATGCCATCGGCAACGCGCCAGAGAGTGACCCGGCTTGGGTTCTCGCTCCAGGCAGCGAGGCCCTTGCTGTCGCGAGAAAAGGCGACCGGCGTGGTTCCGCGGGCCAGTCCACCTGATAGAACCCGCATGCTGACACCATCGCTGCGTCGCCGGATGACGATCGTGCCTTGGCTGGCAGCAGATTGAAGCGAGCCATCCGGCGAAAAATTAAAGGTCGTGTTGGTGCGGTCATATCCGCTCCCAACAGTGAAGATCACGGTGAATTGATCGACTCGCCACCGGGACAAGGTCCCATCTCCTCCAGCTGCGCTAAGCAGTTGGGGGTCGGGAACAAAGTGGATCAGGCCCTGGGCATCGAGCGTGACCGCAAGCAACCCCAGAAAAACGCCGTCAACCGCTCGATGCACGCGATAATCGAGCCCGCCGCTGGTGTTATGCACCGCGATGAATCCGCCGTCCAACGAGTAGATCGCTTGGTCGACGCCACCGGATCGGTGCGGCTGCAGGACCGAATAGGAGAGGGCGCCGGTTTCCGCGCGACGTGTCCGGAGCCAGCGATCCGTTGAGCCGAACACAACCGCTCCAGCAGCGGCCGGCGACCAATCGACTCCCCGGATGCTGTTCGCGAGCCCGCTCGGAGTAATGGCCTCCCAGACGATGTCCGGGGCACCTTGAGCCCGCAGCGCCGGGGCCAACCCAAGAATAATGGCGACCAGCCCATTCAACCAAATCGTCGAGTGACTTTTCATATCATCCCGATTCTCTGCCAACCGCGTCGGTGGTCAAGAGCTCAAGAGCTCCTTGCTATTGGCGACCGCCAACGGAATGATGTGAAGTCGGGTTGGTTGGAAATGAAAGATACCTTCATCGCTCTGCTGCGCGGCGTGAATGTCGGCGGCGCCCATTCAGTGTTGACGAAGGATCTGGTGCGTCTTCTGGAATCCATGGGCCTGAGCAACGTCAAGACCTACATTCAAAGCGGGAACGCGGTGTTTCAAGTCCACCCGACGAAAGCAGCCGGGTTATGCGAAAAGATCAAAACCCGAATTCAACGCGATCACGGTTTTGCGCCCGAAGTCATTCTCTTGCGTCTTGCTGAATTGAAACGCGCGATCGCCGCAAACCCGTATCCGGGCGCCGACTCCGATCCCAAAGCGCTGCACTTGACGTTCCTGGCGTCCACAGCCGGCCCCCCGGACTGGGCAGCCCTCGAATGCCTCCGCAAGGAGAGCGAGCAGTATGCGCTCAAAGGACGAGTGCTTTACTTTTACGCCCCAGAAGGAGTGGGGAAATCGAAGTTATTCTCCCGTCTCGAGCAGCTGCTGGGCGTGCCGGTTACAGCGCGCAACTGGCGAACGGCTTGCAAGATCCTGGAGTTGGCCCAGGAGCTGGACGCCGCCGAGCGCGGCCAAACGGCGCGGTCAAAGTATGAGGGAACCAGCAAAACCCGATGACCAGCGGCAGGGGCATCTGGCGGGTCACATGATCCGGTCGACTCGACAAAATGTGTCTCAACGGGCTGAGCTGACGGCTGGCGTTTAGACTGAGACTAGGCAAAAAACTCCGGCTCGAGCACATGTGGAGTGCCCTCCAAAGCAACCGGCTGGCAGCCTAAAGCCCGGCAGCGCGTGGTGCCGCGCCTGGACTTCACGGCGTTCGGCGATCAAACTTCTTGATAAAATCGTCCTTTGACGAGGTGGTGTTCGCGGCATCGGAGCTTGACCAGCTTGGGCTGCTCGCAAAAACAGCGGAAGAACCACCCAATTCATTTTGATGCCGCCAGTAAGCGTCCTGGTCAGCGGTGTGCGTGGCACAACCGGCAGTGAAACAGAGCGCGGTGAGGGCAACCGTCAGGGCTGCCTGGCTTAAGGTGGGCAGACGGAGAAGGTTCATAATAATCTCCTGTTGTTACTTCGAGGATCAACCCTAGCAAGGCGCAGAAGAGATTCAAGCGGCAGGCTGGAAAAGATTTTCTGCGATTTTTAGAAGGATCCTGCGGCTTCCGGCTCCCCCACGGCTGCGGCGGCCGCCGTTCTGCGAGTGTGGTTTACAGGTAGGAGACTGACTCAATTGTTCGCTTTATCGAAGGCTATTGGTTAATTGTAGGTGGTCCAAAGCAAATGAGATGAGCGGTCCGAGAAACAAAACGAGCTTCAATCACCCCTTGCCGTAATTTGTGCCTTAACGTTATGCCAGCAATCCTGGAAAAACTCACATCCGGCGAGTTGCCGGCCTTCGAACTTGGCGGTGGCGGCCTGATCATGCTGCTGCTCGCGTTTAAGCTAGCCCGAGGCGGGTTGAGAGTGGTCTTTATTATCATCGCGGTCGCGCTCGTAGCGGCTGGCATTTGGTGGTACTGGCAGCGCCACCACTAAGCAGGTGTACGGTTTGGGCTTGAGTGTCCGTTCATGGTCAAGCCGCTTGGCGTTCGCCGGGCGTTTGCTGGCCACACCATGCAACCACATCATGAATCTTTGACGGAAGTGCCCAGCACAGTTGAGCTGGGCGCGCAGGAACTGTTGCGTGAATACGCGGCGACGGGGGCGGAGACGGCCTTTGCGTGTCTGGTCGAACGCCACGTCGATCTGGTCTATTCAGCCGCCTTGCGGCAGACCAATAACAATCACGCTATGGCCCAGGATGTGGCTCAGGCCGTTTTCACCATTCTCGCGCGGAAAGCGCCGTCTCTGCGGCGCGAGACAGTGCTGGCCGGCTGGTTGTTTCGCGCCGTGCGTTTCGCTGCGCTCGATGCGCGGAAAATCGAGGCACGCCGTCAAAGGCGGGAACAAGAGGCTGCGCAAATGCACCTGACCAACTCCAGCGACCATGCCGACGAAAAGGACCAATGGGAACAATTGGCACCGCTGTTGGACGAGGCGCTGGCCGCGCTTGGCACCAAAGATCGGCACGCGGTTTTGCTGCGCTTCTTTGAGAAGAAAAGTTTTGACGAAATCGGCGTGAGTTTCGGAGGCAACGAAAACTCCGCGCGCGTGCGGGTAGTGCGTGCGCTGGAGAAATTGCGTGGCTTCTTCCGCAAGCGTGGGCTGACCGTGTCGGCGGCGGCTTTGAGCGGAGCTCTCTTGGACAACGCGGTGCAGGCGGCCCCGTCTGCGCTGGCGTCATCGCTGGTCAAGGGGGCCACTGCGGCGAGCCTGGTCGAAACCTTGCTCTGGCGGCTGCTCTGGAGACGAGTGATCCACCTCGGCGCTGGTCTTGGCATTTTGATCCTTCTGATCGGTGGCGCACTCCTGGTCGTTCGCCAGCGGCAAGCCGCGCGCGCCGCCGAGCTGGCGGACGCGGCGCGCTCGGTGCGGGAGTTGATGATCGCCATCGATCGCGCCTACATCCTCAATGACCCGAGCGGCTTCGTCGCGCTCCTTTTGTTGCGCGGCCCCGAGCTGCAACAATTCGGGCCGGTGCTGGCGGATTATGTCCGGGCCCAATGGCGCTTCCGTCAGGAGATGATGCGCGTCTTTAACGTCCGCCAGCGCACATTCGACGCCACGTTCCGCGAATTGTGCGTGTGGCAACCGCCCCAGCCGCCCACCTATATTCGGACGGAGAGTGCGGCCACCAACATCATGATGGCCAGGTATCCGGTCCGTTTCCTCAAAGTCGAGGGCGCGTGGAAGTGGGACTTGTTGGATGGGCTTTCCCTCCAGCAGCGGGAGCAACGCATCGCGATTCTTCGCCAGAAAGTTGCCATCCTGGACAAGCTCACTCGTCAGGTCCAGGCGGGGGCTGCCACCAATGTGGTGGAGGTGCTTGAGGCACTCCAAAGTGCGACGCCCTGAAGGCAGCGCCGCGCGAGTGCGGTCGGCGTTTCTCTGGCTGTTTTCAAACGCGCCGACGGGCCCATTCCTCGGTGAACCCATCGCCAAGACGTGCCGTTTAGTTGTTAGTTTCGTCAGGCCCCTTCCTGTCTGAACCTCAATCGTCAGTACGTCTGTACGGTTTTTCCTGCAGTGTCGGTGAGGTGATGGATATGAACATGAACATGACACTTGCCACCTCACCTTTAGCCGTAGGCCGGAGTCCGCGTCTGGCTTTGTTGTGGTTTGCCTTGCTCCTCGGTAGCGGTGCAGGGCAAGGCCAGGATTCCTTCACGAGGATTACCAACGCGCCGATCGTGGCCGGGATTAACTCGACGATCCTCGCGTGGGGCGATTTCAACAATGATGGCTTTCAGGACCTGTTCGTCTCGACGGGCACGGGGCCGAGTTTACTTTACTCGAACAACGGCAACGGCACCTTTACGCGGATTCTTGCCGCGCCGGTTGCGACCGACAGCGGACTCTGTTTTGGGGCGACCTGGGGGGATTACGACAACGACGGCTTTCTCGATCTGTTCGTGGGGGTAAACAATTCCGGCGACGACTGGCTTTATCACAACGATGGCCAGGGTGGTTTCACCAAGATCACGACGGGCGCCATCGTCAATAGCAAGGGCTACGCCAACAATTGTGGCTGGGCCGATTACGACAACGACGGTTTTCTCGATCTGTTCGTGGCCAACTCGGACCAGAATGATTTCCTGTACCACAATAACGGCGACGGCACCTTCACGCGGATCATGACCAATGCCATCGCGCTCAAGCCCGGCAATTCTCAAGGCGGCTCCTGGGCCGACTATGACAACGACGGTTGGCCGGACCTTTTCGTCTCTCGGGTCAACGAGCCCAATCTCCTTTATCATAATGAAGGTCACGGCGTGTTCAGAGCGGTGACCAACGGCATCATTGTCCACGATGTCAGCGTCGGGCAGGGGACATCCTGGGGTGATTATGACAACGATGGTTATCTTGACCTCTTTGTCGTTAATCCCAATGCCCGCAACTTTCTTTATCACAACAACGGCGACGGCAGCTTTACCAAGATCACCAACGGCGCGATCGTCACCGACATCAGCAACGGACACGGCTGCGGTTGGGCTGATTATGATAATGACGGATATCTCGATCTGTTCGTCGCGAACCGTTTCGGCCGGAATTTCCTTTACCACAACAATGGCGACGGCACCTTCGGGCGTGTTGCGACCGGGATTGTGCCTAACGACCCGGCCGATGCGGTGGCCGGAGCATGGGCCGACTATGATAACGATGGGTTTCCCGATTTGTTTGTGACTGAGTTCAACAGCAACAACAACCGGCTCTATCGGAATAATGGCAACAACCACGCCTGGCTGACCGTGAAGCTCGAAGGCCGGTGGTCGAACCGCTCGGCCATCGGCGCGAAAGTGCGCGTGAAAGCGGTGATTGGCGGCAAACCGATCTGGCAGTTGCGCGAAATCTCGGGCGGCGGTGGGTTGGGCAGTCAAAATGATCTGCGCGCCGGCTTTGGTTTGGGCGACGCGACCCAAGTCGACCTCGTCCGGATCGAATGGCCCAGCGCCATCGTGCAGGAGTTTTATGATGTCGCGCCGCGTCAATTCCTGACCTTGATCGAACCGGAGGCCAGCATCACCCCCAGGTCCCAGCAAGTTCAGCCCGGCACAACGGCCGCCTTCACCTTCAACACGACGTTGCTTGCCCCGGTCAGTTTTCAATGGCAACGGGACGGCGTCGAGTTGCCGGGTGAAACGAACACGACACTCCTCATTACCAATACCCAGGCCAAGCAGACCGGAAAATACACGGTGACCGTGACCAAACCTGACCTTGGCTTCTCCTTCCTTTCGCAGGCAGCGGAACTGATCGGCCCGGTGATCATCACGCAGCAGCCGCGCAGTCTGAACGTGCGCCCCGGTTCCAACGTCCTCTTTAGCGTCGTGGCAACCGGTGTCGATCCACTAATTTACCAGTGGCGTTTTGGAGGAATCGATCTTCCGAATGCCACCAACGCCACGCTGCTGGTGACCAACGCGCAGTTAGACCTGGCCGGTGTCTATGAGGTTATGGTGGCCAACGGTTACGGCGCCGTGTTGAGCGCGCCTGCGGACCTGGGAATGCTGATCAACCCCAGCGTTACCGTGCAACCACTCAGCCAATCGGTGGTCTTGGGTGGCAGCGTGACTCTGAGCGTGGCCGTGATCGGGAGCCCGGAACCGTTCACTTTCGAATGGCGCCGGGGATCTGTTGTGATCTGGACGAACGTCACGAGTGAACCCATGAGTTTCCTCACCTTGACCAATATTCAAACCAATCAAGCCGGCACTTACCGGGTCGTGATCAAAAACGCCGCCAACCCGCCCGGCCTCGTCAGCAGCAACGCGCTCTTGACCGTTCTGCCCGACAGCGACGGCGACGGGTTGCCTGACGAGTGGGAAATCGCTCACGGCCTGAACGCCTTCGATGCGACCGATGCCACACTGGACCTGGACCGTGATGGGGTGACCAGTCTTGACGAATACCGGTCCGGCACCGACCCCGGCGACGCACAAAGCTTCCTTCGCGTAGAAAGCCTTGGTCGGCAGGGAACCAACGGCTGGGCGATCCGGTTCTGGGCCGTCTCGAACCGAACCTACTCGGTGGAATCGCGATTGCATCCGAGTATCGGGAGTTGGCAACGGCGAGTGGACGTCCCTGCATCCTCCACGAATCGGCTCGTCGAGACCCTGCTTCCCGCCGACGGCCTGCCGTCGCCAACCCAGATGTTTCGCATTGCCTCCCCCCGAGGGCCCTGATGCCGCTTACACTGCGCTGACTCTAATTGGCCGACGACACAAATTTGAGCCCAACGGCTCCCCCGACAATGAGGGCGAGTCAAAGCACTCCCCGGTCATCCCACGGCCAGACACATCAGCGCGGCGAGCGCGGCGGCCAGGCCCGCGCCTTGGCGTGCTGTAAACGGCTCGCGTAAGAGCAGAAAACCGAGGAGCGCGGTCACGACGAATCCCATTTGGGCGACGGGCACCACGACACTCGCTTCCCCGTTCTTGAGGCCTTTGGCCAGGAAGATAAAGGCGATCACGAGCAGCACGGCGGCCACGGGCGCATAGCGCCAAGCAGCACGTGACGGCCGGATGCGACGATCAAGGTAGGCGGTGAACCCCGTGGCCAGAGTGATCGCGACGAACGCTTGCGTCACCACCAGCGAGATCGGCGTCGCGCCTTGGCGCAGGCCTACCTTGTAGATGAAGCTCAGAACTCCGACGACGACGGTGGCGACCAGCACTTGCGCCCGGGACGAATTGTTATCGCGGCGGATGCCAACGGACTCCGCGCGGGGCGTCGCGAGCAACAGCCACACGGCCAGGACCACCAGCACAAGCCCCGCCAGCTTGAGCCTGGTGAGCGGCTCACCCAGCACCAGCACGGCCAGCGCCACGGTCACGGCGAAGCTCAACCGAAAGATCGTCGCGTTGGTGCTGATCGATCCCGATCGCAGGCTGCTGGCGAAGTTGTAGTAGCCGACCACCGCGCACACTCCCGCCGCCGCGCCCCAAAGCGCCGCCGCGTTGAACGCAAGCGTTCCGGTCATGAGCCCGTAAAGAAGCGCGCACGGGTTAAAGAACCATGTCTGCACCATCAAGAAGTGGTGCGGCGCGGCCCCGGCCGCTGCCCCACGCTTATACACGAAATCGGCCAGACCGTAGAAGAGCAGCGCACCCAGCGCGTATCCCATGCTTTCGCTCATCAGCCAGAGAATCGCAGATCAACAGGGGTCGCGTTCAAAGTGGAGACTCGTTGGCGAAATTCTTCATGCGCCTATCCTTTTAGCAACGCATCCCCGTGTCACGCGATCATTTCAGGGTCGTTTCAACCCGGCAGATGGGGGGCAAGAAAAGTTTTTCCAGAATTTTGAAAGATCCATGGCGGGTCTCTTCGCTTCCCGGATCAAGCGCTCCCATCGAGATAGTCAATCGACCCTCACAATTTATCGACTAACACGCGCTGCGCGTGCCTCGATAGCGTCCCGCCTCATGGAATTCAGGTGACCTGTTCCTGTCATCGTATCGAGTTGATGAACCATGCTCTGAAGTGACACGTCCCACGGATTCAGGAACGGCCCTAAACATTGGGCTGATCCGGTTTGCCGCGAAATTTCGAATGAGAGGTTGGAACGGTGTTCCTGAAAGATCCTGCAGTGGTCTGTCGAAGGTCGGTCAACGAGAAAGGTACACTCTGTATGAAGAAGAGCATTTATTCGAACGGGATTCCGGCGTTGGGGTTGTTGCGCCGGGTGGTGTGGGTTGTGGTCGTCCAACTGCTGGCTGGATTCAGTGTGCGCGCCGCCAACCCGGTGCCAATAGCCGGACTCCACGCGGAAGCGCGAATCGTGCGCGATGCACAGGGCGTCCCGCATGTCACCGCTCAGAACGAGCATGACCTGTTTTTTCTCCAGGCCTACGCGCAAGCCGAGGATCGGCTCTTGCAAATGGATGTCAGCCGCCGCCTGGGCAGCGGGCGGTTGGCGGAGTTGCTGGGGGAGGGTGCGTTGGCTATGGACGTGCAACTGCGGACGATCGGTCTGCATCGCGCCGCGGAACGGACTTTGGCGGTGCTCTCGCCCCGCGTGCGCGCGGCCCTGGAAGCCTATGCAGATGGGGTCAACGCCTTCGTGGCGACCCATCCGTTGTCACCCGAATACGGGGCACTGGAGTTGACGCACTTCGAGTCGTGGACACCGCTGGACAGCGTGATCGTGGCCAAGTTGATCACATTTCAACGGTCGTTCGAGCTGGACATTGAATCGACGATCACACTCCTCAGTTATCAACAGGCAGGCCAGGCGGTTGGATTCGATGGCGCCGCGCTGTATTTCGAAGACCTGTTTCGCTCGGCTCCGTTTGATCCGGCCGTGACCATCCCGGACGCGATCAACGGATTTGCCGCTGCCGCCGAGAGCGGCGAGCCTGCGACGGCTACGGCCGCAGGCCGATCGCACAAGCCGCATCCGGCCCTGCTCAAGCTCTGTCGCGATTACCTCGGCGCCATCCGGGATCTGCCTGTCTTTCGGAACATCCTCGACCGGGACAAGCACGCCGGGTCCAATGAATGGGGCATCAGCGGCGCCCACACGACCAGTGGCCATGCCATGCTGGCCAACGACACTCACCTTCAGTTGGGCATGCCGAATCTGTTTCATCCGATCCATATTCAGGCCGGGCAGCTTAATGCCGCAGGCAGCAGCGTCGCCGGCGTGCCTTTCGTTGTCCTTGGGCAGAATCGGCGCCTGTGCTGGGGCGGCTCGGTGAATTACGTGGACGTCACCGACACATTTCAGGAACAGATCGTGCCTGATCCGAACTCGCCCAGCGGGCTGAGCATCGTGCATCAGGGTCAGAACGAACCGATTATCCCGATCCCGGAGGTGTTCCGTAAGAACAACTTTGACGGGGTGCCCGACAATCTCACGGTGGTGGCGCCGGGTGGCGACATTCCGCCGGCGACCTTGATTGTGCCGCGTCGGAATAATGGCCCCATCGTGCGGCTTGATCTTGCCGGCGGCACCGCCTTGAGCGTGCAATACACCGGCTTCGGCGCGACCCGCGAACTGGAAACATTTCTGATCTGGAACGAAGCGCGAGGCCTGGAAGACTTCGTGCGCGGCGTCCAGTTCTTCGATGTCGGCTCGATCAATTGGGCCTGCGCCGATGTGCGCGGCAATATCGCCTTCTTCAGCAGCTCGGCTGTGCCCATCCGGGAGGATTTGCAGGCGGGCCAGATCCACGGGTTGCCGCCGACGTTCATTCGCGATGGCACCGGCGGCAACGAATGGTTGCCCGTGCAGCATCCCCAGCCCGGCCAGGTGGTGCCGTACGAGATCCTGAGCTTCGAGGAAATGCCGCACCTGATCAATCCGCCCGCAGGATGGTTCGCCAATTCGAACAATGATCCGCTGGGCCAGACGCTCGACAACAATCCGTTCAACCAACTGCGCCCCGGGGGCGGGATCTTTTATCTCAGCTCCGCCTACGAAACCTACCGGGCCGGCCGTGTCACGCAATTAATTCGCGAGAAACTCGCCGGCGGCGGCAAGATCTCATTCCACGACATGCAGCAGATCCAGGCCGACACGGCGCTGATCGACGCGCAAGTGTTCGTGCCTTACATCTTGCAGGCGCACGCCCGCGCACGCTCCAGCACCGAGCCGGTGCTGGCGGCCTTGGCCAACGAACCGAGCCTGGCCAGCGCCGTGCAACGGCTCGCGACCTGGAACTTCACCACCCCAACCGGCCTCCGCGAAGGCTACGATGCCAGCGATGGCGAAGGCGCCTTGCTGGAGCCGTCCTCCAACGAAGTGGCGGCGAGCGTGGCCGCAACCATTTACAGCGTCTGGCGCGGACAAGTCCTCCGCAACACCATCGATGCGCCGCTTGCTCCCTTCGGTTTGCCACTGGCCGAAGACCAACACGCGCTCGTCGCGCTGCGGCATTTGCTGGAGACCTTCCCGAGCCGCGGCGGCGTCGGTGCGTCCGGCATCAACTTTTTCAACGTGCCAGCAGTCGCGTCCCCCGAGGATCGTCGCGATGTCCTCATCTTGAAGAGCCTGGACGACGCTCTCGCGTTGCTGGCCGGAGACGCCTTTGCGCCGGCTTTTGCTCACTCGAGCAATCTCGACGATTATCGCTGGGGCAAGCTGCATCGGCTGGTGCTGAATCATCCGTTGGGTGGCGCCTTGAACGTGCCCCCGGCGCTGGGCCTGTGGCCGGCACCGCTACCCGGTCTGGCCGGTATTCCCGTGGACGGCGGCTTCAATACTGTGGACGTGGGCAATCCAATCGGCGGCATCCGGGCCGCCAGCGCTGACGCATTCATGTTTGATCATGGACCGGCTCATCGGTTCATCGGGGAGGCGACGCCGAGCGGCGTGCAAGGCGAACTGAGCGAACCCGGGGGCGTGAGCGGCGTGCCCGGCAGCGTGGGCTACGTCAATTTGCTGGACGGCTGGCTCCGCAACGATTCGTTCCCGTTGCAATTGCACTCACAACCAGCAGCAGCACGTGTCTCCTGCGTCAGATTCGTGCCGGCGCAATGATTCAATGATTCGTGGGAGGCCCGCCGATGTTCGTCACGGGCCTCCTCATATCTTCATTGCGCGATCAGCGATGGATGAGAACACGACAACCAAGGGAGGCCATCGGGGCTACACGATCCCATCGTCTTTAACCTTTAAAAGTGAATCCCGCCGTCTATGAAATCATTTCCAGTTCTCCGCGGCCTGCTCGGCCGGTTGCGATTCGTTGCCCCGATGGCCTTTGTCGTTTTGATCCTCCCCGCAAGTGGGATGGGAGAGGAGATGGAGCAGGAGGCGCTCCGCCCCCGGCCCTATTTCAGCGTGGACTTGGGGGCGTCATTCGTTCAAGGCACCACACTGAAAAGCTCCGGTGCATTCATCCAGAGCGGCAAGATGAAATTTGATCCGGGCGCACAATTCGATGTGGCCTTTGGCTCCCAGTTCGGTTCGCTGGCCGTGGAATTCGAGACGGGAATCATCGCCAATTCCACCAGCAGCATTCAGGATGAGTTTGGCGGCGGGGGCGACTTTGCCTTCTATCAGGTGCCGTTTCTGGTCAACTTCTATTACCACATTCCAACCCGGTCCCGTTTTCATCCCTTCGTCGGCGTGGGAGTCGGCGGCGTGGCCTCGATCCTGGAAAATTACGACCTGTTTTATGGAAGCAGTGACGACACGTTTGGGTTCGGTTGTCAGGGCCTCGCCGGTTGCACTTATCAGATAACTCGCACGATGGATTTGGGGCTCCGCTACAAGTACCTGGGCGTCGCGGATCGGACGTTTGATTCACTCGATCTCAAGATGGGCTGGACTCACACCCACAGCGTGACGGCTTATTTTTCGTTGAAGTTCTGATACTCCTGCCGTGCAGGACACAGCCGCATTCCGCTCCAGCAATCGGCCGCGGAGCAAGAGGGTTTAGCCCCGGATTTCACGGATGGAACGCCTGCAGTTTCCTCTTGGCGCGCCAGCCATCTGGAAACCAATTCATCCGTGCCGTCAGCGTCAACCGTAGTCCCTCCGGACCTCCCTGCGATTCTTGTCTCCGCGTCTACCACCGGGATTGCTGGGCAAACCTTTCGGCTTCAGCCAGCACCCGAAGAAAGTTCTCGCCCAGGATTTTCTGGACGTCCTTTTCCGAGTAACCCCGCCGCAGCAACTCGACGGTGAGATTAGGGAAACAGGAGACGTCGCCCATTCCCTCCGGAGTCCGCTCCACCCCATCGAAATCCGAGCCGAGGCCGACGTGATCGATTCCAGCCATCCGCACCATGTGATCGATGTGATCGGCCAGACGGCTGAGGGGCACCGCGGGCAGCGAGGCGGCCAGTTTGTGTTCCGCCACGCGGCCGGCGCGAAGATCTTTATCGTGGCGCACCCAAACGGCATCGAAATCGGCTTCGATGCGGGAGTGGGCCGCGGCGTACTTTGGGTCGAGGAACCCGCTGTAGAAGTTGACCATCACCACGCCGCCATTGGTGCCGATCCTTCGCAGGAGCGGGTCGGGGATGTTGCGGGGCACATTGCACAGCGCCCGAGCGGAGGAATGCGAAGCGATGACTGGCACACGAGTCACGTCGAGCACATCGCTCATGGTTGCGTCCGAGACATGCGACACGTCCACCAACATCCCGATGCGGTTCATCTCCCTCACAACCTCACGTCCAAAGGCGGTCAACCCTGTGCCCGGTCCGTTGGTGGTGGCGCCCGCCCACGAAGTGGATCGCGTGTGGGTAAGCGTCATGTAGCGCACGCCCAGACGCTGGAACGCTCGCAGTGTTTCCAGCGAATCTTCGATCGCGTACCCGCCTTCAATGCCCATGAGTGCGGCGACACGCCCGTCTCGCCTGGCTTGGCGTATGTCGGCAACCGACGCGGCCAAGACCAAATCGCGCGGGTGGGCCGCCACCCCGCGATCGATGGTGTCAATCATCTTGAGGGCTCGGGTCGTGCCGCCATTGGTGAAATATTTGGCAGGATCGATCCAGACGGAAAAGAACTGCGCGCCGACACCGCCCTGTTTCAAGCGGGCCAGGTCGGTGTGAAACAAGCCGGCAGAATTCTCGCCGAGATCATACCCGACGTCGGTCATGGGTCCCGTGATGTCGTTATGTCCGTCCACCAGAATGGAGCGCGCATGAATGCGGCGGGCCGCTTTCCGCAACGACTCTTCAGTGAGGGGAGCCGCGGCCAGCGCGGAGTGAATGCCAACGGCAAGAAAAACGACCAGCGCTGTGTGCCTGTGATTCATAACCAATGCGTTCTCCGTCGCCCTTCACACCGGCCACGCCGCGCCATCAGTTTCTTGCGTCGCGTTGCCTTGGCCCGTATGGCAACAAATCAGCGCTCCGCCGCCAAGCGGTTTTCGTCCTGTCCAAGTAACAACCGCGGCGATGGAGTGAGCCTGTTGCCGATCCTTCGTCTCTGTTGATTAAGGAGGCCCTTCACCGGGCGCTTGGCTGGCCGGAACAATTCCCGAGATCCTCCGAAAGGTTTTGCGGTTTTACCTTCTTAGCTGAGGTGCAGACGAAGCGTTGCTTGAAACAAATAAACAAATCAACCATGAAATTTGGCATTCCAATTATTCCAATTACCACTTTCGTTCCGTTGCCGGATCCCGCGCCCTTTCTTAATCATCACCCGCTCGATCGAGAACGTTGATCACATGAAACAATCGACCATCTCCCTCCCCTCGGCTCTCCTGGTGCTTTCACTTGCCGGCGCCTGCCTCTGCACGCGGCTGGCTCTGCCGGCCGGCAAGCTCGCATCCTCCGGATTGAACTCCGAATATCTGTCGGTCCTGCGCAGTGGTGAACTCCGGAAACTGCGCGAATTCCTTGATCGCGGCGCATCACCCCATGCGCGTGATGCCCGGGGCACAACCGCGCTCATGCACGCCGCGGTCTACAGCGATGTCACCGCCTTACGCCTGCTGCTGGAACGAGGCGCCTTGGTCAACGTGACGAATTCCGCCGGCGCAACGCCCTTGATGCGCGCGGCCGGCGATGCGAAGAAGGTTAGGCTGCTCCTCGAGCACGGAGCAGACGTCAACGTCGCTTCAAGCCTGGGCAATACCGCCTTGATGCTGGCGGCGCGCCCGGCCGATTCGCATCGCGCCGTGGCATTGCTTATTGAGCATGGCGCGTCCGTGAACGCGACCAACCAGTTTGGCGCCACCGCCTTGATGGCCGCCGCCGCCGGCGGCGATGAAGAGTCGGTTCGGCTTCTGCTCCGGCACGGCGCCAATCCCAACGCTCAAGCGGCGGCCAATCCCGGGGGTTTCATCCTGGGAGGCGGCCGCAGTCCATTGATGTGGGCGGCTTATCACGGCGATCTTACCATCATGAAGTTGCTCATGGATGCGGGTGCTGACGTTAACAGCGAGGGGGCACTCGGGACGCCCCTGGCCCAGGCGGCCTGGGCCGATCGCACTGCTGCCGCCCAACTCCTGATGGGGCGGGGCGCCCGGGTGAACCAGGCCAGTCAAAAGGATGGCTACACCCCGCTCCACTGGGCGGCCTCATCGGAAAGCCTCGACCCTTCGCTCGTCAAGCTGCTGCTCAGTCACGGAGCTGATCCGAACGCGGCCGGAGGTGAGAACATCGATGCCTTCATGAGCAAGTTGCAAACGCCGCTTATGCTTGCCCAGCACCGAGGAAAATCTCCCATCCTGACCGCCCTCGAGGCCGCCGGCGCCACCAACGCCGAGTCCACGGGCGCATCCGCAACGTCAGCGGCGCCGGAGCGCCGGTTGCTGGACCAGCTGGATCCCGCTGTCCTGCGCTCTGCCATCCGCCGTGCCTTGGAGCCGCTCCAGTTCAGTTCCATCGAATCCAAACAGGCATTTGTGCGCCACGGCAGCCACCAGGACTGCACTTCCTGTCACCAACAATACCTGCCCATGGCAGCCATTGGTCTGGCCAAAAAACGGCAAGTCCCCGTAAACGGCGAGTTGGAAGATGAACTGATCAGGATCGTGCGCGCCGGCGAATTGAAGAACCCAGAGGCGGACTGGCAACCGCTCTTTCATCCTGACCCGGCTCACACCAAGGGCTACACACTCTTTGCCTACGCCGCAGAAGATTTGTCCGCTGACGAATCCACCGATTCGTGGGTGCATCACTTGTCGAGCATTCAGGGTCGGGACGGCCGGTGGTTCAACAATCTCCCCCGCCCACCGCTGCAAACCGGTGACATTGGCGCAACTGCCCTGGCTATTCATGCCCTGCAACGTTATCCGCTCCCCGGCCGCCGCGCAGAGTTCGCGGCCCAAGTGGACCGCGCCCGAGCCTGGTTGTGGGCCGCCCAGCCGGATAACACCGAGGGCCGCGTTTATCAAATCCTGGGTCTCGCTTGGGCCGGTGTGCCTCCCGCCAAGCTGGGAGCTCTGGCTAAAGCTCTCGCCGCCGAACAGCGTCCCGATGGCGGTTGGGCCCAACTGCCCGGCACGGCCAGCGATGCGTATGCCACGGGTCAAGCCCTCTACGCACTGCGCGTGGGCGCCGGCTTCGATCACACGATCTCCACCATCGAACGTGGTTGCCGATTCCTGCTGCAAACGCAGCTGGATGACGGCACCTGGCATGTGCGCCGTCGCGCCTTCCCATTTCAGCCCACCATGAAGAGCGGCTTTCCGCATGGACGCGACTCCTGGATCTCCGCCGCCGGCAGCAGTTGGGCGGTGCTGGCTCTGAGTCTCCCGCCCGCGGATGACCTCCGCGATCGTGCGGAAGGCACGTTGCAGGTTGGAGCGCGGTAAAGTCAGCGGTTGGAGGGGACTCCTCACAGTCAGAGCCAACGCAGATTGGGCAAGCAGAAGGCAGCGCGGCAAAGCCGCCTCAAGGCGAGGTCAGGGAGCCGGCCACATAAACATTGCCCGATCCGTCGGCGATAGCAGCGGCTTTATCCTCGCCAGGAGCGGCAGCGCGGGGAATCAGGGCAACTGACGATCGAACCGCAGGTTCCGGACCCGCCCGGTGGTGACCTTGAAGCAAGTGACTTTCCCGCCCGAATCCCGTTCGAACAGAACGGAACCCAGGTTCGATCCGCTAAATCGGTCCCGGCCCACTGGGCGCAATGGGAGTTCGCCGTGCCGACGGTGTTGGAACACCAACCGCCCCTCCTTGACTTGGACCGCGCAACTGAGCTCCAACTCGTCACTGTGATAATGGCCGACGTAATCCGGCAGCGTGGGCGGGACCTCATCCGCCGGGTCGAGCCGCTGGTACACCCGTGTTTCTCCGCCCATCTGGAGCGTGTATTGCGCCGCCTTGCCGGAATCCAGCTTCGCGAACACCACTCGCGCTCTGGTCTCGGTTACAAGGAATTCGTGCTCGTCACTCGGCGTCAGGGATTGCATCGTGCCGGCGGATATGTCGCCCTCCAAATGGTCTCCCTGGCGGACAATCGAGATCACTCGACCGCTGCTGCCGCGGTATCTGCCTGCGTATCGCTCCAATAGGGACGGGTTCACGCGGTAGGCCGGCTTGGCCTGCTGATGGACGGCGCGGGACGAGAGCGGCGCCAATTTACCCTGCAGAAATATTTCGGCCGCCGTCTGGGCGATGCCGCCGACATCCATGGTCCCCAGATTGCTGAGCAGCGCCACGCCGAGGTGATAATCCGGCAGCCAGATGAGGTAACTGCGATAGCCGGCATCGGCGCCTCCATGGGAAATGGTCCGCGTCTGCCGCAGTTCCCCAATCGCCAAGCCAAATCCGTAGTTAATCTCTTTCCCGTTGTTCAGTTTGCCTTTTTCCTGCATCTGGCGCCGCACGTCCGGTCCGCCGACTTTCGCGTCCTCGAAATTAGCGATCCACCGGGCCAGGTCTTCCACCGTGGTGAACAGGCTGGTCGCTCCGACGTTGGCATAGCTGAGCACACTCCTGGCATACCCGCCTCCCGATCGCGGCGAGTACGAGCAGGCCATGTTCCGAACCACTTCCTCATGGTCCAGATGAAAATGGGTGTTCGTCATGCCCAAAGGCCGGAACATCGCATCGCGCGTAAATTCGACGAAGGGTTTTCCCGAAACCCGTCCGACCACCTCCGCCAGCAGGGTGTAGCCGCTGTTGCAATACAGCTCCTCTTCGCCAGGAGCAAAATTCAGCTCTCGCTGACGCCGCAGCACCGTTAGGATGTCCTCCTGTGTGATCACATCGTCCAAGCGCCATCCCGCCAGGGCCAACAAATCCCATTGGTCCCGCAACCCACTCGTGTGATACAGCAGGTGTCGCAGTGTGATCGGCTTCCCGAAATCGTGGATCTCGGGCAGGTACTTTCGCATGTCGTCGTCCACCGAAAGTTTCCCCTGCTGTGCCAGCAGCGTGACAGCAAACGCCGTGAACTGCTTCGACACCGAGGCCACGTGAAAAACCGTGGATGGCATGATGGGCACCCCATACTCCAGGCTGGCCAGGCCCCAGCCCCGTCGAAAGACCACGCGGCCGTCTTGAACCACCGCCAGCGCCAAGCCGGGCGCGTTCGGCGGAATTGCCTGGGTCACGAACCAGTCTAGCGTCTGACCGGCACCCGGGAACGGACGCTTCACGTCGGCGCCCTGCTTCTCCAGCAACTCGGCTGCCTCGCCGTGGCCGCGGATTTTCGCCGCGTGCCAGGCCGTCAATTCCGGACCTACTTTGGCCTTAACGCTGGCGCCATTGGTGAGCAAGAGGGACATCCGGTCCAACGCTCCGTTCATCGCGGCGCTCACGAGGAGTCCGTTGAGCGTCGTTTGGTTCAGAAATCGACAGCAGAAGCCCCAACCGGCTGGTCGACTGCCGATCTTAAGCAGCAGTTGATTCGTGCCTTTTTCCAGGCTGACCGGGATGAGGTCGTCGTCTTTGCGAATTGAACGCGCACTTCGCCGTTCCTGCACCAGCTTGCCGTTGAGCCAGACCTTCACCGCCCCGTCGCTGCCCAAGCCCATCAGCGCCCGCAGCGTCCGCGGCGCGATGATCTCCGTCCAGGCGTATGCGACGCCAGGCTCTTTCACCCCAAGCACGGCGCTCAGATCTACCGTGTCCCCTTCGGCCTCGATCGGGCGCCAGCGGAGCGTCTGATTCCCACTTGGCACGGCGGCATCCGCCTGGGGGCGAACCTGGGCCTCGCCGTGAACTGCCGCCAGATGGTCCGTCTGCATAATCTCGGTCTGGGCTCCCGTTCCCGAGACGTTTGTCCGCCCCGGCTCCGTTCCTACGGGAGCCAGGACCAGCCACCTTTTGATGAAGTCGTTTCCCTGGGGGCGAAGCGTGAAGCTGGTCACCGAGGGAGGACGTTCCTGGTGAGCAATGGACTGACCGGCGGCGCCAGACAGAAGGACGCTGCTTCCCATCAGGTGACTAGCTGCCGACAGAAGGAAGCACCATCTCCGGAGATGCAGGCATTTCATGTGATGTGCTGACTCCTGCATACCAAGAACACCAAGACTGTCAACGTTGTGAGCGCCTTCAAGGGATGCTGCTACCGCCTCAGCGCACGGAGTTCTTCCAATTCTTCGGGTGTTTTCGGCCAATCTTTCTTCAGCAACAGGGAAAGGGAACGATCCGCCAGCAACCTTCCGCCAGTCTGGCAACGCGGGCAATAATTCGTTTCGTTGTCCTTATAGCGAATTCGCTGCACCTTGGTGCCACAGACGGAGCAGGGTTTCCCGAACTTTCCGTGCACGGCCATCTCCGGGCGGAAGGCGGTGACATTTTCGGGAAAGGTATCGCCGGTCTGCGTTCGCAACAGGTCGATCCAGTTTCGCAGTGTTTCTTGGGTGGCATGGTAGAGTCGTTCCACCTCGGCGGTGGAGAGCTTCTGCGTGAGGGCCACTGGAGATAATTGCGCACGATGAAGGATCTCGTCGGAGTAGGCATTACCGATCCCACTGAAGAGCGTGGGATCGGTGAGCGCACGCTTCAGGGTATGGTTGCGCAACGTCAGCGCTTGGGTGAATTGCTCGAGGGTGGCCTCCAAGACTTTCAAGCCACCCGGGTCATGGGCGCGTAACGCCGCTTCCCCTTGCACGAGGTAAAGTGAGGCGCGCTTTTTGGTGCCTGCCTCGGTGAGCGTCAGTGTGCCCTCCGGGAAGTCAAATGCGGCCAGACTAATCTTGGAAGTCGGCTTGCTGTGGGGCGGGCGCCAATGCAATCGTCCTGCGATCATTAAATGGAGGACCATCCAAAGATCGGCCTCGAACCCAAAAACGATTCGCTTCCCGAGCCGGCGCAACGCCACGACCTTGCGCCCCCCAAGAATGCCGATCGGCGGCTGGACGCTCCGGAGCAGAAAGGGGCTGCGGATCTGGACCTGCTCGACGATCTGGCCCAGAACACGACGTTCCAACGCCTCCAGATAGATCGTGATGTCCGGCAGTTCAGGCACACCTCATCTCGGTTTTGAGTTTGATGGCGTAACGCGTGTGGCCCGCGTTTACTCGAAGGACCAATAGTGGACGGCGTAAGGCTCGAGGGGCAAGCGCCAGGTTTGGTTGCCCTTCGCCAATTTCGCGAAAGGTTCCGGGCGCAGCCGCGCGTTCTCGTCGTCGCTCGCGGCCGTGGCGTCCAGAGTGATGTGCCGGGTCCGCAAATCCCGCGCATGACCGGTCAGCGAAATCTCCACCGGCACCGTTGTCTTCGAGAAGTTCCACAAGAGCAGGTTCTGCATACGCATCTGATCATCGTGGGTGGCGAAGCCGTGGACGGCCGCGTGATCGGAGGTGAGCGTCAGCCGTTCTCCGCGCAGACGCGAGAGCAGCTTGAAGGTGAAGTAGGCAGGCCGGATGCGGTTCTGATAATCGAACAACCCGTCAAACTGCGGCATTCGATTCCACCAACGCGTCATGAAGGCCGTGCCGGTCGGTGACATAAAGCGCGCGAACCGGTCGAAGTCCACATACCAATCGCGGATATGGTAGTAGCACGAATAGTCGAGGCCCGCGTCTTTCATCTGCCAGATCACCTCCGCAACGTAGCACGGCTGAAAACGCGGGTCCAAGGGCGGGTTCGTCAGATCCATGTTCCACTCGTCGAGAAAGGTTTCAGGCGACAACGTCGGATGTTTCTTCAAGAGGTCCTTGGCGTAATCGATGGTGCCCCGCACGACCTTCGGGTCGCTGTGGTAGATGTGCCAGGAGACGAAGTGCAGCGGCGTGGCGGCGCGGTTGGTCGAGGCAGCCTCGAGGAGAGCCGGCAGGATGCGCGAACGCACGCTGGCGACGGCCGGTCCGCCTACGCGCGCTTCGGGATCAGCGCGTAAGATGGCCGCCGCCGTGTGTTGGTAGTACCGCACATAACTGTCGGGTTGGAAACGGTACGGGCAGCCACCGTCCTCGCCGATGTCAGGTTCGTTGGCGACTTCCCAATAGCGGATACCCGCGCCGCGCTCACGGTAATGGCGCACCAGGTTGAAGAGGAGCTCTTCCCACGCCGGATAGTCGTTCGGCTCGACAATGTCCTGGTTAATCTCAGGAAAAAACGCGCGCGGTTTGAAGCAGATGCACATCAGCGGCTTGGCGCCGGTTTTGAGCACGGTATCGATGGAGCGATCCAGCGCCTCGAAATGGAAACGGCCGCGCGCAGGCAACAGATCAAAGTACTCCTGAAGGAACAGGCGGATAACGGCCGGCTTCAAGGCGCCGATCTCGCTCGCCCGGTTGTCCCACATCGGTTCATCGGAAAGCCCGCCCTGCCCAAGCGCCATGCCGTCGATGCGCAGCAGGCCGAGGCGTTCGCTGAAAACGACCTCGACCCGCGCCGTGGTTTGCGCGGTTGCGATGGACGGGACGATCCAGGCGGCGATGAGAAGTAAAGTGATGGCTTTCATTTGGTCGGTTTTCACACTTCTTAAAGTGCGAAACGGTGAAACGATCCGTCGACCGTTCTGTCCATCGATGCGATCGAGGTTCGAGCACGATCCTCACCTTCCCCGGTCGCGACAGTCACTCTCGGCGCAATCGGTAGAACTTCTGTGCACCCACGATATTGGTATCGGTGAGGGTCGCGATCGTTCCGCGGCCGAGTAGTGTCGTGACTGGCGTCCAGTGGGTGGGAGCGATGGACTCAGTCGATTCAAGAGTGAAAAGTCTCCCACTAAAGGCCGACACTGTTGCGTTGATTGTTGAACTGCCCGGCCGGAGGGCCAGCAGGCGTCGGTGCAAGGATGGGTTTTCAAGCAAGGCCACGCAATACTGGTCACCGCCGGCAATGGCGAGGACATTAGTCAGGCCAGGCGGAGTATTGGTGGCACCTGCCTGGCCCCAGGCAACAACTGTTCCATCGCCTCGCAAAGCCATGCTATGCCTTAGACCCGCCGCAATGGCAACGACATTGCTCAGCCCTTCCGGAACGTCCGTCTCGCCCGTCCAGTTCCTGCCCCAAGCCACGACGGTTCCATTACTTCGTAAAGCCAGACTATGATATCCACTCGTTGCAATAGCAGCGATCGCATTCAGGCCGGAGGTGTTGGTAAGGTCCCCATTGATATCCTGGCCCCATGCTCTGACGGTGCCATCCGAACGTAGCGCCATACTGTGATATTCTCCAGCCGCCAGAGCGACGACGTTGGATAGATCCGGGGGCACAACTGTCCCTGCCACAAAAGGACCCACA
>DATLUX010000295.1:0-10113 GCA_035577805.1 Verrucomicrobiia bacterium
GAAGGCTGCGCACTACATGAAGCTGATCGCGGAGGCGATTCACTACGCGCATGAGCAAGGGATTCTGCACCGCGACCTCAAGCCCTCCAATGTCTTGGTTGATGCCGCGACGGACCAGCCGCGCGTGACGGATTTTGGCCTGGCCAAATGGCTGGATGGCGAATCGAGTCTGACCCTAACCGGGCAGGTTCTCGGTTCGCCCCATTTCATGCCGCCAGAACAGGCAGACGCCCGGCGCGGCAAATTAGGCCGGCGCGGCGATGTCTATGCGCTGGGGGGCATCCTCTATTTCTTGCTCACCGCCCGGCCGCCGTTTCAAGGCGACTCCCTCGAAGCGACCCTGGGTCAGGTGCTCAATGTGGAGCCGGTCTCACCTCGGCTGCTGAATCCGACCGTGCCTCGTGATTTGGAAACCATCTGCCTCAAGTGCCTCAACAAAGAACCGGATCGCCGCTACCCAACCGCGCATGCGATCGGGGAAGATCTAAGTCGTTTTCTGAATGCTGAATCCATTCTTGCGCGGCCAGCCACAATGCTCGAACGAACTTGGCGGTGGTGTCGCCGCAAACCCGCCGTCGCGGGTCTGGTGGCCGCCGCGGTCGTTCTGCTTTTGACGCTCGCCATTGGATCGTCCCTCGCGGCGTTTCGCATCCAACGCGCACTACAAAGTGCGGAAGCCAGTCTCTACGGCGCCGATCTGAACATGGTGCAGACGGCCTTGGCGGATGCGGACCTGGTCCACGCACGTGGGCTGTTGGACCGGCACCGGCCCGCGCCCGGCCAGAGCGATCCACGGGGCTTTGAGTGGCGCTACTTGTGGAACTTGTGCCAGGGCGATGAAAAGTTTGTTTTCGAGCCTGTTATTAAGTGGCCACGGCGCGTCGTGTTTTCCCAGGACGGGCGCCTATTGGCTGCCGGCGAAGTATCGGGAAATCTCTCCGTCGTCTGGAACGTGGCGACAAAAGCGGTAGTGAAAACGCTGCCGCAGGGCGACCGGCCCGTGACATTCGCACGCGACGGCCCGGGGTTGCTCACGGCGGGACGCAATGGACTGAAGCTTTGGAATACTCAAACCTGGAAGGAGCGGGTGTTGGGTCAATGCCACACGAACGCGACGGCGGTGTTTAGCCCCGATGGCAGCTGGCTCATTGTCTATGGCGCTGGCCTCCAGGTGTGGGACACTCAGAACTGGACGCTCGTTTCCTCGAATGACTTCGGTGAGATCAACTGGTGGGTCACTGCTACCTTGAGCGTCTCCCGCGACGGCACACGGATAAGTTGCGGACAAGGTTTCCCCTATGCCACTGCGGTCAAGATGCGACTCTTCCGCCTGCCTTCGCTCGAACCGGTGCCCTGGAGTGAGCGACTGCCGAAGGATGTTGCGGCGGCGGCGTTTCATCCCGAACGAGACTTGCTGGTGACCGGTGGTTGGAGCGGCGATATCCGACTCTGGAACAGCAACTCGGGCCAGGAACTTCCCTCGATCATGAAACAAACGCCCGCAATTTATGCGATGTCTTTCAACCCGGCTGACCCGGATCAGTTGGCCACAACCGGTTTAGATCGAACCATTCACCTTTGGGACCTGGCTTCTCAAAAAGAACGCACGCGGCTGCACGGAGCCTCGGAAGAGTTACAAGAACTGGCGTTCTCACCTCTTGACGGGCAAACGATCGCTACCGGTGGTGCCGGGGATCCAATCACTTTGTGGAATGCGGCCCAGACTAAGGCCGACATCATCACGGCTCCCACAGAAACACGAAATTGCGTCCTTGGTTATTCGGAAAATGGAAAACAACTCGTGACCATCGATGCGACTGGTCAGGTGATCTACCGTGATCCAACCTCGTTGGCCGCCCTGGATGCTGGCTGCCGGGTTGATATGGAATCGGCCCTGGAGTCCCCGCCCATGGTAGATTTCATTGCTCTCGCGATGGCTTCGAGTCCCGGCATAAAGATGCTGGCGCTGGGCAGGAGGGACGGGACGGTCGAGATCTGGAATTTGGAAACCCGCACGAAGCGCCTGCTGAGCGCTCACTCGAAGCCCGTTTGTGGGCTGGCCTTTTCACCTGATTCCAACCAACTCATCACGGTCGGCAACGATCACGAAGTTCACCTGTGGAATCTTGCCACTCTATCCCAGGTGGCTTCCGCACCGTCGGATGAAGATCCCGACCCGAATTACGGGGCTTCCGTGCGGTTTTCGCCGAGCGGAGATTTAGTCGCGGTGGGAAGCAAGCACCAGCTCTCGATTTTTCGCGGAACGAATCTCCACGGACTGCATCATTTCGGCAACCTCAAAGCTTTTGAGTCGCTTCGCTTCAGTCCCGATGGACGTTATCTCGTCTCCGGGCATGACGGTGGCGGGCTCATCGTCTGGGATACCCACGACTGGAGTAACAGATCACTGCCAGGCCATGAATTTTTTATAGCCGACATCGCTTTCTCGCCTGACGGGCACCGCCTGGTGAGCGGCGGCGAAAAGCTGATTGTCTGGGACACCGACAGGTGGCATCAACTCGCCAGCTACAAACAGCCGATTCAAGACATTAACCACATCACGTTCTCGCCGGATGGCAACGATCTGATCACCAGCGACCCTAACGCACTGCGCGTCTGGCGCGCGCCTTCCTTCAAAGCTATCGCTGATCGAGAAGCGCGCCTGGGGCGATGGCGCTGAGGTGGGGCCGCGACGACCCAACTGACGGATCGCGGACTTCAGTCCGCTTCATCGCACCAATTGGAACCGGCGTCAGTGCACCCGGTGATGCAGCCCGGCCGGGCGTCCCAGCCGAATAAATTCCACAATCGTTCGGTCACCCTCCGGTTCTCGAAGGAATTTCAGAAATCCTGTCACCTGCCGCCGCCATTCCTTCATTACTTGGGGAAGCCTCCTTATGGGGGAGATTTGAACAACTAACAAAAACCAAGCCCGTCATCCTTGGTTCGCTTCGGAACGACCGGGGGATGAGGCACAGAGAAAGAACAGCAAATGAAAACACAAATCAGTAGAAGAATTATGGAACGCCTGGCCATGCTCCTGGTCGCCTTTCTGACCGTGGGAGCGCTCACGGTCGCCGCCCATGCGGACAATCTGGTAGCGAAGGTCAAGGGTAAAGGAATCGCCGACATGGTGGCAACTGACGACACCTTTTTCCCGGACGCTAATGGCATCCCTACTGCCGACGAAGCGTACCCTATCAACACCGAGTTTAAGGACAACCACTTCGCGATAAAGGCCAATGTTCATGCCGATGGTTACGCGACTGGCACCGCGCGCTTTGTCTTTGGCGACGAATTCAGCAACGCGTGGCTGGTCGACGCCATCACGCTCGAGTGCGAAATCGACACTGGGTCCGTCAGTGAAGACGGGACCGTAGTCTTGCAGGGTTTCTCCTTCGAGACAGACTTCGACGGATTTGGTAACGTCGTCTTCGAGGAATTGACTCCTTGCGAGATTATCATCGACCCCGCAGGATCGTTTAGCCTGGAGTGGTGCTCGATACCCGCTCTCAACGTGAACGGACACCTCGAGGTCAACTAAACGCCCATTTGGAGGCCGATGAGGACTGGCCAAGCCAGCCCTCATCGGTTGTTTTCTTTGCTGCGTATCCAGGGTGGGGCCCTGCGAGGGCAATGGGGGGGCAATGGGGTCGGATCCATCGCGACACCCGACACCGCGCTCAATGATCCGGCGCCGAGTCTTGAACTGCATCGAGCGTGGGTTCTTCGCGGACATGATCCCAGCGATGTCTGGTCCAGGCCGCCACGATTCCTGCGCCGAAGAGAATCCCGCTACCCAGGAGGGCCAGCAGGCCCGTGGCGCCGACGCGGGCCAACCACTGGCCTGGCCCGGCGCATAGCGCCAGCAGAGCCGCCCCCGGCAAGATCACGGTCGGCCGCTCCCCGCGCCACCACCAGGCCAGGCTCCAGGCGATCAGTAGAACGATGGCGCCCGCTGGCACCGGGCTCAACTCGGCCAGAGTGCTGTGCCTGGTGTTCAGGGCCGAAGCCAACACCCAGGCTGCGGCGAGGCAGTTGCGAAGAAAACGCACCCCGCCATGGCGATCGTCTCGCCAGCGCAAACTGTGCGCGAGGACCAGGACGAACCCGATTTGCATCGACCAATGAACCCCGGAACTGCCCAACAACCTGGCGATATCGATGGCGACGAGCCCTGCACCCGCCAGCCCTGCCTCCGGCCGCGGCGATCTGAGCGCACACCACACGACATAGAAGGTAAGACCGCCCAACCAGGCGTGCGCGCGCGTGAAACCAGAGAATAGCATGCCGCCCCATCCCAACGGGCAGCCCATGAGCACCAAAGCGATCGAGACCACCGCCAAACACCGCGCCAAACGACGCGTGGTCTCGTTCCCCGTCACCGCCAGCACCGTGTAGCAGCAAGTGCTCAAGCCCCCGACCACCACGAGCATCAACGGATCGCCCACCGCCAACAACGGCGCCAGCGCAGTCAGGGCCAGAATCCCCGCTTCCCACGCCGGCGTAACCCGCATCACGCAGTCAGCAAGACGCCGCCACAAAGTCCAGACCCCCGCGAATGTCAACGGCGCCAGCTGAGAAACGGTGAACGGCAAATCGCAAATGTGCTGCACGCACCACAAATGCACCGCGCTGCCCACTACCCAAAGCCCATAACAGAACAACGGCAACCAGTGACGCTCCGGGCTTAATCCGCCGTAACGCGCCGGGCGCGGCAACAGGTTTGCTCCAGCCGCCAGCACGGGAAGAATCACATACCACCCAATCCGATCCGGGACATGCCAGTCGGCCACGTCGTTCTCCATCAGCGGCCGGAAGATCCGCGGCAGGGCCACGTTGGCGACCAAAAGCAAGCCGCCCAGCCATTGAACCCGCCCAGGCAAATTAAACTGTGGATACCAACGTCGCACCCCGGCGAAGCGGCTCGCGGCGAGCGCACCGCCCGCCAGGGTAAGCGACGTGGCCAGCGGACCCCCAATCAAAGCGGCCTGGCTGATTAACATGAATGGGACGAGCACCAACCCGTTCTCCAGCACCACCAGCAAGGCCGAATCGTACCAAATCCTTCGACGCGAAAGCACCACGGCTGTGAGCACCACCATCAACTCGTACCCCTGCAACGCGAAGAAGTTGAAAAGCAAATTGTGCGTCTCGTCTCCCAAAAATCCCGGATCCACCGAGAGCCGGTTTACCCCAAACAGAAGCAGCCCGGCACTGCAAAGAAAGAACGGATTGCACACCAGCAACCGCCTGGCCCAATAACGCCAATCGCGCTGCGGCTCCGGCGCCGACGGAGCGTCGACGGGATCTCCACCGTTCATCTCTGAAGTCGTTTCAGACATACATTCAATTGTCGAATGCCGAATGCCGAATGCCGATTGTCGATATTGTCGAAAGTAGTTTCATCCGAATGCGCGCGCTCTTTCGCCGCGGGCCGCGTGGCATTCACGCCGGATGCGCGACCATGACACGTCTGTTCGCGGAATGTGTTCTGGTCATGCTCTCAGGCTGACAGGTGGCATAACGCGTGCCACGCGAACCACGCGATGTTTGGCCGGATCGGCTGGCACCCTGTCATGGGGTTCGGGGGTTCAGGGTTCAGGGTTCAGGGTTCTCGGTTCAGGGTTCTCGGTTCCCGGTTCTCGGTTCCCGGTTCTCGGTTCAGGTTTCTCGGTTCAGGGTTCGGGGTTCCGTCGTGATCCACAGTGCTCAAAAACTTCAAACGCAAACAAAGCTGTGCGAAGTGAACTCTTAACGCCGAACCGTGAACATCAATTAAATGGGCCGCTGACGCCCCTCTCCGCCAACGGAGCCGGGGCCGGCCTGCCGTGCAGGAGGAATGTCGAATGTCGAACGCCAAAGGTCGAATTCGGCCGAACCGAGAACCTCGAACCCTGAACCGGGAACCCTGAACCCTGAACCGGGAACCCTGAACCCTGAACCGCTATACTAGTGCGACGTAGAGACACTTCAGATATTCCGCCTCGGGAAATGTCCACCAATGATCAGGCGGATGTCCTGTGCGCGCCAACTCGTGGTAGGGCCGGCCTGTCCGGCGAAGCGCCTCCGTGACGGCGCCGTAAAATTCAGTCGCCGAAACGTGCGCTGAACAAGAGGCGGCCACGAGGATCCCGCGATCGCGCAATGTCCGCAGAGCGGACGTCGCCAGCCGGCCATACGCTTGGATTGCTGCCGCCCGTTCGGCTTCACGTCGTGCCAGCGAGGGTGGGTCGAGAATGATGAGATCAAAACGCGCGTCCCGGTTCTGTTCCAGCCAGGCAAATGCGTCGGCTTGAATCAATCGATGCCGGCACTGCGCCACGGCGGAATGGGTGGAGTTCAATGCGAAGTTGCGGCGGGCGCTCTCCAGCGCGTGCTCGCTGATATCCAAATCGGTTACCGCATGGGCTCCGCCTCGCGCCGCGTAGAGCGAGAACCCACCCGAAAAGCTGAATGCGTTCAGCACCTCCCGCCCGGACGCCACTGCTTCGACTCGCCGCCGGTTCTCCCGTTGGTCGAGGAAAAAGCCTGTCTTCTGGCCTTGCAGCAAATCAGCCTCGAAGCTCAACCCCGATTCGAGAAAACGCTGACGCCGCAGAGCGGCCGAGCTGGTCGCCGGCTCCATGGACGCGTCCGCGCCGTCGGCCAGAACTCCTTCGGTCAATCGGAATTGGTCGCGCGCGATGTCCTGAATGTTCCGGCTTAACCGAAGCACCAACGCGCGCGGCTGCAGGGCGGTCCTGAAGAGAGCGCTCACTTCGCCCAGCCGCGGCAACCACGCCGCGGTGTAAAGCTTCAAAACCCAGGCGGAATCGTAACGGTCCAGGACCAGGCCCGGCCAACCGTCGTTCTCGCCGTGGATGGCCCGATAACCCGTGGTCTGCTCATCGAATAATCCCACGCGCCGCTCGAGGCTGTCCCGCAACCGCCGTTCCCACCAGGCTGCGTCCAGGGTTGCGGGCCGGCCCCGGTGCAGGATGCGCACGCGGATGGGCGACCCCGGGTCATACAGCCCGAAGGCAAGGAACCGATCCTGGCGATCATAGATGACGGCTAACTCGCCCAGGATCCCAGATCGATTCTGGTCGCGGATGCTCTCGCTGAATAACCAAGGATGACCGGCGCGCAGAACAGATTCGGCGGTTGGACTGACCCGCAACCGCAAGCGTGGGGACGGCAATGAGGGCTCGCTCAAGTTGGCTCCCGCGGTTGCATCCGGCTCGCCCGGCTTGGCCCGCGCAGGCTTCGCACTTCCGCCGCGGTCAGGAAACGGGTTTGGCCCTTGCCGAGAGTTCCAAGATTCAAGTGACCGATCGCGACCCGCACCAGACGCAACACCTCGATCTGATGCGCCGCCAACAGACGGCGAATGTGCCGGTTGCGACCTTCGTCAAGCTCGAGCTCGAGCCAACTGCGCTTTTCACCTTGGCGAAGCACTCGCGCGCGTCGAACGCGGAGCGGCTCGCGTTCTCCATCCACCGCGATGCCGGTTTCCAAGCGCTGCAACAGCTCACCGTCCGCCACGCGATCGATTTGGACGTGGTAAATCTTGGTGACGTGCGCGGCCGGATCGGTGAGGCGCGCCGCCCAGGCCGTATCGTTGGTGATCAACAAGAGCCCCTCACTGGCTTGATCCAGACGGCCCACCGGGGAAACAAACGGCAACGACAACCCTTCCAAACATGCGAACACCGTTGGGCGCCCACGCTCATCGCGGGCCGTGGTGATTAATCCGCGAGGTTTATTCAACATCACGTAAACGAACTCCTGCCGGCGGACCGGCCGTCCGTCCACTTCAATACGATCCGCGCCCGGGTGCACGCGCCGTTCGGGATCGTGCTCCAGAGTTCCGTTCACGCAGACTCGTCCGGTTTGGATCAAGGCCCAGGCTTCGCGGCGAGAACAAAAACCCAGCTTGGAGAGCGCCCGAGCTAATCCCGTGGGTTGCCCATGGTCCGCCGGGTTCGGCGCACGTCGGCTGGTTGCAGGCCGCTTCACCCCGCCAGCAAATCGTTTCGAGCCGAAGAAATCCAGCTCGGAGGGGCCCAAGAACAGTGACTCCCTCTCCCCTCAACGGGGAGAGGGTTAGGGTGGGGGTGAGAACGTCAGAGCGTGTTTGTTTCCCGAAAGGCGTGTTGACGGAGGAGATTCGTGTCGAGCCGTGCAGGCATCAATTTCTTTTGCTCGATTTTCGCACTCAGAAGAGCACAAAAGCCGCCCTCAAGAACTGAAGACCCAAGTCGGAGCAGCCAGCAATGGGCTCTTCTCACCCCTCCCAGGCCCTCTCCCCGTTGAGGGGAGAGGGAGTCGCGCCTGCGTATGGTTCCTCTTGGAATGTGCGCACGCCTGATACGCTAAACACGCACCGGCCATAGGCCCGTCGCTACAGCTGCGCATCGGCCTTCAGCCTTGCCTACTGCAACTTCTTGGCTGGGCTGGCTGGATAATCTTCCTTGTTTTCGGCTACGACCCGCGCCGTGGGCGGCGGCGGAGTAACACCGGCGGCCCGCATCACTTGATGCAACGCGGTGATGGTCTCGACTGAAGGTTTGAAGTTTCCAACGCGATATCCTTCCGCGATGCGAATGGGAGTCCACCCGTAGTGGTTCGTGTTGTTCCAGATATCGATCCGGGCTCCGTGGTCGGCCAGGAATTGCACCACTTTCGGCAGGCTTTTGTAGGCCGCGCCGTGCATGGCGGTTTCCCCGTTATTATCGACGGCATTGACGTCCGCGCCCAATTCCAGCGCTAATTGCACTGCTTCCAGCACTTCAGGTTCGGTGCCGGCCTCTTCGGTGGGCGCGAGAGTTCCCACTCCGGCTGCAGCCATCAGCGGCGTGCAATTCTCCACGTTCGGCAGCAAGGGATCTGCACCTAGCGAGACCAGCAGGCGCATCAAGGGCGCGTCGGCGGTGACGGCTGCGAGCAAAAACGGCGTAGCGCCTTGCCGGTTGAGCACGCCTTTGCCCGGCTTGCCCGTCTTCAGACGCGCGTTCACATCCGCTCCATGAGCCACGAGGGCCTTGACGAACTGAACACTGTTAAGATTGCCCGAACCGATCGGCGCCGGATCCCCATCATCCCCGTCGCCGCGGTTGGGTTTGCGCACCCAAGTCAAGGCATGCAAGGCCGTGAATCCCGATCGTTGATCGTTCGGATCGGCGCCTGCCTCCAGCAACGCCACCGCCAATTCGAAGTGTCCGTTCTCCACCGCGAGCAACAGCGGGCTCATCCCTTTGCGCGGGCCTTTGCCGCTGATCTTTTTCGGTTGCATCGCTTGGTTGACGTCGGCCCCGGCTTTGAGGAGCACGCGCACGGCCTCCGCGCGGCCCTCGCGGACGGCAAAGCATAACGGCGTGAATCCGGAATCCGGCAGGGCGGAACGGAAATCGGCGCCCGCCTGGATGAGCAATTCGACCACGGCGGCGTGGCCTTCGGCGGCGGCCCACATGAGAGCGGTCTGGCCGCGGTGTTCCTTGGTATCGACCTGGGCGCCGGCTCGAAGCAGGGCCTGCACCGGCCTGACCCGACCTGTGCGCGCGGCCGTCAGCAAAGCTGTTTCACCGCCACGCAGGATGAAGTTGGGATCGGCGCCTGCGGCGAGCAAACGCTCCACCATCTCGCCGTTTCCATTGACGCAAGCCAAAGAGAGAGGGGTTACTCCATAACGATTCTCGGCTTTGGCGTTGGCACCGGCTTGCAGCAACCATTTGGCGATCTCCAGATCGTCTCGGTAGGCGGCCCAATGCAGAGCAGTCATGCCGTCAACCTGCGGCGCATTGAGATCAGCCCTTTGCTTCAAGAGAGCCTGGACCGCGGCGCGGTCCGACTTCTCAGCGGCGTTGGCCAGCGAGGCGGCGGGCCTGGCGCCAGTCGCTGCGGACAAAGGCAAGGCGATGGCCGCGACCAGGGCGAGCATAGGGACCAGGGGGAGCTTCCACTTGCTCATACACGCGAATTGAGGCCATGAACCTGCTCCCTCTCCCCTCAACGGGGAGAGGGCCGGGGTGGGCAGCGGGCATAGACATGGGTGACACTTTAGGCACACACATGGGTTACACTTTGCAGCTCTGAAGATCGTTATCCATCCACTGCCGCGAAGCGGCAGCA
>DATLUX010000296.1:0-3559 GCA_035577805.1 Verrucomicrobiia bacterium
GAAGCAAGCCACCCATGGCGTCGATGTGGAGCGTCCGATAACAGGTAAGGTTTGCGCGTTGGACTTGTGGATCCACCAAGAACCTACGGACGTGACCCAATCTTTTGCCGCATATGTGGAGAAGGATCGAGCTTTTCGCGAGCAACTCGACGCAGAAGGGGAGGAGGCGTGCCGGCAGAATTACCACGTGGGGGTTCAGTCTGCGTGGGAGTTGTTCGAACGGGGCGAGCGTGAAGAAAGGTAGAGGCCTGGATGGAACCTAAAATGTCGAACAAAGCAGATGCACCGAACGCCGCGATGGCGCTTTGGTTCTATTCTCAACATCATTGGCGCGGCGTCGGTGATCTGCGACGTTATGCGCCCTGCCCCTCATGAGCGCCGAGCGAGATTCGAAGGTGGTTGGTTATTTCGCGTATGCTTCGCCGGTCGAGGTGGTGTGCACCGACACTGCCTGTGTTATCGCCGGATCGGAGGCAGCCATGCGAGAATTTCTTGCGGAATTGGATCCGGGAGGTGCGACGCGTCACACCATCCGCAAGACGCGTTTCGGGGAGATCGTGACTGGGATGAAGCGTGGAGCGCCTTATGCCTTCGACGAGGAGGCGTATGGGCGGTTTTGTCCGTTGGCACTAGAGGCTGGGATCCCGGTGGCGCGGGTCGACTTTGCGGCAGCACGCAAGCGCGGAGAGCGCTTCATCAAGTTGCAAGGGTATGGCGCATAACAGGAAAGGGTGTATTGCTGCGGAGCGCAGCGGAGCCAGCAAATACGCCCATTGTTGAACAAGCCCGGCGAAGAGCTGGATGTCGTGCGCCTATGGCACTTATGTTAGGCAGACGGCGGTGAAGTAGAAGACAAGGAGACGATTTCCCGGACAAGATGCAGCGAGATCAGGGAGCGTAGTCTCGCATTCTGTTGGAGGAAGTGTCGGCAGGCCGTAGAATGCTCGATTTTCTCGTATTGAGAATGGATGATCTGGGCGTTTAGTTTGAAATCGGAGGGCCCGAAGCAAAAGGATGGCGCAGGGCGCGCGCGGAGATTTTGTAGCGGCGGTGTTCATGCGGTCAGAGAGACGGACGAGGGCACACTGGCGCTGGGAGGTCCGCGCCGGCGATAGGGCGAAAGAAAGGTCGAGACCAGCTGCATAGCTTGACGACAGCACGAGCACTGGGGAGCGAGCGGGGGCGGCGGCGTGACTGCGGTAATCGCGCCGAATTGAAGACATCGACCGGAGTGCAGTTGCACGCGCAGACGGTTGGCCTTGGCTGCTGGATGACAAAAGCCGTAGTAGCGGATGGAGCGCAGGCCGCGGGGCAAGACATGCCGCAGAAAGCGTCGCACGAACTCCACGCCGGGCACGGTCAGGGTTTCCTGACGGCCACCGGCTGCGCGGTTCTTCCAGCGAAAGGAAACTGACTTGGACGTGACCTCTTGAATGCGTGCGCTGCTGATGGCAGTGCGGGCGACATAAGTGCTCAGATATTTGAGGGCGGAGACTCCGTTGCCAGCCGGTTGAATGTGCACGCCCCAGTCGGTACCCCAGACAGCGGGGTCGACTTGCCAGTCGCGGGCTTTGAGGAGGTCACGCAAGTGTTGACGAAAGGCGCACTGCAGATGAGGCAGGTAGAGGAGGAAGTCGGGCTGTTTGACGCGCACGAGTCTGCCGCGATCATTCAATCCGGCCCCGGGAACCAGGCAATGAATGTGCGGATGAAATCCCATTTGCTGGTTCCAAGTGTGGAGCACGGCGGTAAAGCCGTGGACCGTGGCGCGTAGGTTTTTGTCGTTGGCCAGTTTTTCGGAGAGCGCGCCCGAGACTGCGGTGAAGAACAGGTCGTAGGCCTGCTTAGCGAGAGGACCAAAGAAGCAGTCGCGCAGTTGAGCCGGCAGGGTGAAGGTGACGAGGAAGTAGGGAGCCTGGACGAGTTTGGCCAGTTCGCGTTGGACCCAGCTGGTCGTGGCGGCGGCACCGCATTGCGGGCAGGCCTTGTGGTTGCAGGAATGCCAGGCAAACTGAACTTTCTGGCAGTCCTGACAAACAAAGGCCCGCCCGCCCAAAGCCGGAGTCCGGCAATGAGTGATGGCCCAAAGAGCGCGGCGCTGCGCGGAGGAAAGCGACGGATCGGCTTTCAGGAAGTCCGGCAGAAATTGACGCAACGCCCCCAACACGGTGGGAGCCATGCAACGACCCGATGGAGGTGCGGCCGATTAGCGGGGCAGTCTACGACAGAGCTCGTCGATCAGGCGCAGCGCGTCGCGCGTGGTCTGGTGCGTCATGTGCAGGTAGATCATCGTGGTGGTGATCTGTTTATGACCCAGAAGTTTTTGGATCGTGTGCAGATGAGCCCCGGCTTCCAACAGGTGAGTGGCAAAGCTGTGGCGCAGCGAATGGACGGTAGCTTCCGGCAGATTGAGTTGCTTGCGGGCGACCACGATGAGCCGCTGCAAGGACGAGCAAGGCATGGGCGCAGTGGCTTGTTGCATGCGTTGGGCTACAACCTTGAGATCGGTGTCGCCACGGCCAACGTTGGGAAAGATGAGAAGCGGATGCCGGTGAAACTTCCAGTAGGCTTGAAGTTCATGCCACAGACTGGTCGGCAACGGCACGATGCGATCCTGGTGGCCTTTGCTGTTGCGGATGATCAATTTGTTCTCCGCTCCCTTGATGTCGTGGATGGTCAATGCCAGGCATTCGCTTAGACGCAGACCGCAGACGTAAATGAGTTTGATCGGGGTGCGGTAACGGCGAAGGCGAATCCCGTGCAGTAGAGCATGAACCTGCTGGCGGGTCAGGACAGCCGGGAGTGTATCGTGATCCTTGGTGCGGACCTGAAAGAACACTTTCCAATCGGAGCGGCCGAGCAGGTCCTGGAAAAACATTCGGGTGGCGGCCACCGCCTGGCGAATCGATTTGGGCTTCCACTGTTTTTTGAGTTTGATGAAGAGGAAGTAATCACGCAGCTGGGACTCGGTGAGCTGAGCTGGATCACAGGTGAAGTAATCATGGAGCAAGCGCAGTTGACGGTAATAAGCGTGGCGGGTGCGATTGGCGTCGTAGCGCAGGGCCAGTGCTTGGGCGAAGCGAGCCATGGAATCGAAGGGATGCTGGTATTCTACCGGGTTGACATACTCTCGTCCGGCGGTTCGGATGGTGGAGGCCGTCGGTGGCGGCGTGGGCGTACCAGCCGCCTCCTGGGTCTTGGCGCGTCGGAGCGCCTTGGCGTTTTGGAGGTGTTTGGGATGAATGGAGTATGGATTTGTGTTTTTCATACACCACCGATCCTATAGACTCCTCCCATGCCGTCACCCGGCCATTTATGCTCAGGGACCTCACCTACTGCATCGCCGCGCAGCGGCTTAGTTCAACAAACCAGATGCAGTGAACCCGGCGATGGCGCTCTGGTTTACAATCGAGGATCAGTGGCGCCGGGTCACTGATCTGGAACGTTCGGCCGGAGATCGTGCACAATGAAGCAAACGTTGCCCCCTCGGATTGTGCGTGTGGAGGACGACTTCTGGCGAATCCGCACTGATGAAGGAGAGGTGGACGGGGCCGAGCAA
>DATLUX010000297.1:0-29264 GCA_035577805.1 Verrucomicrobiia bacterium
AGCCTCGCGGCCAAGCCCCCGCGGCGCATGTACTGGACCGAGGGACCGTTCACGCAGTTGGGCAAAGCCGTGACCATCCCCTCGGATCGAGTCAGCGACGTCAAAGTGGTCTATAACAGTCGCTTCCCGGAAGTCACCAACGAGTTTCGTTTCGGCGGCAGCATCGCGGGAGCCATCGAAATCACCAACACACTTTGGTTTGATCGCACGCTCAAATTGATCCGCGCTTACAACGTCGAAGGGCGCGCATTTGTTGAATTGCTGGGGGACAAACGGGGGCAGATTGGTGGCCGCGACATCTATGAGCAGTTGGGCTATGAACTGGTGGATCTGATCCAGCGGCCGTTGGCAGACGATGTCACGATCGACCTTGGCGAACTTATCACCCCGTTCCAAGAGAGCCCGCCGGCGGGCACGCCGCCCTTGTTTCCCGACCCGGTCCTGACCGTTGGCAATTCCTTCGCCTATCGCCATAGCATCGCTGGCACTCCGCTCTTCGAATACTTCGCCACGCGCGAGACAGAAAACCAAAACGATTATCAAGTGCATTGGATGGAGGAAGGATTGCAAGGATTGCTCTGGCCCTACCGTTTCGTGCGCTATGCGCTGGTCTGGCCCAATGATGTCTCGCGTTACAGTCATTACGTGCGGCCGCTGGTGACCAACGAAGAGCAGGCCAAAGCGACCGCCGTTGCCTTGCCTTCGGAGAACGCGCCCGTCATTGCCTATCAGGATCCGCTGGATCAGCCCCGCGGTAAATTGACGGAGAACTTCGCCTACTACAGCTTTCTCACCACCAATTACCCGGCGCACCGCGCCCTGCTGCAGTTTGCCTCCGGTGAGCACATCCGGTTCGAGCGGATTTTCTCCTGGCTCGATCAGAATCTTCGGAGCCAGACGCTTGGTCTTCCCTCCTTCGCGGGCACGGTGGCCACAAATCTCAGCGCCTGGACCACCAACAACACCTTGAATTGGCCGAATGAGTTTGTCCGCCCGCGGGCGGTGAGTGCCACCGTCTTCGTCGGCGATCGTATTTTGGCGCCGGATGGGGAACTTGGCGGCGGCCTCGATACGAACTATCTGGCCGGTTACATACAGTCCAGTCAGGGGGATTATTATCATCCCGCCGCTTACCGTAATCCATTCGTCACCGGCTTCGATCTGGCGAACTCCGGGGCGATCATCCCGGTCAACGCCGTTCCCGGTAAGAATCTTCTCGAGATCTGGTGGTTCCGGAAGAACCAGGTGGATTCGACGCGCGGATTTAGAAACAGCTTCTGGCCGGCGGTCATCGGGCGATACACCATTCAATGGCCGAACAATGCGAGTGAAATCATTCTGGCCAGCGACGATGGGTCGGGCCCGCTCAATAGCCTCGAGGCGGCTGGCTCAATCTACTATGAGAATGATGTCACCAAACCCGGCTATAACCCCAATGAAGAACACGCCCTCATGCAGGGCGGCCAGGCCTACGCTCTGCGCGACGACCTCAATGTCACGAACACGCTGGGCTATTCTTCGCATCCCTTTGTCTTGCTCGAATACACGGCCGCCGACGGCAAACCCGCCATTCGCACCTTCAAAGTGCGTCGCGAAAAGCCCGAGGCGGGAATCACGTTTGAGTACTATCGCCCGGCCGGGACGATTCTGCAGGCACCGATGCCGCTGCCTCTGCTGGGCGTGGCCTTTGCGCCCAAGTTGTCCGGACAACCACTCAAGGGATTGAACGAGGAGATCGTCGCCTGGAACGTAACGGCCTCCGATCAAGAGGCGGCGAGCCTGCCGTTTTGGACCCTGACCACGGACGGCATGCACGGCTTCCAGTCGTATTGGCCCCTGGCTTTACAGGACGTCTCGGTGGCGCAACCGCCCACGCGCTGGTTGTACGCCACCAGTGTAAACGACGACACGGTGCGGGGTGTCATTTCCACCAACCGCCCCGTGGCCCTGAATTCATTGGCGGCGGGCGCGACCCAGTCGGCCAATGCCAACCGCTGGCGTTTCGCCACCGATGGCCGCACGTTCCCACTCAACGCGCGAGCGCTGCTGGCCGTGCCCGCATCCGCGCTGAGTTGGGCCGTTACGGTGACGGACTTCACCACCACCAGCCCGGCTTATGTGGAGGTCGATTTCGGCATACCCCGTCCCGCCCAGGCGACGAACTCCGCCGGCCCGCTCCTCGTTGTCTCGATCAACGGATACGCGGATAACGCATTTAACAATTGGCGCCTGGCCTGGAATGAACTGCCCCAGACCGTGTCCGATCCGGATCTGCAAGAACTCTACTCCTCCAGCACGGTCGCGGATCGGAAAGGAAACACTTGGGTTTATCGCGGGCCGCATGATTTGGCCCGGCCCGAGACGTTCTCCATGCGGTTTTACTACAACACTCTGCCCGGCTTTTTCTTCCCGTCGCTGTCGCTGGCCAACCAGCCTCCGGTGGGCACACCAACCCCTTACCTGCGACCGGTCCGGCGGAATGGCCTATCCGCGGGGAATCCAGTCTACGCCAATCCGAACCGGGCCCAAACCAGCGCCGGAAACTCGCTTCCCATCACGTATCATCCCGTCTGGCCCGACAACGTTCCCGTCCTGCAGATGGCCGAGACCCTCACGACCCCCAAACGCGGCCTGCCGGCGGTGCGTGGCCAATCCAGCCTGCGCGTCCTTTATCAACAATCCCAAATCGAAGTCACTTCGCGCATCGTGATCCATCCGGACCAAACTTCCGTGACCCTGCACGACCCCACGCGCGAGAAGACTATCGAGTTTGATCAGAACGCGCTGCCGACCTCGATCAAAACCGAAAGCTCGCGAGGCAAGCTCTACTTCCCGGCGCTGCCGCCGCACTTGGTGAAACGGTTTTTCCTCGACCCAAGCCGCGGAGCCCATGGCGCCCTGGTCTTTGCCGGTGAATTCGTCGAACCGGGCCTGGGCGAGAGTTATCTGCTGCTGAACGTGGCCGGACAAAAGGACGCCACTACCTTGCGCGATCTGTGCCTGGCCACCGATCCCAAGCGGAGCACTTGGAACAGCGCGATCGATGGTCTGTCGACTGCCATGGAGAAGTTCGTCGAAAATCCAGCTCAACCGGGCAGCTTCATTGCGTTCGGTCCAGCCACGACATCCGCCGGCCTGAGAGAACCCGCAGTGGTCACCGACGACGACGTCGCCGTGGATTCCTACGCGTTGACCGCCACCGGTCCGGCGACCGGCTATGTCACGCTGATGGCGGGTAACGGCGAGGCGTTCACTCCCGAGAATGAACCGGTCAGTGTGCACATCATTCGCGTCGTTCCCGAATTGTATCGCGGCCAGGTGAACGTCGTGGAATCCGAAAACCCGCTGAATGAAAAACTGACTTTGCAGCAGATCGTCGATCTGGCGGGCAACACTGCCAATTACGCCTTCCAGTGGCGCATCACCGCACCGGTGGATGGGCAACCTCCAGCGATCTATACGAAATCGCCCTTGCTGTTCACCCTGCCGCCCTGGTCGCACGTCCGTTATGTCCAGCCCACGGACCAAGCTGCTTCCATCGAAACAACCCCAGCCGATCGCGTGGCTCAGGACATTAGTGATTCGGTGGCGCCCGTCAGCGACATCTCATTCACGTCCGTCACTCAAAACTTCAACAACTTGCATTTCACCTTGCCCGCAGGACAACCCGATCGGCTTTCCGTGGGCGATCGGCTGGTCATGTCGTCCACGGCCGGCGCCGAGGTTCTGGTGACCGTTCATGATCTCCCGGCCGCGGGTAACCAAGTGGTGGTGAGCATCGATCCCAATCAGGTCACGACGATAGCTCTCAGCGACATCTTCCGGCTCTCAGAACGAGTCATTCCCGATCAGCCGCAAAGTATTGTGTTCAACCGTTTCGTGGTGCCGCCGGGAAAGATTCTCACCGAACTGTGGGTCGGCCTGGACCTGGCGGACGGCTTAAACGTCAAGGTCTACCTGAACGGCGGTCAGATCGTGAGTCTCGGCCTGGGCGCAGAGGATACCCTTTCAGAGAATCCGCCATCCGATCTGGCCTCACCTCGCTTGACCCGTTATTTCCGGCTTCCTGCTTCGGCGTTGGCAGGCGCGAGCGTTGGACCGGACGGCTCCAGGACGAATCGTCTGGCCGTCGAGCTCTTTTCGGCAGCGGTCCCCGGCTCGTTCCACACCTTCAAGGTCCGGGTCGAAGGCTACGAATCGGTTGATCAGGTGACGCTGGCCGGCAGCGTCTGGCTGCCCCTCGACGCGTCTCAATATGAGGATGGCGTGCGGGCCATCGTGGGTGGCACGGCGGATGTGCGCAGTCTGTCCGACAACTACGTGACGATGCGCTATCGACCCGGTGGCAATCCCAACGGCTGGTCGCAGTGGACGGAACCGCAACTGGCCGAGGGTTGGATCAAGCGCGTGCTCCGCGGGGTCAACCCGTTCAACCAACGCGTCACTGATCTGTTCAACAACGCGGTCAACACCGACGTCAGCCTCCTCACCCAGGCCGGGCAGCGCTGGGAAGGCGACATCGCCTTGAACCTTGAGTCCATCAACAACTATGGCCTGATCGAGATCTACGAGACCGTGCTGAATCGCGGAAAGATGCTGAGCATCGGCGGCGGCATCAATTACGGCCCGGCCAACGATGCGCTGCTGCTGGCGGCGGGTTACATCAACGATCTTTACATGATGGTCGGCAATGAAGCGTCGGCGGATGCCGCCAACCCGACCATAGGCATCGGCACCAAGGACAACACCTATGGCGACATCGCCACCGCCTTGTTCTCGTTCCGCGGCCAACTGCCATCTCTGCTGGAAGAGGAACTCGCCCTGCTCCGCGGGCGCGACGACTTCCTGGTCCCAGGCGTTGAGACCCGGCCGGTTTACAACCGACTGGTCTGGAACTACACGCGCGGCATCGACGCCGGTGAAGTCGTTTATGCGCTCAACTACAACATCCTGGATCAAAACACGGATGGAATCGTCGATGCCAACGATGCGCGACACCTCTTCCCACAAGGCCATGGCGATGCCTACGGCCACTATCTCACCGCGCTGAAGAATTACTATCACCTGCTCCTGGACCGGAACTTCGACTGGGTGCCACGCAGCGAGGCCGTGTTGATCCTGGGACGGCCGGTCTCTGTGGATTATCAGGATGAACGGAAGTTCGTGGCCGCCGCCGGCGCCGTGGCGCGCACGGGCAAGCAGATCTTCGATTTGACCTGGCGCAAAGATTACAAGTCCGGGTCCGGCAACGGTTGGAGCCATTTCCGATCGACCCGTTCCAGCAGCAAGCGCACCCGTTACTGGGGTATGGACCATTGGGCCGCGCGCACCGGCCAGGGTGCCTACTTCAACTGGATCGTCGGCAATGCCATGGTGCCGGAAATCGATCCCGACCCGGCTCACCGCGACACGATCCAACAGGTCGATCGCACCACCGTGCCGGAACTCAAGGAACTGCCGGCCGTCGCCGACAGCTTGCAAGTGGCGATGGACAACGCCGAATCGGGCCTGACGCCCCTGGGCTTGCCCGAGAGCTCCATCCCCTTTGATTTGAACCCGCTCGCGATCGCCAATGGAGCCAATACGAGCCATTTCGAACAGATCTATCAACGAGCGGTGGACGCTCTGAAAAATGCCACGGCCGCGTTTGATGATGCGAAGGACGTCACCCGGCTGATGCGGTCCGAACAGGATTCCCTGGCCGACTTCCGTGCGTCGGTGGATCGGCAGGAACTGGCCTACACCAACTCCCTCATCGAACTCTACGGCACGCCTTATCCCGAGGACATCGGCCCGGGCAAGACCTATCGCACCGGATTCTTTGGGCCGGACACCATTCACTACATGTATATCGATAACATGGAGCTGAACTTCGAAGGGCCCCAGGGTTCGCTCCTCAATCCCCAGGCGGACGTCGTATGGCGCATTGACACGCAAACCTTCACCGCCAACTGGATCGACGGGACCAACGGCATCTCGGATTTCAATTTCATCCAGCCGGCGCGCAACCCGCCCGTCGATGGGCAACCGCTCCTGCCGGAATACGAGACGAATCGGACCCTCTACGTCGAATACAACCTGTCCTCACACGGGTTCTTCAAGAAACCGGCGAGCTGGGCGGGCAAACGTTCGTCACCCGGTCGGATTCAACAAGCCATCTCGGATATCGTGAAGGCGCGCAACGCCGCCTACGCCGCCTTCTATGAAACAGACGCCGCCAAGTTTGATCTCGATTGGGCCATTAATTCCCTCGAACTGAAAAAAGCGGCCCATGAAAGGATCCGCGGCTACCAGGCCGCCATCGCGGGACTCGAGCAGGTCTTGGAGACCGCCAAACTGGCGGATGACATCGGGCGCCGCTATGTGGAACAAACAAAAGAAACGCTCAAGATTACCGAGGCGGGTGCCCTCGCCGCCGTGCCAACCTCCTTCATCGCCGGTCTGGCCGCCGGCGGTGACCTGACCTCCCCCATCCGCGCGGCGTTTCTGGCCAGCTTCGGAACCGTGCAGTCCGTCACCGAGTGGGCCGACGTCATCGGATTCTCCGTCGTGCGCTCCCTGGAATACGCCACCGAGACCGCCACCCGTTTCATCGAGTTCAACAACATCGCGCCCGAGGAATGGAACCAGGAACTACGTGATGCCACCAGCGAGCTGCGCGACAAAGTTTATGGCATGAACAATCGTTTCATGACCATCAACAAACGCCTGCAAGAACTCGACGACGCCATGCGCGAGTTGCGCAGCCGGGTGGCGGAAGGCGACCGCGTCCAGGAGGAGCGCGCCATCTTCCGCCAGCGCACCGCCGCGGTCATTCAAGGCTATCGCAGCCGGGACGCCGCCTTCCGCATTTTCCGCAACGAGAAGCTGGATCGTTACAAGACTCTCTTTGATTTGGCCGCTCAATACGCCTTCATGGCCGCCAAAGCCTACGATTACGAGACGGGGCTGCTCGACACGCCGCGAGGGCGCGAGTTCATCAACCGCATCGTCAATGCCCGCGCCCTGGGCGTGATCCAGGACGGCCAACCGCAGTTCGCCGGCAGCGACACCGGCGACCCCGGTCTGTCCAGCGCCCTGGCTATGATGAACGCCGACTGGTCCGTCGTGAAAGGCCGGCTGAGCATCAAAAATCCCGATGCCTATGGGACCACGGTCTCGCTGCGCACGGAACATTTCCGTCTCTCCCCTGGCACCAATGGTGATGCCTATTGGCAGAATGTTCTGGACCTCGCCCGCCGGGACAATCTTCTGGATGATCCGGATGTGCGCCGTCATTGCCTGGGCATCAATTCCGGCAACGACCTGCCGGTGCCAGGCCTGATCTTTGAATTCCCCACCACGATCGCCGACGGCCTGAACCTCTTTGGCCATCCGCTCGCGGCGGGCGACCACATCTTCAGCCCCAGCGCGTTTGCCACGAAAATCTTTGCCATGGGCGTAGCCCTGCAGGGCTATATCGGCATGGACGACCCTACTGCCAACGGTGCCGGTGTCGATGCCGGCCACGCCGCCTCACCGCCCGACCCGGACCTCGGGTTCCTCGATCCGAATGCCATGGCCGCCACGCCTTACATTTACCTCATCCCCGTGGGAGTGGATTCCATGCGGGCTCCGCCGCTGGGCGATCAAAATGTCGTGCGCACCTGGAGCGTGGCCGACATCGCGGTGCCCTTGCCGTTCAACATTGGCGGTTCGCCGTTCTCACAAAATCAATTGTGGCAATCGGCCGAATCTCTAACGGAGCCGCTCTTCACGATTCGGAAACATCAGCCGTTCCGCCCGGTCTCCTCGTCGGACGTGTTCGGAACGCTGGTGATCTATTGGGTGGGTGGTGAACTGGGGCGTTCGCAATACACGAACACCCGGCTGATTGGTCGTTCCGCCTGGAACAGCAAATGGAAGATCGTTATCCCGGGCCGAACGCTCCTGGCCGATCCCAACGATGGCATCGAACGCTTCAACCGCTGTGTGAGCGATATTCGACTCTTCTTTCACACCTATTCCTATTCCGGGAACTGAACCCCGCAGCACCGCGTATGAAACGATTCTACAAAATCCAATCCGGCCTGCTCGCTGGGTTTGTCCTTGTGCTTTGGGCAACCAACGTGACCGCGTTTCCTCCCGCTCCTCATCACATCCTGTTCGGCACCATCCGCAATCAATGGGGCGATCCGATCGATGTGACCGGGGCGGAAGTGTTCGTGCAAACGACCAATGGGATCGGAGTCAGAGCTGAGATCGCGGCCTCGGCCGAGCCGGGCGTCAACTACCGGTTGCGCGTGCCCATGGACTCCGGGACCACTCTGGACCTTTATCAAGCGAATGCGCTCCGCCGCAACCAATCCTTCCGGCTCAGAGTACAGATCGGATCAACCACCTACCTGCCTCTCGAAATGGTTCTGAGCCCCACCATCGGACAACCCGCCGGCTCCACCCGGCTCAACCTGACCTTGGGGGAAGACACCGACGGCGACGGCCTGCCCGATGCCTGGGAACAGGCGATCATCGCAGTCCTGGGCGGAACCCTGCAAAGTATCACTCCCGACGGCGATGCCGACGGCGATGGAATCAGTAATCGGGATGAATACCTCGCGGGCACGTTCGCCTTCAATCCTGCCGATGGGTTTTCGCTCTCCATGGTTGGGCTGAACGACACCGGGTCGAGACTGGAATTTCTGGCCGTGCGCGGACGCACCTATACCATTCAAACTTCCATAAACCTTCAGCAATGGTCTCCAGTTTCGTTTCGCGTCGTGAATGGTGGAACTCCCGGCCCTTTGCAGAGCGACTATGCTGCGACGGACATCCGCTTGCTCCAAATCGAAGTGCCTTTTCAAGCGGGGCCAGAAACCAACCGTTTCTTCAAGGCCCTGGTGCAATAAGGAACGTCATGCTGCAACGAAATACAATTCCAGCGGCTCTAGCGACGGTGTGCGCGCTCGTTGTGCTGGCCTGCGTGCTGCACTCACTTTGCAGATCCAACCACTCACGCACAGCTGGCGTCGCCATTGCCATGCGCGAGGTCGCACGCACCAACCTCCTTCTCATCGATGGACGATGGCACTGTATCGGCCAAACTAACACGTTCACCGGGTTCCTCATCGATCGCTACGTCAATGGCACGCTCTGCAGCCGCTCCGCAGTTTCCAATGGGGTCTGCCACGGCATTTCAGAGGGGTGGCACACCAATGGCCAGCGTCAGGTGTCGGAACGATTCGTCGAAGGCGTGTCAAATGGTCGCCGGACCAAATGGTATCCCAACGGCATGAAACTGTCTGAAGGCGAAATCGTCGCCGGCAAGTTCCACGGCACTTTTCGACGCTGGACGGAATCCGGGATCCTCACCGAGCAGGTCGAGTTTGCGAACGGCCAGCCTCACGGTTTGGCCATCGCTTACTTCCCCAGCGGCTGCCTGAAGAGCCTGGCCACTATGCAGCAAGGGCAGGTGATCGATCAGAGGTCATGGAGCGATGGCGAGCAAAGAGGGACTCTCTCAAACTGAAGCCAACCCGTCGAAATTTTACTTCCGCGGGCAGGCTGGCTTGGGCATTGTCGCGATATATGACCACCTCGTCCTCCTCCCCCGCCGGCAAGGTCTCACGCCGCCACTTTCTCGCAGCCACCAGCGCGGCCGTCTTCGCGCCCACCTTCATTCCCGCCAGCGCTTTGGGAAAGGATGGGCATACGGCGGCCTCCGAACGTATCACCGTGGGCATTGTTGGCTGGGGCATGATGGGCCCCGGCAATACCAGTGGACTGATGAAAGAATCGGACTGCCGGGTGGTCGCGGCTTGCGATCTCGATCAGCGGCCGCTGGCGAAAGCGGTCGACACCATCAACCAAAATTACGGCAACAAAGATTGCAAAGCGTACCACGATTATCGCGAGATGATGGCCCGCGATGATCTTGACGCGATCATGCTGGCCGTGCCCGATCATTGGCATGCCCTGACCGCCACCGAAGCGGCTCGGCGCAAAAAGGACATTTACGGAGAGAAACCGCTGGCCCGCACCATTGCCGAACAGCAGGCGATTGTGAAGGCGGTCAAGAAACACAACCGCATCTGGCAGACCGGCTCCTGGCAACGGTCGCAGGAACATTTCCATAAAGCGGCGGAGATCGTCCGCAACGGGCTCATTGGACAAATCATCGAAGTGCAGGTTGGTTTGCCGGCCGGTCACGTGGACTTCAAGAAAACCGCCGACAAGATGGAAGTCAGCCAGCCGCCGCCCGAACTTGACTACGACAGGTGGATTGGCCCATCGCAGATGATGCCGTACATCGAAGGCCGGGTGCACATGAACTGGCGTTGGAACTATAACACCGGCGGCGGCCAACTCCTCGATTGGATCGGCCACCACGGGGACATTGCTCATTGGGGTTTGGGCTTCGACAACACCGGCCCGCTCGAAGTCGAAGGTCAAGGCGAGTTTCCCCCCAAGGACGCCGTCTGGAACACCGCCACCAAATACCGGATTAGCCTCAAATACCCTGGGGACATCATGATGACCATCGCCGGCGGCCACTCCGATATCCGGTCCGGCACCAAGTGGATCGGCAAGGAAGGCTGGGTCTGGGTCGATCGCGGCGGGTTCGATTCCTCGAACGCCTCCTGGAAAGACATGAAATCTCTCCCCGAAAGCGAGCGGAAGGTGAAGTTAATCGCCAGCCGCAATCATTATCGCAACTTCCTCGACTCCGTAAAATCCCGCAAACCCACCATCACACCGGCCGAAGTCGCCCATCACTCCGCCCTCCCGGGCCATCTCGGTCTGATTTCCATGCTGGTAGGCCGCAAGATCAAATGGGACGCGAAGAAGGAGACCATCGTGGGGGATCCTGAGGCCAGCAAATTACTGACTCGGGATTATCGTGCGCCCTGGAAGCTGGTTTAACTAGCGGAGTCGTTCGTCAACTGCTTCCTGGTGCAGAAGCCTGGGCAGAACCTCGCGGCGCGCATACCCGACGTCATGAGGGAAATCAATCTCCGTCCAAGCCATGCCCGTAACGTCCACGACGCCGAATCGGCCTTGCTTCACCAATGCCCGCAACACCTCATCCAGCGAATCAAGTCGCCCCACGCCGGCCAGCCGCGCACACGTTTCGTGCACCAACAGCGGCACGTCCGCTGCCGACAGCTTGAAGAAGCCAACGCTTTCCCCCACAAAATCGGCTTGGCCCTTCCAACCTTTGGCAAAGTCGATGGGCCGGCCCTCCCGCACCGGCACCAAAACCGGTTCGTCATCCGCCATGGAATAATTGCGGTCAATCAGCAAGGCGGTCCGCGGCGGAGAAGTGACCAGGACTCGCAGCATGCGCGCGTCATAGAGCACATCGCCGTCCATCAACAGAATGTGTCCTTTGGTCTTCTGGATCTGAGGCAACGATACCATCATGCTCAGCACGCTGCCTTCGCAATAGTCGGGATTGTAGATCTCTTCGAGGCGGACGCCGTAACGCTTGCCCAACACCGACAGCAACGGGCGGATTTGCAGATGCTCGTGGCCGGTCACCACAAACACATTTTGGGCCCCCGCCGCAGACAGTCGCAGCGCATGCCACTCCAGCAAGGTGCGCCCGCCAAATTCCAACAGGATCTTCGGACGGTGCGCGAATTCGCGTCCAATCCGAGTCGCCCGCCCGGCCGCATAAATGATGGCGTTCATCGTTTGCGCCTGTGAACTTTGTACCGCAGCTTGCCTGAAACAGCACAGCGCCGCTGTCAGCTACCAAACTCAGCGCCCGAATGCAACACCGCGTTGGTGATCGTGGTGATCGGTTATTGGCTGCCGGCTATCCTCACCCGCCGCGCCAACCCCTTGATCGCCGTCCCCTCGAGCATTAGCCAGACCCAGCCCAGGAGCACAAAGATGACCTCGCGGGCGCGACGCAACACCGCATAGGTGAACCCGAACGAGTCGGGAACACCGGCCATCCGACATAAAAACACCACACTGAAATCCTGAACTCCCACCGCGGCCGGGATGAAAATGCTCATGGCCTTGGCGACGCTGACAAAGGTTTCAATGCCGATCGCTTGGGGCAGATTCATCGAGACGTTCAACAAGTAAGCTGCCAAATAAATCTCAAGCGCGTCCAACAGCCAGCCACCCAGATACCCAACGAACGCCCCTAGAAAGCGCCCGCGCTGAGTGACATAGAATGTCCCGACCTCGTGGTCGAACATTCTCCAATCCTTCTGGCGCCGCTCCACCCAATCCGGATGCCACCGGAGCCGGCGCAGGACGCCAAGCAGGAACCCGAACATACCCCGCCGCTGGATCCAGAACAAACCGGCGATGGCCAGCCCGCCCGTTATCAACACGGCCAGCATGGCGGTCTGAAAGATCGGCGGAGCCACTCCCAAGTAAACGAACGCCAACCCGCCCAGGGCGATGCAACACACCTGCCCCAGCGTTTGCACGGTTTTGGAAACCACCGCCGCGGGAGCACTCCGGGCCGGCGGCACTCCGCGCCTGGCCAGTAAATAGATCCTAACCGCTTCGCCCCCAAGGTAAGGGACGGCACCACGTTGTTCACCGCCTCCCCAGCCCAGCGGATCCGCAACACGTTCAGGAACCCCAACGAAAGCGGCTGCCGAAATGAAAACAGCCACCCTAAAGTGTCCGAGAGGTAAACCAGCAGATAAGGACCCAGCAGCACGGGGGCCGCGCCCCCCAGGCCCACCAACGCTCTTCCCACTCCAGGCAAGTCCGCGTGCCAAACAAACCACCCCAAAGCCGCCACCGCCACCAGCCCCAGCAAAACCCGCAGGACATCCCGTGTCCTCATCCGGATTCCGCCCGCTTCGCGGCTGGCTCGGGCGAGTTCCACTGCAGCAGCAGGAGCAGCATCCAGAATACATGCGAACCGATCGCGGCCATCCAGAGGAACCACTCCAAGGAATTCAGCGCAGCCAACAGCAGCACCAAGACCGAAAAATCACGGTTCGTGGCTCGATCAATCAAGGTTTGCAGCTTTCCGGTACCTTTCTGACCTCCGGCCAGCATGCCGCGCAGGACGAGCCCGAATGAGATCAGTGCCCCGACTACTGCGCTCGCCCCCAGCCAGCCGACCGGCGCCGTCGACCCACTCCGGGCCAATCCCACGCCAACCCCGATAAACACCGCCACATGCACCACTTGGTCGCCGGCCAGATCCAGCCACTTGCCCAGCCGCGACTCCTTAAAAAGCATCCGTGCGAGGTCGCCATCCACGCAATCCACGATCGCGGAGAGTTGAAACAGGAACGCCCCCAGCACAGCCCGGGCCGCATCGCCCGACGCCAGGAACCACGCGCCAACCAGGCCGATGGCAATGGAGGCGAGCGAAATCTGGTTGGGCGTGATCGGCGTATGAACCAGCACCCGCGACAGCAAGCGCCCGCACGGCCGGTTGAAATATTTGTCAACTGTCCCGTCCGAAGCACTCCGCAACGAAGCCCACCATGCGCGCTCCGCTGCTTGTGCCTCCTGGATGTTCGCGACATGGCGCGCGACTCCTTCAGGACGCAGAGCGCGCCCTTCCAACCCCACCGGCACGGCGACCGGAGCGCCTGCGCTCAGATAACACAGCAACGGTTCACGCCCCTCGGCATCGCATAGGCTCTCTCCGCTCAGCAGCACTCGTTGAACGTCAGCGGACCCAATCAAGAGATGCCCCTGGCTCAGTAGAAAATCTGCCGATGGCGCTGCGACCGATTCACTCGTTTGCCAGATGATCCCCAGAGCACGGGCCCGCTTGAGGTCCGGCAAGGGCTCGCGTGCCTGCACCAGGATGGGACTGCACCCCGCTCGATGCAGGGTCACGATCAGCCGATCCAGAATGGTCAAGCCGCCCACCTTCAGACCGCAACGCGCATCTGCACAAAGGATGATGGCTGGCTTGTCCACGGATGGCCGCGTCGGCAACTACGCGCAAACGCTGCGAACGCTTTGTACGCGATCCCGGCGCATTCGCGCAAGATCAGAGCCCTTCGACAGGCTCAGGGTGTACCTCGTGACCTCGGCTGCTACGTGAGATTGGTCTGGGTTCATGGGTCCAATGCGCGTCCGAAATTCGGAGGTCCAAGCTCTCCATGAACCTCCTCAGCACCCCGCATTCCGCGTTCCGCATTTAGTAATGACTGGGTGCTGTAATAGTCAGGGGGCAAATCCTTCTTTCCTTAGTGAAGGCGACTCAAGCCTCCGCGAGTGCGGTGATCGTTTTGGAGCGAGGCCAGGTGATCGGTTGGCGACGAGTAAAACTGTGTGCCTCCGCCAACCGCCTGGAAAAACCCTGAAACACAGGGCCAGAACGAACCTGCGGGCCCCGTCTCCGCCCATCGGAGACGGGGACCGTCCCGGACCATGAGATCGGGTCGCCCACGCAAACCAAACCACTGTCCGAAGTCTGTGTCATGAATGCCAAGCCAACCGTGTCGTGTCGTCGCCTTGTGTCGATTATCTTGTTCACCCTCTGGGCCATGTTGCTGGGAAACTCAGCAGCGCGTGCGCAAGGTGTGATTATCCCTGCGCCGTTGTCCATCCAGTGTCCGAGCAACATTGTCCTGTGGACATGCTCGTCGAACATCATTCATCAATATCCTCAGCCCATCGTCTCGGGCGGCTGTTCCGATTACCAGGTCATCTGCAATCCGCCGCCAGGCACCCCCTGGCCTATCGGTGTCACCACCGTGACTTGCCGCGTGATCGATGGCTGCCAAAACGCCCAGCGCTGCACCTTTACCATCACGGTTAGGCCGGACACCGAACCACCCTCCATCCGGTGCCCAGAAGATATTAGCGTCGTGGCGTGCAAAAACGCCGCCGGCGTCTGCGGTCGGGTCGTGAACTATCCGCCTCCGGTCGCGACCGACAATAGCGGCATCGTCGCTGTCACTTGCGTGCCGCCTTCCGGATCGTTTTTCCCCTGCGGCGAGACGAGCGTGAACTGCGTGGCGGAAGATCGTTGCGGCAACAAAGACTTTTGCCGTTTCCTGGTCAAAGTGGTTGAAGGTGATGCTTCCCCCAGCATCCAATGCCCGCCGCCCCAGGTCATCACCACCTGCTCGAACACCGCCATCCTGAAATACCCGGCTCCGGTGGTGAACCCGCCTGGCACAACCGTGGTGTGCGTGCCGCCGCCGGGCACCGTTGTTCCCGTCGGAGTCACGGTCGTTATTTGTACGGCTTCCAATGAATGCGGCCGCGCCCAGTGCGAGTTCCCGGTTGCTGTCCGGCCCGTGCCGCCCGTCGAGATCCAGTGTCCAGGTGCCACGGCACCGATCGTGGTCGCCGTGCCGTGTGGAACAAACTGCGTGCCGATCGCTTATCCTGCTCCGGTCGTGCTCAACGGAACGTTGGAGAGCTGCACGCCTCCGCCGGGAACCTGTCTGCCCGTGGGCACCTACACGGTTTTCTGCCGTGCGACCAACGAGTGCACCGTGAACGTGTGCAAATTCGAACTCCGCGTCGTTCCTGGTCAAGGTGAGCCGCCCCAGATCGCGTGCCCTAACGACACTGTTCTGACGACCTGCTCGAATTGCGCGCCTGCGCTCTATCCGCATCCGACCGTGAACAACGGCGTGTTGCTGAACTGCACGCCGCCTTCTGGAACTTGTCTGCCCGTGGGCGTCAATCCGGTCAGCTGCGTGGCCTCGAATCCCTGCGGCATCGCTCGCTGCACTTTTAGTATCATCGTGCGCCCGGTCCCGCCGCCTTCCATCCAGTGCCCGACTGAACCAATCGTGCTAACGCTGCGTTGCGGCAGCAATTGCGTGCCGATTGCTTATCCTCCGCCGGTCGTGGTCAACGGCAAACTGGAAAGCTGCACACCAGCTCCGGGCACTTGCTTGCCTGCCGGGGTGCATACCATTAAATGCCGTGCCACCAACGAATGCGGCGACTCCGCCAATTGCGGTTTTGACATCCGGATCGTGACCGGCCAAGGCGTGCCACCACAAATCCGCTGCCCGCAGGACATGTTCGTGTGGACCTGCGACAGCAACGACGTGGTCGTCAACTATCCGGATCCGACCGTGATTCCCGGCAGTGATCCGACTCCTGCCGTGGTGTGCCAACCACCGTCCGGCAGCGTCTTCCCCATCGGCACCACCGGCGTGATCTGCGTGGTGCGGGACAATTGTGGCGGAGAAGATCGATGCACCTTCACCGTTACGGTGCGCCGAGACACCTTGCCGCCCGACATTCACTGCCCGTCCAATATCGTTCACTGCGTTCCGCGTGATACCCACGGTCTGGCCGTCAATTATGACGTGACGGCGTCCGACAATGCCGATCCGAGCCCCGAGGTGGTCTGCGAACCGCCCTCCGGCACGTTCTTCCCGCTGGGCACCACCACCGTGATCTGCCGGGCCAAGGACAAATGCGGCAATGAATCGAAGTGCTCCTTCACCGTGACTCTGCTGCCGGACGTGCCGCCCACTCTCAGCATCCATGAAGAGAACGGCTACGTCATCGTGTGCTGGACCAAGACCTGCCGCTGCTACAAGCTCCAGGCCACCCGCAGTTTGACGCCTCCCATTGTTTGGGTGGACGTGGAGGAAGAGCCGGTGGACACCGGCACCAGCTATTGCCTGCGGCTGCCGCTGAGTCGTCAGCACCGATTCTTCCGACTGCTTGCCTGCGACCAGCCCACCGCCCCGGTTTATGGGGTGGCGAGTGCCGGGATCAGCCGGGTGCAAGCCGCCCGCCTCGCAGATGCGTTGAATCTGCCCGAAGACCAACTACACCTCGATGGCGGGGCCCTGCTCTTCCTGGATCCCGCGGAGTTCATGTCCATCCCCACCGACCCCATCCAGGATCAGGCCTTGATCGATGAACTCGCCCGCGGCTCCGAGAACGACAAAAGCGAGCTGAGCTTCGAAGGGATCAACTTCGAAAAATTGCGCGGGATCCAACCAGTGCCAGGTGACAAGGCCATGGACTTGTTCGAACGCGCGCTACGGCTGGCGGACATCATGCCCGACAACGGCGAGCTGCAGGCCAATCATTCGATGTTCGAGGCCGAAGACCCGAAAGGCCAGCCGCTCATGCAGCCGCAGGCCATCGACACTCACGTGAACTTCCAGTTCCATCTGGGCGGCATTCCATTGATCGGCCCCGGAGCCAAACTTAACCTGGCCCTCGGTCCCAACGGCAAACCCACCGCGCTCCAAGTGGCCTTGCGCAAGCTCGAGCCCATCCAGGAGATTCCTATCCTGCCCATGGAAGAAGCGGTGGCTCGTTGCGCCAAGCTGTATCCCGGCCTGCAACCCAACGGCTCTCCCCGTCTGGTCTACTTCGCGCCGTCGCTCGCTCTCGGCTCGGTGCAGAAGATCATCCCCTGCTACGAGTGCGGTGGCGACGGCAACGCTAATGGCCAGCCCGTAAGCTTGCTCCGCTCTTTGATTCCTGCCACCGACGATACTGCCCTCGTGCCGGCCGTGCAGGTGGTCGCCGTGGCCCAAGGCGACGTCGTCAGCGCGCGAGCCGTCGTGAAAGGCGGGACTGAGCCTTACTCCTTCGAGTGGCTGAGCTCCAGCACCGACCTAGGCGGCGCCCCGAGCGCGCCCAGTATCGAATACGATGCGCAGCCACGCGCCGGTGAAACCAAGGAAACCGTCCGTGTGTTCGTGACCGATGCCAACGGTATCCGGGTTCAGGCCAGTGACGTCGTGGAAGTCTCCGGGGGGCCTGGGCCGCTCGGATTCTTCGCCGCGGTGGGCGGCGTGCGCGACTACGGCACTGAGCGCGCCGTGTCCGACATGGGCGGGGCCAACCAGGCCGGGTTTAACAGTCGCTTCGACAGCGATGGCGTCACCCGGCGATTCAATTGGAGCGGTGTCGGCGCCTGGGAACGCGACTTCAAGGAAGGTCCGACCGGGCTCGACCATCTCTACGTCGATAATGCCGACATCACCTTCTACATCGGACACGGTTATGGCGGCGGTTTCACCTTCGAAAGCAGCCATGACGACGGCACGCTCTACTACACCGACGCGGCCGGCGCCTGGGGCGACCTCGACCTGGAGTTCCTGGCCTTGCTCTCCTGCCAGGTGTTGAAAGGCACCTACGACGGCAAGTCCTGGGCGACGCGGTGGGGCCCCAGCTTTGCCGGACTCCATCTGTTGCTGGGCTTTGAAACCAATGCCCATGACTGGCCCGATTTCGGCGGTCGGTTCGCCGACTGGGCTCTCGGGCGCCGGCTCGGGTTCATCACGTTGCCGGGTATCCCTGTCCGCTCGGCCTGGTTCATGGCCAAGGCCGAAGAGCAACCGTCCAGCAACATCGCCGTCGCCATGGGCGTCATCGGACCTGCCGGTTGCAGCAACTACAATGATTACTTCTGGGGCAAAGGTGCCGTCGGCCCGGATATCCGCGGCAACCAGATCTACGGCTACTGGCGGGTGACCTACCAGTAAACCACCCAGAGCGAGTCACGCGCGCGACCCAGAGAATCAATCCACGAGGCGCGGGATAACTTTCCCGCGCCTTTTTCATTTACTTCGTTTGGGAACCAAAAAATGAACAGTCTGGAGCAACTTGTGGCCAGCGGATCGCAACCAGAATGAAGTAGTCATGCTTCCGTAACGTCGGCATTATGCTCGACTCGCAACTTCTCATGAGAAATCGACCGAACTCGACATGGCGCGGCCCCTTGACCCTGAGGGCTTTCTGCTGGTTCGCCGCTGGCTCCTGTATGGGCCTGTTTGCCCGCAGCAGCATCGCCGCTGATTCAAGCATTCGGTTCAGTCGCGACATTCGGCCGATTTTTTCCGACACCTGTTTCGCTTGCCACGGACCGGATCAAAAAGCCCGCAAGGCCGGGCTTCGCCTTGATACCAAAGAGGGTCTCTACGAGTCGGCCCCCAAACACGGTCCGGCCGTGGTTCCCGGCAACCTTGCCAAAAGCGAGCTATGGCAACGAATCATCAGCTCCGATCCGGAGGAACAGATGCCCCCGCCAGACTCGCACAAAACTCTCAGCGCCGATCAAAAGGACAAGATCAAACGCTGGATTGAAGACGGCGCGCTTTGGCAGGGACACTGGGCGTTCCTCAAGCCCGAACGGCCGCCCGTGCCGGCCGTAAAATCCACCGGGTCGTTCACGATTCGCAATCCCATCGATGCTTTCGTCCTGGCCCGCCTTCAAGCCAAAGGGCTGCGGCCCGCCCCCGAAGCCGATCGTCGCACCTTGGCCCGCCGTGCCACGTTGGATCTCACCGGCTTGCCGCCACGTCCGGAAACGCTCGAAGCCTTTCTCGGGGACCATTCCCCGAACGCCTATCATCGATTGATCAAACAACTGCTGAATTCCCCACAGTGGGGTGAACATCGCGCGCGCTATTGGTTGGATGCCGCGCGCTATGCGGATACACATGGATTGCACTTCGACAATTACCGCGAAATCTGGCCCTACCGCGAGTGGGTCATCGGGGCCTTCAACCGCAACACGCCCTTCGACCGGTTCACCATCCAACAGATTGCCGGCGACTTGCTGCCGGACGCCACCGACGACGACCGGATCGCCACCGGATTCCATCGCTGCAATCTCACCACCAACGAAGGCGGCACCATCGAGGACGAGAATCTGGCCAATTATGCCAATGATCGTGTGACCACGACCAGTTGGGTCTGGCTGGGCCTCACCCTCAATTGCGCCGCGTGTCATGATCACAAATTCGATCCGCTCACCACCCGCGACTTCTATTCCATGGCCGCCTTTTTCCGGAATACGAAACAGAGCGGCTTCGACAAGAACCGCCGCGAAACAGATTTGTTCATGGTCGTTCCACAGACGGAAACCGACCGGGCCCGTTGGAAAGCTCTCCTGTCCGAACTGGAATCCGCCAAACAGCAGCGCGACACCGAATACGAACGCGCCGGGGCAGACTTCACCAATTGGCTGCCTGGGTTCCAGGCCAGCGCGGCCAAGGCCGTAACCTTCACCAACGCGGTGGGCTCTGCGTCCGCGCCAAGTAACATACCAATGACCCTGCCCGACGCGGCTCTTCACTTACCTTTGACCGAAGGACAAGGCTCCAACCTGGTGGGGTCCGTGACGGGTTATCGCACGGACTTCATCATGAGCGGTTCGTTGTCATGGCAAGCCGACGCGCCTTATGGCTCCGCGCCTCTGTTCAGTGAGGGCAACAGTGTGTTGCTTGGTGACTTCGCCGGCTTTGAAGCCGGCCAACCGTTCTCTGGCGGCGCCTGGGTCAAGTTGCCCAAAACCTTGAAGAGCGAAGGCTCCGTCCTCGCTCGCATGGCGGGAGAGGATGCCAAACATCGCGGTTGGGATCTCTACGTGCGGGAAGGCAGCTTCGGTTTTCAATTGAGCCATCGGTGGTCGATCATGGCGATGGCCGTTCGGGCCAACGACAAAACCCTCCGGGCCGACGAATGGCAGCATGTGTTCTTCACCTACGACGGCTCAGGCCGAGCATCCGGCGTGAAATTGTTTGTCAATGGATTGGAGGTGGGCGCTAACCGCGATCAGAACGGCCTGGAAGGTTCCATCCGCAACTCGTTGCCACTGCGGGTGGGCCGGAGAGAGAAGGGTAACCAACTGGTCGATGTCGCTGTCCAGGACATCCAGATCTATTCGCGCCGACTGGCCACTAACGAAGTCCGGGCGCTGGCCACGGCTGCTCCGTCCCGGTTTCAAGCGCTGCTCGCGGATGTTCGGGCCCATCCTACCAATAACGCGCCCGGCGACGCTCTGCGTGATTGGTTCATGGTGACGCAACATTCAGGGTGGCAGCACGCGCAAGCCCGCTTCGCGGCCCTCGAGAAGGAGCAGCAGCTGATCCGCGGACGCAGCCCGGTCACTTTGATCCAGGAGGAAAAAACCAATAGCCAACCTATGGCGGCCATTCTTTTCCGCGGCCAATATGATCAGCCGCGGGAGAAAGTCGCGCCCGCGACGCCGGCGGTGCTTCACCCCCTGCCCTCGGGGGCGCCGCGCAATCGGCTTGGCTTGGCCGAATGGTTGGTGGCCCCGGACAATCCCCTCACCGCCAGAGTCGTGGTCAATCGCTTCTGGCAGGAAGTCTTCGGCACCGGCTTGGTCAAGAGCACCGAAGACTTCGGTGCCACGGGCGAAACTCCCAGCCATCCAGAGTTGCTCGACTGGCTGGCCGTCGAGTTCCAGGAGAATGGATGGGACGTGAAACGGCTCTTCGAGCTGATCCTCACTTCGAGCACCTACCGCCAAAGCGCGGTGGTCACTCCGGATAAAATCGAGCGCGACCCGCAAAACCGTTTGCTTAGTCGCGGACCGCGTTTCCGGATGGATGCGGAGATGGTTCGCGACTACGCGCTGGCGGCAGCCGACTTGCTCGCACTGAAGGTTGGCGGCCCCAGCGTGAAGCCCTACCAACCTGCCGGCGTTTGGGAAGCGGTGGCCATGCCGGAAAGCAACACCGGCTCTTACAGGGCCGATCAGGGCGAGAATCTGTACCGACGCAGCGTTTACACCTTTTGGAAGCGCGCCGCGCCCCCGCCGACCATGGATTTGTTCAACGCCCCAAGCCGCGAGACCTGCGCCGTCCGCCGGGAACGCACCAACACCCCGCTCCAAGCCCTCGCCACACTCAACGACCCCCAATTCGTGGAAGCCGCCAGGCACCTGGCCGAAATAGCACTCACCCGGGCACAGGGCCGCGATGACACGGCCGTCGCGATCATGGCGCGGCGGCTGTTGATGCGCCCACTCACTGCGGCGGAATTGGCCATCGTCAAACACACCCTCACCGACATGACCCGGTTCTATCAAAAGAATCCCGACGCCGCCCAAGCACTGATTCAGACCGGTGAATCGACCGCGGCCGCCCCCGGGCCGGCCTCGCAACTGGCCGCCTTGACGATGGTGGCCAATCAATTGCTAAACCTCGACGAAGTCCTCAATAAATGAATCCTGCTCTATTGGAGACCCGACGCCAGTTCTTCGCCCGCGGCAAGAATGTGCTTGGTTACGCTGCCCTCACCTCACTCCTGGGCCCCAGCGCCCGCCTCTGGAGCGCCCAGGAGCAGACACCAAACCGGCTGGCGTCCTTGCCCCATTTCCCCAGCAAAGTCCGCAACGTCATCTACCTGCACATGGTCGGCGGACCGTCGCAGATGGATCTCTACGACTACAAACCCGTCCTCAAAGATTGGTACGACAAAGATCTGCCGGACTCGGTGCGGATGGGTCAACGCCTGACGACGATGACCTCGGGCCAGAAGCGGTTCCCGATCGCCCCATCCAAATACCGCTTCAAACCGGTCGGCCAATGCGGCATGTGGATGAACACCGAACTGTTGCCGTATACGGCGCAGTGCGTCGATTCGATGGCTTTCATTCGTTCGATGCACACCGAAGCCATCAACCACGAACCGGCCATCTGCCAGATGCAAACCGGCAGCATGGTCTCCGGCCGGCCCTGCATCGGTTCCTGGGTCAGCTATGGCTTGGGGTCGCTCAATCAGAATCTCCCCACCTTCGTCGTCCTGGTCGCGGAACCTTCCAACAAGGAACAAATCCAAGCCATCAGCGCCCGGCTCTGGTCGAGTGGCTTCCTTTCCGGTGAATATGCGGGAGTGTCGTTCCGCAGCCAAGGCGACCCCATCCTGTTCATCAAGAACCCCTCGGGTGTGCCTTCCGATCTGCGCCGGCGCCAACTCGATGGACTGCAGGCGCTCAACGAAATCAACTACCGCAAGGTCGGCGATCCTGAAACCCACACGCGCATTCAACAGTTCGAGATGGCCTTCCGGATGCAGGCCAGTGTCCCCGAACTGATGGCCGTCACCCGCGAATCCGACGCCACCTACAAACTTTACGGCGAGGAGGCCAGGAAACCCGGCACCTTTGCTTACACCTGTCTGTTGGCCCGGCGCCTCGTCGAGCGGGGGGTGCGTTTTGTTCAGGTCTATCACAACAACTGGGATCATCATTCGAATGTGGGCGGACGTCTCCCGTCCCAATGCAAAGATGTCGATCAAGCCACCTATGCCTTGATCCAGGATCTGCGTTCCCGCGGGTTGTTCGATGATACCTTGTTGATCTGGGGGGGCGAATTCGGCCGCACCATCTACAGCCAGGGCGGACTCTCCAAGGATAACTACGGACGCGACCATCATCCGCGTTGTTTCACCATGTGGCTGGCTGGGGGCGGCATTAAAGGCGGGACCATTTACGGTCAGACCGATGATTTTAGTTATAACATCGTGGAGAACCCCGTGCATGTGCGCGACCTGCACGCCACCATCCTCCAACAACTGGGCATCGATCATCGCCGCTTCACGTTCAAATGGCAGGGAGTCGATATGCGCCTGACCGGCGTCGACGCGGAAGCCCAAGTGGTGAAAGCGCTGCTGACCTGACTCCGCAGCCCAACTTTGGGCTTGGTTTCCCTTCGGTAGCCCCTACACTGCGGCCGTCTTGGCCGATGCTTGGGGGCTCGATCAAGCCTGGTCTAAACCCACGATGAAGATAGGAACCATGAAGCACTGGATTGCTTGTCTGTCACTTTTCTCCGTTTGGCTGGTGACGGGCTGCGATACTGTCAACCACACCCAACTCCAGGTCGGCGTGCCCACGGCGGAACGGAAAACCCGCACGACGGTCCCTGCCTCGGAACGCGAGACCGTCAAACAAATCGTGACCGAGCTGGCCAACCGCCGGCATTTCGAAGATCGGACCGCCCTGTCTCTGATCCCGGACACGATTTGTTCCTTTGCTCAGCCGGATGTGAAGTACCCCATCAGCATCCGCGCCTGGGTCGACAAACCGCGCATCATCATCGACATCGTCCAGACCCGACCCGATACCGCGGGCGAAACGGAAGCCTATCGGACGTTACGTGAACAGTTGCAGGAGGACCTGGAGAAACAGTTTGGTTCGCGCGCCCTCATGGTGCCGAGAATGCAACAGGCCCAAAGCCGCACGACCACAAAGCAGTAACCTCCTCGAAGCTTGGCCTGGCCCTTTGGCCTGGACCCGGCTTGCCCCAGCCGCCTCACCGCAGGTGTTTCGCGCGCGCACGCGCCCACCACGGGTCCACGCGGGCCAACAGAAAGTAAGCCCACCGTTCCATCAGTTTGGTCCAAAGGTTGCGAGAACGGCGCCAGGCACCATACTCCACCCGGCGTGAGTGAGTGAGTGCCTCGGCAAAGATTCGCCGCGCCTCGTCCACCACCTCGGGATGGGCAATGCGCACCAACAGCTCGTAATTAATGTTCAGGCTGCGCGCATCCAAATTGGACGACCCGACATACACCTGTTCGTCCACCAGAAACAATTTGGCGTGCAACACCTGCGGTTGGTATTCGTAAATCTCCACGCCCGCCTTGAGCAACGTCCGGTAGAGTCGCCGGCTGGCCAGTTGGGCAAGCAACACATCCGTTTTGCCCGCCAGAATAATTTGAACATTACCACCCCGGCGGACTACGCGAACAATCTCATGGCGCAAACGCCAGGTGGGCAGGAAGTAGGCGCACATGATCTGGACGGTATGCGCATTGGCCAGGTCCGTCGCCAAGGTGCGTTTCAAGAAGTTGTAGCCGCGCCCCGGGCCGCTGAGCAACAACCGCCAGCCCTCCGCCGAAATCGTTCCGCGCGCCGTCGTCTTGCGAAACCGTTGCATGGACTTGTGCTCGAAGTCGGCGCGGACGAACAGCTGATCAAAGCTTTCTGCGAGCTCCGCTGCCAATGATCCGTCGATCTTAATCCCCAGATCGCGCCAACCCGAGGTGACTCCATCCCCAAGATATTCCGAAGCGATGTTGAATCCGCCCACGAACGCGCATTGTTCATCACAAATGAGCGACTTCCGATGATTGCGATAAGTCATTCGGCCGAGCTTAAGCGGATTAAACCAACGCAAGCGGCCGCCGGCGTCCGAGAACGCCTTCCAATAACTGGCCGGCAACCCGAACGATCCCACCGCGTCCAACAACAGTTGGACATGCACGCCGCGTCCGGCCGCCCGCACCAAGGCATCGCGAAAGGCGTCGCCCGGATCGCCCGCGGAGAAAATGTACATCTCCAGCCGAACGGAACGCGTGGCCGCGTCGATGGCCTGCAGCATGAGAGGGAAGGCGTCCGCACCTGACCACAGCCAGCGAAAAGAGGTGGGAGGGGTCATTCGGTGCGCAGTTGCGGTTGTCGGTTCCAAGTTATGATTCTTGAATCGCGGTTATCGCTGCGAGAATCAAGTCCGGATTCAACCCAAGCGCAAGAGTGCTCACCCCTTCTTCTCAGAATCAAGGACTCTAGCGTCCTGAGTTGGTGGAAATGGAACAGTGAAGGCGCGCTCGTCGTTTTGCGGGGACCTCAGAGGACCGACAGGCTAGCGCTGTTGGGACATCAAAAAAGCCCACCGCCAGGGCTGGCGATGGGCGATGGGCTGGAGATTCCGGAACGGTTTACTTGCCTTCGTCTTTTTTCTTGCGGGGACCAAGGCCGGCCGCTTTTAGCTTCTCTTTGTCTTCGGCCGAGATGGCTTTGCGTTCTTCGGCGTCCAATTTGCCATCTTTATTTTTGTCGTACTTCGCGAGGATTTCCTTGCGCACCTTAAGTTGTTCTTCGGTGAGCTGCCCGCGTTTGCCTTTGTCGGCGGGCTTCTTATCGTCGTCGTCGGCAGTGGCCGTGAGGGTCAAACAACTGACCAGGCCAACCGCGAGGATCAATGCACGCAACATACTTTTGCTAACCTTTCTCTTTTTTACAATTTAGCGGCGTTATCGCCTGATGCCCAGACTGTTTAAGCATGGCGATGGTTACAGGTTTCTTCAGACGGGTGCGGCCGCGTCCGGATTCACGTTAAGGGGCATTTCCGTGACCGCTCTTCGACCTTAAAAACTTCGACTCTGGGGCAGAGGAGGAGAACACCTCGGAAACCTCGACCACAAACCTAGAACTTTCCCGCTTTTCGCCGGCTTTTCGGATAAGTCTTGGGCTTTTCGCCCGGGCCGGGCCCGCCTCCGCTCAAACGTTTCAGCTCCTTGATCTGGTCCCGCAACAACGCGGCCTTTTCGAATTCCAGGTTGTTGGCCGCCATCAGCATCTCTTCCTCCAATTCCCGGAGAGTCTCCGTCACATCCAGGTTTTCGGCCGTCTCACGCAGGACGGCAGTGGCGCGGGTAATTTGATCGTCGCGGAGCGACAAGCTCTCTTCGACCGCGCGGCTGACGCTCCGTGGGGTGATGTGATGTTGCTCATTGTAAGCCAGCTGCTTCTCGCGCCGATATTGGGTGATGGCCAGAAACTTCTGGATGCTCTGCGTCCTGACGTCCGCGTATAGGATCACTTCGCCCCGCAGATGCCGGGCGGCGCGACCAGCGGTTTGGATCAGGCTGGTGGTGGAACGGAGGAACCCTTCCTTGTCGGCATCCAGCACGGCCACCAGCGACACCTCCGGCAGGTCAAGCCCTTCCCGGAGCAGATTGATGCCGACCAACACGTCGCAATCTCCCTTGCGCAGCGCCCGCAGGATCTCGACCCGCTCAATGGCATCAATCTCACTATGAAGATAGCGGACATTGATGCCGATATCGCGCAGGTAATCCGTCAGTTCCTCGGCAGTGCGTTTGGTTAAGGTCGTGACCAGGACCCGTTCCTTGCGGTCCACGCGCTGGCGCGCTTCGTTGATGAGATCGTCGATCTGGCCCCGCAACGGTTTAAGGGTGACCATCGGATCGACCAGACCCGTGGGACGCACCAGCAGTTCAACCACGCGTCCCTTCGACCACTCGACCTCCTGCGCCGCCGGCGTGGCGCTGACGTAAAGGGTCTGGCCCTGCATGGCTTGGAACTCGGGAAAGTTCAGCGGCCGGTTATCGAGGGCGCTGGGCAAGCGGAAGCCATGTTCGACCAGCACACGCTTGCGCGACATGTCCCCGGCATACATGCCTCCCACCTGCGGCAGCGTCACGTGCGACTCGTCCACCACCAGCACATAATCCGGCGGAAAAAAATCAATTAACGTATGAGGCCGCGAGCCGGGTGGGCGATCCGCGATATGCCGGGAATAATTCTCTATCCCGGAACAGAACCCCATCTCTTCCATCATCTCGAGATCGTATTCGGTCCGCATCTTGAGCCGCTGCGCCTCGATCAGCTTGCCCACTTTTTCCAATTCGGCGATGCGCGGGCCCAATTCGTCCCGGATGGAAAGAATGGCGCGTTTCATTTTGTCGGCGGGAGTCACAAATTGTTTGCCGGGAAACACGGCCACGGCCTGGGTTTCCTCGAGCTTGTCGCCGGTTAATGGATCGAAGCGCGTGATCCGCTCGATCTGATCGCCAAAAAACTCCACCCGCAGTGCATCCTCGCGGTAGGCTGGGCAAACCTCGACCGTATCGCCGCGGACGCGGAAATTGCCGCGGGTGAATTCGATGTCATTACGGTTGTATTGCAAGTCGACCAGGCGCAGCAGGAATTGTTCGCGCGACAATTCCTGGCCAACCGCCAGATGAATGACCATGGCCTTGTAATCTTCCATGCTGACGATGCCGTAGATGCACGAGACGCTGGCCACCACGATCACATCCCGCCGGGTAAACAACGCGTTCATGGTGGACAACCGCAGCCGTTCGATGGCTTCGTTGACGCTGGAGTCCTTCTCGATATAAGTGTCGGTGCGCGGAATGTAGGCCTCAGGCTGGTAGTAATCGAAATAGCTAACAAAGTATTCAACCGCATTGCGCGGGAAAAAGCCCTTGAACTCCGCGTAAAGTTGGGCCGCCAAAGTCTTGTTGTGCGACAACACCAACGTGGGCCGGTTGACGTTCCTGATCACATTCGCCACCGTGAAGGTCTTGCCGGAGCCGGTGACTCCCAACAGCGTCTGATGACGCGCTCCCGACTGCAGCCCTTCCGTCAGACGGGCGATGGCCTCAGGTTGATCGCCGGCCGGCGCAAACGGGGCTTCAAGCTCAAACATGCGCCGGCAAACTACGGAGAGCCGAACCCGCTGTCAACGCAGCCAGCCAGGAGGTAGTGTCCTAGTTGAATCGCGAATTGTAGCGGCGGTCTATGACCGCCGCCTTTCCGGCTCCCTTTCGCGCACCGGCGGCGGTCGCAGACGTCGCAGACCGCCGCTACAGCCAAATCAGGACAGGCACGAAACAGGATTGGGAATGGACACGATGCCCGTTCAGCAATGCTTGCGTCGCCGGCGCCGGTCCATCCCCGTTATTTTGACTGAGGCCTGGTGTTAGTGCTCCTGAGGCATAACGATTTCGTGACCGTCCGATAGCAGAGTCACCACCCTAGTCTAAATGGTCTGGTAGGAGAATCCTGCTATCGCGGAGATACTTTCCTGGTTACAAGAGCAGAAATCCTGCTCGCGTAGCCACTTTTCTGGTAAGCGAACGACAATTCCTGGTCGCGGGTGGACTCGGAGTGCTTCGCGAACCACAAATTCAGGCCGATGGAGCGGATTTCTGGTCACCGGAACCAAGATTTTGGTCTCGGAGACCAGTTCCGCGGGTTGGATGAGGAGAATCCTGCTACGCTAACCCAAAATTCTGGTCCGTGGACCAAGATTTTTGGTCCGTGAACCAGGATTTCTGCTTACCTAACGAGAATTTCTGGTCACGCAGCGAGCTGGGTGAAAGCGTATGTACCGACACCGAGAACCCTCGCACTCAGTTGCAAACTCCTCTGTTTTCTCCGTTTGCTCCTGTTCCTGTCCCCCAATCCTCACCATCTCGGGTTCTCGCGCGCCCATTTTTGAACAGGAGGCAACAGAGATAACGGAGGAAATCTCAGTTGGGCCTTCGGAATACGATGAACTTTGCTGCCCCAAACCAAATACGTGGTGCGCGGTCTCGTGCCTATGGGTCCGAACTGAGTCAAACCATAACGGCCTCCAGGTCCTTCAAAGGTCCAATTGTACTGACCTGACAGGGCGACGGCGCCGACATCGCGCCGGCAGGGAACCCGCTGTAGAGCAGCAAAGCGACAACGATTGCGTGAACATTCATGCACATGGCGCTAACGCCGCTGAACGTCGCAGCTCACCGACACCGCGCCAGTGATGTTGGGATTGCAACGAGAGCGGTGCATCTGCTTTGTCATGTCTTCGAGAGGAGGACTCGCTGCGCCAAATCATCTGACTCAAGTCTCCACTTCGACGTGGGGTTTACAGTCCTGATTGAACCGTTCACACGGCCCTTTGCTGTTGGAAGCCGGGGCTCATCTGCACACGATCCAAAAACTTCTGGGTCATAAACAGATCACCACCACGATGATCTACCTGCACATGACGCACCAAACCACGCGCGAC
>DATLUX010000298.1:0-11300 GCA_035577805.1 Verrucomicrobiia bacterium
GCCCGTACGACGCCCAAACCGGCGCCACCCTGCCCGCCAAACCCGGCGCGGCGCCCAACTATCAGGATATCTTTGGGCAAACGGCCGTGAAACTGTGCCAGCGCGACGCGTCGCTGGTTGGCATCACCGCGGCCATGCCCACGGGCACCGGACTGAAGTTCCTGGAGAAGGCCATGCCCAACCGTTATTACGACGTGGGCATTGCCGAAGAGCATGCAGTGATCTTCGCCGCCGGCATGGCCACGATGGGCTTTCATCCGATCGTCGCCATCTATTCCACTTTCCTCCAGCGCGCTTACGATTGCATCCATCACGACGTCTGCCTGCAGGATCTTCCCGTCTTATTCTGCATGGATCGCGCCGGTCTGTCCGCCAACGACGGCCCCACCCACCACGGCTTGTTCGACATCGCCTACTTGCGCTGCCTCCCCAACGTCATCGCGATGGCGCCCAAGGACGAGGATGAACTGGCCGACATGATGTTTACCGCCACGCTCCAGAAACATCCCACCTTCATTCGCTATCCGCGCGGCGCCGCTGAAGGTGTGCCCATCAAGGATCAACCGAAACCGATCGAGATCGGCAAAGGCGAAGTCACTCGTGACTTTGCCAACAGCCGCGACCATAAAGTCACTTTCTTTGCCCTCGGCAATATGCAGAGCATCGCCCGCCAGGCCGCCGATCAGCTGACGGCCGAAGGGTTTAATTGTGCCATCATCAACCCGCGTTTCACCAAGCCGCTCGACGAAGAACTCACGACCCGTTTCGCAGGAGTCTCCGAAGTGGTGGTGACACTCGAGGATCACGCCTTGATGGGCGGTTATGGCAGTGCGGTGCTGGAATTGCTCAGCGCGCGACGCATGCACGTGCCGGTCGTTCGAATCGGGTGGCCCGATCAGTTCATCGAACACGCCTCCTCCGTCGATCATCTCCGCTACAAATACGGCCTGACCCCTGAACAGACCGTGGCCAAAGTCAAAGCTCAGTTCAACGCTGCGCCGGCCGACGCGCCTGCGCCCAATCCACCTAACAAGCGCAGCTCCACTTCAGCGTAAGTAGAGCCTGTCCCAAGAGCGTTTTCGGGAAAACTTTGTCGAAATCCCAGCATTCCAGCCACTCGTCGACAAAGTTCGCGACAAAGCGGTTCTCTGTGTTTGAAAGGACTTTTTCATAAAAGTTATTCACCGGCGTTTGGAGGGGGAGTTTGATCGATCAGCTGCAATGGCAACGCGAAGAGTAAGGAGTAAGAGTAAGGAGTAAGAGTAAGGAGTAAGAGTAAGGAGTAAGAGGGGGCCAACCACTCATTTCTTGCTCTTACTCCTACTCTTACTCTTACTCTCGCCCCTCGATCGTTAGGTACGGTGGAATCTCCTCACACAATCGCTCCGGTGAGATGCTTCGATGCTTCTGACTAAAATAGCCATCTGTCCATCTGCGGGCCCCGCTCAGTGCGGAGTGCGCAGTGCGCAGTGCGTCTCGTATCTGTTAATCTGCGGCCTATTTGCGGGCCGCATTGGGGTTCACCACGACGCTACGGACTTCGCCCGTGCCCAAACGCGTGCGCAACCGGTGACCCTCCTGCGTCTCGTCTGATCTCCGGAGGATCTGGCCTGTCATCTCGTCCGTAGTAATTGAATAGCCGCGGGCCAGGACGTTATCTGGACCGAGCAATTGCAAGCGTGCCTGGGTCTGGTCTAGCCGGTTGCGCCGTTGCTGCAACTCCAGCGCCACTCGTTGGCGAAGCCGCCGGAGGGATTCCAGGATCGTCTGCCGGCGTTGTTCCAGGACCAGGGATGGTTTCAACCGGGCCAACCGTCTTGCTTGTTGCACCCAGGCAGTCTTGCAAAGTTGCCAGCGTTGTTTGACTCGGCGGCTGAGGGCGGCCTGCAATTCATCCAGGTGCTGGAGGTGTTCCTGCAACCGCCGGCGCGGATGGACTCGCTGCAGTCGCACGCTCCAGGAGCGCACTTGTTCCGACCCGCTCTGCACTCGTTGCCCGGCCAGTTGCCGTAAACGCCGGCCGGCTTCGGCCAGGAAACGGCGGCTGGCGTAGGTTCCCTCCGTGATGATCTCGGCGGCCGCGCTGGGGGTGGCCGCCCGCACATCCGCCACGAAGTCGCAGATGGTAAAGTCGATTTCATGGCCGACGGCAGACACGATCGGCAAGGCGGATTGGAAAAAGGCTCTCGCCACCGCTTCCTCGTTGAACGCCCACAGATCCTCCAAGCTGCCCCCGCCGCGGGTGACCAGGATCAAATCAAGGCGTTGCCCGGGCCCTTGGGCTTGATTCCATTGATTGAGCAGCCCGATCGCAGCTGCGACCTCGCTCGCGGCGCCTTCCCCCTGCACACGGCACGGCGCCAGGATAATGCTCAGGCCCGGTTGCCGCCGGGCGACCACGTGCAAGACGTCGCGGATGGCGGCGCCGGTGGGGGATGTGACCAGCCCGATGCGCTGCGCATAGCGCGGCAGGGGCCGTTTGCGAGCCGGATCAAACAACCCTTCTGCCGCCAGTTTCCGCTTGAGCCGTTCGAAGGCGACTTGCAATGCGCCCTGCCCCTGCAGTTCCACGGCGCGGACGATCAATTGATATTGACCGCGCGGTTCATACACCGTGAGGGTGCCTTGCAGGAGCAGCTTCTGTCCGTCTTCGAGATATTCCCGATGCGGCACCAGTTCACTGCGAAACAAGACACAGTTCAACTGGGAGCCGGCGTCTTTGAGCGTGAAATAGATGTGGCCGGACGACTGCGTCCGCAGATTGGTGACTTCTCCGGTCACCCACACCAGGCCCATCTCCTTTTCCAACGCGCGCCGAATGCGGCCGGTGAGTTCGGACACGGTCAGGACCTGGCGTGGCGGTTCGGTCGGGAAAAGCTCCCCGAATTCCCATTGCGATTGCACCTTCTTCGTCATGGCAATCGTTCCGAGACCCGTTGGATCGCCCGCACCCGGCCAGTGGTTTCGTCGAGGTCCAACAGGGCGCCCTGCAACAGCACCCGTCCTTTGGCCACCTCGAATCGTTGCGGAGTCAGGGTCAGGAATCGTCGGATGACTGGTTCGATCTCCCGGCCCAGCACGCTCTCGTGCGGCCCGGTAAAACCGGCATCACACAAAAAAGCAGTTCCACCCGCGAAAATCTGCTCATCGGCCGTCTGCACATGCGTGTGCGTCCCGATCACCGCGCTCACCTTCCCGTCCAGCATCCGGGCCAGGGCGATCTTCTCCGAAGTCGCCTCGGCGTGAAAATCCACCAGGATGACCGGCGTCTCCGCCCGCAACCGTTCCACCTCAGGCTGAATGACGTGAAACGGATTGTCCAGGTCCGGCATGAAGGTGCGTCCTTGCAAGTTGACGACCGCAAAAGGCGGTTTGCCCGCCGGTCGAAAGACGCGGCTCCCCTGCCCCACCGTGCCGGGCGGATAATTGAGCGGCCGCAAGAAGCGCGGCTCCGTCTCCAGGAGCACCGACACTTCCTTCTGGTCCCACAGATGGTCTCCGGTGGTGATCACATCCACACCGGCTGAAAAGATTTCTTCGGCCGTCTTCGGGGTGATGCCCGAACCTCCGGCTGAATTCTCCCCGTTAGCCACCACCACATCCAGGCCATGTTGCAAACGCAGCAATGGCACGAGGGTTTGCACCACGCGCCGCCCGGGTTCTCCCACGATGTCACCAATAAACAATAATTTCACCACGCCCAGCTTATGGAGCTGGGAAGGCTTGTGCAAAAGCAAACTCGGGGGAAAAGCGGAAAGCGGAAAGCGGAAATCCGTGAATCGTCCTCGATTGGGGGGTGTCTTCGGGAAACGAGGGTTCATGGTCCCAATTCGGGTCCGAAAGTTGCAGGTGTCCGTGGGCCAAAGCAAAAAATCTTTCACACGCAAAAGATTAAAAGATTTCCTGCCCCTACCGATTGAACATTGGGCGTTGAATTGAATGTTGACTGTTGAACGTTATCCCGGGTTTCCCGCCTTGGCCGACCGGCCACGGCAGGCAGGCAGCTTTCCGCTTTCCGCTTTCCGCCTTCCGCTTTTCCCTTTCCGCTTTCCGCTTTCCGCTTTTCCCTTTCCGCTTTTCCCTTTCCGGTTTTCTGTCAAAACTCCTCGCCGCTGGAACGCGATGCTAACTCGTCTCTGTTTGCTGTTCTGTCTGGTGCCGGCCGGGCTCACCGCGGCCGAGACGCGTTCGGGCCGAGTGTTGATCCTGGGCGACTCCGTCTCGGTGGCTTACACTCCGGTTGTCCGGGAGCTGTTGAAAGATGTCGCGGACGTCATCCGTCCCGCCGGCACCAACGGGCACGTCGAGAACTGCGAAGGCACCAGCAAAGGAATCAAGGAAATCAGCCGCTGGCTGGCTTACGACGGCGGGCACTGGGACGTGATCCATTTCAACTTCGGGTTGCATGATCTCAAGCGGGTCAATCCCCGCACGCGCCTCAACTCAACGCGCGCCTCGCACCCGCGCCAGGCCGAGCCGGACGTCTACGAGCAGCAACTCCGCGAAATCGTGGCGGCACTCAAGGGGACAGGCGCCAGGTTGATCTTCGCCACCACCACTCCGGTGGCGCCCGGGCCGGTGGACCCGTTACGTGATCCGGAAGATGTGGAGCGCTACAATCGCATCGCCTGCCGGGTCGTCGGAGCTGCCGGCATCGAGGTCAATGATCTCTATGCGTTCGCCATGACTCGCCGGGCCGCCTGGCAGCGCCCGGTTAACGTTCATTTCAATGAAAAGGGAAACGAGGCGTTAGCGTTTCAAGTGGCGGCCACCGTCCGGCGCGCGTTGGCCGAAGCGCTCGGAACCCAACTCCGCACCCAGGCTCCTCCGGCGAACGTCGTGCCCCCGTTTCTGCTCTCCGCCAGCGATCCCGGGTGGGACGTCACGCTCTGGGCGGCCAGCCCGTGGCTGCGTCACCCGACTCGCTTCGATTTCGACCCGGCCGGACGGCTCTGGGTTATCGAAGGCGCCGGCGGCCGAAGGGAGGACCAGCGCCCATCGGACGACGCCCGCATTCTGGTGTTGGAAGACACCGATCATGACGGCCGCGCCGATCGCGCCAGCGTCTTTGTGCAGGACCCTGCGCTGCGGTTTTCCATGGGCATTGCGGTGATCGACAATCAAGCAATCGTCTCCACGGCTTCCGATCTGGTCATCTATACCGATGTCAATCGGGATCAAAAATTTGATCCTGCGATCGACCGCCGCGAAGTGTTGTTGACCGGATTTAAAGGCCACGAACATTCCGTCCAGAGCGTCACGGTGGGTCCGGACGGACAATGGTACTGGAATGCGGGCAACGGAGGGGCGCAATTCACGGATGGTTCCGGCCAGACGTTCCGGATCGGAAGGGCCTGCGGGACCGACAACCCCGAAACCTCCGCCGAAACTCCCCGTTGGGATCCGCGCGCGTTGGCCGGTCAACCCAGCGACGATGGGCAGGTCTGGATCGGCGGCTTCGCCGCCCGCATGCACCCGGACGGCTCGAGGGTGCAGATCATCGAACACAATCTCTGCCACAGCTCCGAACTGGCCGTGACTTCCTTCGGCGACGTTTTCCAGAATGACCATGATGATTCCCACGCCGGCCGGACCGCGTATCTCATGGAATTTGGGAATGCCGGTTTCTGTTCGGCCGACGGTCAGCGGGCCTGGCCGGTCGACCGACGGCCCGGCCAAGCCGCGTCCATTGCCCGGTGGCATCAGGAAGACCCCGGTGTGCTGCCCGCCGGCGACATCTATGGAGACGGCGATCCCGCCGGGATCGCCTTCCTGGAGAACAGCGCGCTCGGACCTAAATATCGAGGGGTCCTGCTCAGCTGCGAACCCGAGCATCACACGGTCTTTGGGTATTTCACCAAACCCGATGGAGCCGGTTTCCGGCTGGAGCGGTTTGATTTTCTGACCAGCAATCCGGAACCACCGATGGGTGACGCCGGCGCTGATTTTAAAGGCACCAACTTCTCCACTGACGTAAGCAGATCGTTTCGTCCAAGCGATGTCACGATCGGACCGGACGGAGCGATCTACGTTTCGGATTCGTTCGAGGCGCAGGCCGGCGTGGGGCCGGGCTTGAGTCATTCCTTTTCCGGCGCCATCTATCGCATTGCCCCGAAAGATTTCAGACCCCTTTCATCGGCCAACGATCTGGCCACCCTGCCTGGGGCGATGGCCGGTTTGCGAAGTCCTGCTGTGAACGTGCGCGGAGCTGCGCGCGCTGCCATTCTGAACCAGCATCCTCAAGCCCATGCGCTGGCGTCAATTCTGAACGACGAAAACCCATACGTCCGCGCCCGTGCCGTTTGGCTGCTGTCTGAATTGGAAGGCGCGAAGAGCGAACGGTTGCAACGTTTCCTGAAAGGGCGCGACGCTCAAGCTCGCCTGGTCGCCTTTCGGTCTTTACGGCGGCTCGCGGAAGCAGCCGCAACGCAGGAGGTGTTGTTCGCGCCGGCCAGGAAGTTGGCGACAGACTCCTCGGCGTCTGTCCGCCGCGAAGTCGCGTTGGCCGTGCGCGCCTGGAGTTGGACGCAGAGTCGAGATGTGCTGGTCGCGTTGGCGAAAGGATTCAACGGACGCGATCGCTGGTATCTGGAGGCCCTCGGCATCGGCGCCTCCGGGAAGGAAGGCGACCTTTACGACGCCTTGGTCCCGGTCTTCGGCCATCCTGATTCGCTGCAGTGGACTTCGCGCTTCGCCGGACTGGCTTGGCGTCTGCATCCGCCGCAAAGCGCAGCGGCCTTTCAACAGCGGGCCTTGGCCACGACGCTGCCGGAGGCCGATCGGCGCGCGGCCCTCACGGCCTTGGCGTTCATCGGATCCCGCGAAGCGGTCCAAGCCATCATCGACGTGGCCGCGCGCGCAGAAGAGCCGATCAGAACCGAAGCGGTCTGGTGGCTCATGAATCGCAAGGACACCGCTTGGAAGGCTTATTCGCTGGACGAGGAACTCAAGCAACGAGGCATCCACGCGGCCGGGGCCGGCGGGGGAGGCCTCTAAGCCAATTGAAACGTTTCGGGAGGCAATGGGGTCGGATCCATATATTTGACATTGGCAGGGATTAAGGGACGGGTCGTAAGTAAGAGCAAGCTCCCTCTTGCTCTCAGACCGCGCGGTAGATCTTCTCCACCACCGCGAGCGCGGCGCGGGCCTCTTTCAGCCCGGGAACCGGCACGCGTTTCTGGCGGATGTCTTCGAAGAATTCGTTCATCTCGAGCCGCCAGGATTCGTCGCCTTGGGGGTACTCGTAGATGACGGTTTCTGGGGGCCCCATCTGGGGCAGCATTTTATACCAAGCCAATCGCTCCGGGCCGTAGCTGCCGCCGAGCCCTTCCCAGTGCAGCTTGCCGTCGCGTCCGTAGATCTCGAAGCTGAACAAGTTCTTCCATTCCGAACAACTGGCGTGCAACCAGGCGGTCTGGCCTTGGCGATTGCGCAGGCTGAGAAATGCATTGTCCTCCACGGCCATCTTCCAGAAATAAGTTGCGACATGCCCCTCCACAGTCGGGAATTCGCCCAGGAACAAACCGGCCAGATCAATCAGGTGCACGCCCTGGTCCATCAGTTCGCCGCCGCCGGACAATTTGGGGTCCGCGCGCCATTCCTTCTCGTAGCCGAGGCGGCCGCCCTGGCCGTAGCGCCCGCGCACGAACATCATCGGTCCCAGCGCGCCGCTCCGGAAGATCTCAAGGGCCTTGAGGCAGGCCGGATGATAACGATGATTATACCCGACTCGCACGAGGGACCCGCTCCGGGCCGCGGCCGTCTCGATTTGAGCAAGGTCCTGGACGGACAATCCGCCGGGTTTCTCGATCAAGACATGTTTGCCTTGTTGAACGGCCTGGACAGCCAGCGGCGCCAGGGACGCATTCACGGTTGCAATCATCACCACGTCCACCTCCGACGCCAGGGCCCGATTCACATCATCGGTGGCCACACAGCCGGGCGCCGACGCGGCGAGGGCTTCTGCCCGCGTCCGCTGGAGATCGCAGGCCACCGTCACGGCGCCGCGCGGCAGCAGTTGCAGGCGCTTTTGTCCAACCAAGCCGCAACCAATCAAGGCGACGCGCAGATGACGGGGGTCAGAGGCCATGTCCGACTGGTCAAGGGGTCCATTGTTTTCCGCGATCCTCGGGCACAATGCGCCGAAGACAATAGATATCCGAGCGGGCCAACTCGTCTCGATGCAGCTGTAAGGTTCGCCATGGGTCCCACTGGGCGCTTAACAGCTTGCCGGTGATGCCGTCGCTTTCGGGACTGGCCAGATACACGGCCAAACTCGCGCCGAGTTCAAGCGGTGTCGCCCCCTTTTCTTTCCATTGTTTATTCTTTTCATAGAAGGCGGCGCCGACTTTCTCCGGACCGGCCGCCAGCACGTCGTCCACGAAGCGCGTGGCCAACGCGCCGGGAGCGATGGCATTGACGTCGATCCCAGACGTCTTCAGTTCTTCAGCCAGCGTTTCCATGAGGCGCACCACGGCCGCTTTGCTGGCGGCGTAAGCGCTGATGTTGGGCAGGGGATTGGTGGCGCCTCCGCCACTCAACACGATGATTTTCGCTCGTCCAGCGGTTTTGAGGTGCGGGATCAAGGCGCGGCACGGGAGGAGCACGCCGAACAAATTAATGTCCACCGCCCGACGCCACTCGGTCAGGTCAACCGCTTCAGTCGGCCCCATCGGGCCGTAAACGCCCGCGTTCAACACCAAGACCTGGAGGGAGCCGAGTTCCTCCAAAGCGAAAGCCGCCAATGCCTTTACTTGAGTTTCGTCGGAAACATCGCAGGCCCGCGCCAGCACCTTGCGCTGCGGAAATGACGCCTGCAGGGCCAACTGAGTGCGGACCAGATCGCCTTCCGTGCGGGCGCACAGCACCACGTTGGCCCCCTCACGCAGGTACTGTTCGCTGATGACCCGGCCCAACCCCTGGCTCGCCCCGGTGATCAACGCGTTCAACCCGTTTAATTTCATGAGCGGCCCGGATTGAACCAAAAGCGGCGATGAATGAACACTAATTACTCCTGCTCGCAGGCGGCTGGCGCCGGCGCCGGATCGCGTCCCACGGAGAGGTGTTGCACCTCCGGAAGATCAACCAGTTGTTTTTCCAGGAATCGATTGGCGTCCACCACCAGGGCGGGCGCGCGCATCGTTCGAACCAGCTCCCGCCAGTTCACCTCTCGGAACTGCGGCCACTCGGTGCAGACCACAACCGCCTCGGCGCCCGCCACCGCGCCGGCAACCTGCGCGGCGTGTTCCACGCCGTGCAAGGCCGCGTTGCTCACGGCCGGATCAAACGACCGCACGCGCGCGCCCGCCGCCACCAACTCCCGACACAATTCCACCGCCGCGCTGCGCCGCAGCGTGTCGGTGTTGGGCGTATAGACCAAACCCAAGACGGCAATCGAGCGACCGCGCAAGTCGCCCAGACGACTGCGCAATTTTTGCAACGCCCAGCCGCGGTGCTGATCGTTGCTTTCTTTGATGGCCGGGATCAGGACCAGCGGTTCCATCCGGCGGGCTCCCACTTGGGTCAACGTCACCACATCGCGGGCCAAAGTGCCGCCCGCGAAAGCCGCGCCGGGACCCAGGTAAGCTCGCGGCCCGATCCGCGGATCGCTCTTGAGACCGGCGGCCACTTCGGCGGCATCCGCGCCGACCGCTTCGCACAAGCGCGCCACCTCGTTGATGTAGGCAATGCTGGCCGCCAGGAAACTGTTCAGCGCGTGCTTGACCATCTCCGCCGACTCCGTCCGCATCAACAGCAACTGCCGAGTGAATGGCTTGAACAACTCCTCCAGCACCGCGCGTTTGGCGGGCGTCCGCAAACCCACCACGACGCGGTCGGCTTTCTCGAACGCATCCAGGGCGCGGCCTAAACGCAGGTTCTCCGGCGAGCAAGCAAAATGCGCCTGGGGAAATTCGTCTTCCAACGCGCGGCACGTCCCGACCGGGAGTTGGGAGGAGATCAAGACCAACGCACCGGCCGGCAGAGCACCCAGGACCCGCCGCAACCGTTCCAGGACGAAACCCACATCCGAATCATCCTGGTCATTGACCGGTGTGTCGTAGCAAAGCCAGAGAACGTCCGCCGCGGCGACCGCGGCACGGTGGTCGGTCGTGAAACGCAATCGTTTCGCCGCCAGGCCGGCCTGGAGGGCGTCGTCCAAACCCGGCTCATAAAGCGGCGCCCGGCCCTGTTGCAGCTTCGCCACGACTTCCGGATCGAAATCCAAGCCCGTCACCGTGAAGTGACGGGCGCAACAGGCAGCCGTGACTGTGCCGAGATGCCAAAGTCCAAGCACAACGATGTTCATCAAGGCCGTGCTTATAAAACGGAAAGGGCAAAGCGGAAAGCGGAAACCCTAGTTGCACTTCGCGTTTTTGCCGATCGTCACGAGGATCGCCAACAGTTCCGGGGCTTCGGCGTGCAGTTCCTTCAGCTGCGCTTCGGGGCCCATACCGGCTTCGAAACAGAGTTCCAGCCAATATTCCGTCTCGGCTGCCTCTTTCTCAGCCAGGCCTGTTTTGTGAATAAAATCTCGAGACGACTCAGCTCGATTTGCTTCGCGATAGTTGGCCCCGATAGACGTGCCAGCCTTGAGGAGTTGCTTTGCGAGAATCTCGCCCACAACGCCCCGCGGGAACTTCGTTATGGCCTGCACAAGCATGACTGAAAATCGGTTCGTCCGTTCTTCTAATTCTGTTTTCATGATCGTTGAAGGGCGCGCAAACAGCGTCTGCGATGTCATTCCTCCAATGATCACGTTGCAAGAATGAGGTTTCTTGCAAAAAAGTTATCTCACCGCTATCCGCTTTCCGCTTTCCGCTTTTCCCCCTTCCCGTTTCCGCTTTTCGCTTTCCGCTTTCCGCTTTCCGCTTTTCGCTTTCCGCTTTCCGCTTTTCCCCCTCCCCCTCCCCCTCCCGCTTTCCGCTTTCCGTAGACCCATTCGTTGGCGCGGAGCCATTGCAGAGTTCGGACGATGCTTTGTTCGATGGTGAGGGTTGGTTTCCAGCCGGTGGCCTGCAGCTTTTTGGTCTCGAGGAAGATGAAAGGGTTGTCGCCGATCCAGCCGCGTTCGCCGCCGGTATATTCCAGGCGCGGCTTTAACCTGAGCGCGTCGCAGATGAACCGAATCGAGTCATTCACTTGAACGTACTCGGGTGTGCCCAGATTGAAGACTTCCACGTGATGCTTCGCTCGGGCCGCGAGGTTCAAGTTCATCACATGCAACATCGCCGACAAACAGTCCTGCACGTAGAGATAACTCTTCCGCTGCGTGCCATCGCCCAGCACCTGGAGGACATCCG
>DATLUX010000299.1:0-5038 GCA_035577805.1 Verrucomicrobiia bacterium
CGCAGCGGTTGCAGCCATCCGCCGCTTCCTCCCGGGGACGCTCCCGGGAATGTTGCATCCGCCGGGAATCGTCGCGGCGTTGTTGAGCAGCGCGGCCGGATCCTTGGGAGAGGAGATCCTGTTTCGGCTCTTCGGCCTGAGCCTGCTGCTGCGACTCTTGCCGGAGGGGAGGGTGGGGTCGGGATTGGCCGTCTCCTTAAGCGCGCTGGCTTTCGCGGCCGCCCATGCCCCCGCCGCCGTGTTCTTGTTTGGCGACTGGCAACGAGTCCCCCTGGCATCCTGGGCGTGGATGGTTGGCTTGAACGGGTTGCTCGGCATAAGCTTCGGCATGGTCTTTCTGCGCGCTGGCGTGGTCTGTGCTGTGCTGGCCCATCTAGGAACCGATATGGTCTGGCATGCCGCCAGCCAGTTGTCCAGCGCATGACGCAGGAGCAGCAGCCCACCGAACCAAGGCGCTGCAGCAGACCAGCGGGGCTCGACCGCGTTGCGCGGCATCCCGATTCTCCCGCCCCGCCGGCTGCTGAGCTTCGTCGTTGTTGCGGCAGCACGCGCTCATGAAAACTCGCCGCCTCATTATCCTTGCGACGGCAGTCGCCGTTGTCGTCTTTGGCGCTTACTTCGCCACGCATCGCTTCATCCACTGCGATCACACACTGGATAGATCAAAGCTCACAGCAGCACTGCAGGCTTTCTCACGAGACCTCGCGACGAGACGGACTTGAGACTCTGGCTGTCCAAGATAGCGGCGGTGGGGCGTAGACCTTGCGCTGAGATTGAAGCGCGGGCTGGGCGCACGCTATGTCAAGGCATTCACGCATTTTTCTTCAGCCCACATGCCGCTGCATGACGCCGTCCACCGTGACTTGGGTAATGGCGATGATTTTTTTCATGGTTTCTCTCGATTTCTTTCGTTCATATCCTTACGACGAACGACTGGCGCCTCTCAGGACAACCGAACGACCATTCTTCTCATCATGCCTTATCAAAATCAACGCGTTGTCGCGTGCATGAGTATCCCTGAGTCTGAGCGAAATCGAAATAACACATAAAGTAGTGCTGCGGTTGGTGGAGGCTCCTCATGACCACTCCCATTCCAGAGAAATTCAAACCGGTAGGGACTCCATCCCTGGCATCCTGGTGGTGCTTCGGCTTATTCTGGACCAGTCATCTTTTCGCCACCGACTGGCCGCAATGGCGTGGACCCAATCGCGACGCCGTCTGGACCGAGTCCGGGATTGTAGAAAGGCTTCCCACTAACGGGCTAAAGGTCCTCTGGCGGGCTCCCATCGCCATGGGATATTCCACTCCGATGATTGTGGCTGAAAAGGTTTATCTCAGCGATGCGGAATTGAAGAAGCCGCTCGTTCGCGAAAGGGTTCATTGCCTAAAGAACGATTCCGGAAAGGCGCTCTGGACTTATGTGTTGTTGGGTGATTATGTTTACAGCGCCAAAGCGGGCGGGGATTTCGTTTGCCTGAAAGCGGCCACCGGTCAGGAAATCTGGAAGACCAGTGCCGTGACCGAGTTGATGAATGGGGCGAGCATCCACGTGACCGTACACGGGGAGTCGGCTTTTCTTTTTAACGACCGGGGCGAACTGATCCAGGCCCGTTTGGCGCCTAGTGGCTACCAGGAAGTCAGCCGCACTAAGTTGATCGAACCAACCTCGACGTTTGGCAGTCGAAAGGTCGCCTGGGCCGCCCCCGCTTTTGCTCATCAAAATGTTTATGCTCGAAACGATCAGGAACTCATTTGCGTTTCGTTGGCGGCGAATTCGTACCGAACTGTAAAACATGGAAAATAGAGAGTGGGTGCACCCGTTACCTGGTAATGTCCTAATTTCGCTGTAGCGGGCGGTCATAGACCGCCGCTACAGCGGGGCTTCAAATTGGGACACTACCTCGTGGTTGAATTTGTTGAGTCGAAATGAAGGGGGGATGGACAGCACGCCAGTTTCGCATCTGAAGCGGCTCTGACGCCTGTCCATCCCGTTGTTTTCCACTTAGTTAGTTAGGCGGCCGCTTTGCTCGCGTCGCTTTTACCCTCAACGTCGGGCGGCGGCCCGCTCGTCGGTGGCCGTGTGGGCGGCACCGTGGCCGACCCGCCCATCGATGCCGGAGCGCCAGGTTCGGCCGGCGCAGCGGCGTCGGGCTTGGATTTGCGCTTGCGCAACTTCAGGTGCTGAACGGCGCGAGTAACACTGCCCGTCGCATCCGCCACCACTTGAATGTGGCCAAACGCCACCTTGCTGGTTTGCAGGGCTCCAGTGCCGACGACCAGAAACGTATCGTGTAGATCGGTCCGGATTTGTTCTGCTATCGCCAGGCAATCCTCCAGTGCGGTCAGCAGCGCAGTTTCATGTTCGAATGCGCGCAGGTCGAAGGACGGCGGCAGAGCATCGCTATGCGCTCGAGCCGCAATCGCACGCATCTGCGTGGTTTGCACGGAGTTTCTGCCCAGCCTCGGCATGGCCGAACGTTCTACCGAGGTTAACGGCAGCACGAAGGTCATTTGTTTATTACGGAGTTCCACCAGCGCGGCAGCAGCCGACCGGATCTCCGCTTCCGTCATTGAGGTGACTTTTGTTTTCATTTTTCTTTCTCTTTCTCTTTCGTTGTTTCGTTTCGTTGTTTACTAACACGCCGGTGGATCCTGGCCGGCGTGTGATCGACGAAACAACCGTCACCTTCCTCCAAAACGGAACCTGCAATAGTTCTTATGAATTCATGCAGCAGATAAATGATTGATCTGCTGCTGCCGCATCAGCCCTGCTTCGGCGGTGATCGCCTTCATCAACGCAGCGACCACGGGCTCCGGCTCTCCTTGCCAAATCAAACCAATCGGCACCAAAGGAAAACCGGGCAACGGCAGCGCTCGCACTTCGGGGATGTAGCTGCAGCCCGGCACCATCAGCGTCACGCCCACTCCAAAACCCTTCGCCACATAACTCTCCACCAACTCAATCGAGCTCATGTCGGCGCGGACATCCCAAATCACCGCATTCCGTTTCAGACCTGACTCAAAGGCCTTGCTGATCGCGTCGGTTGCCGGCGGGCTGATCAAACGCTCCTGGATGCGCGGCTTCTTCCATAACTGTTCGGCCGAACGCAGACTCGACGCCACCGGCACCAACAACGCGAGCGGCAAATCCAGCAAGGGCTGGTGCTGAAATGATCGCGGCAGATCGCCTTCCAACATCGTCACCGCCAGATCCACCTGCCGGCTCTCAAACCATTCCTCAATGTGTCCCTGCAGGCCGGCCTTCAAACTGAAACTCAGGTTCGGAAACGCCCCCGCCAACGGACGCAAGATCGGCGGCAGATAATCCCGCAGGACCACTGGTGGACCCGCGATCCGCACCAAAACCGGCGCTCGGGTCAGAAGCTCTTCAGAAAGCCCCTTAAGTCCCGAGAAAAACGGCTTGATGAACGCGTAAACGCGTTCCCCGATGGGCGTGAGTTTGAATGGCCGCCGCTGGAATAACCTCGCTCCCAACTGCCGCTCGAGATCATTCAATTGCAAGCTAATCGCGGGCTGGGAAAGACCGTATGGCATCAAACGCGATGCTTGCGTGATACCTTGAAACTCCACCACGTAATAAAACAACTCGAGATGATGTACATTGAGCATAAGGATCTTCGATTATTTACGATTTACCGCTCAATCGCGGAGCTGCTCCCGGAGCATGAGATCTGTTACTTCGCCCCGCGACCATGCGTCTGTCGTCCAGATCTAGAGTAACGTCCGACGAGCCGATTTAGTTCGCTGCCGATAAGTGAATTCGTGGGTCGAATTGTAAATTGTCAGTTGGTTGGAAGAGGGCCCGCCTTCGCCCTGACTGGCTACGGCGGGCAGGCCAGCCTCGCGCCACGCGCCCGGAATTAACGCCAGGGACTAAAATTTAGCTCCCACCACTAAAACTTAGTCCCCCACGCTAAAAGTTAGCTCCCCACGCTAAAAGTTAGCTCCCGGCACTAAATTTTAGTGTCGGACGTTATTTTTTAACGCCGGGAACTATTTTTTAGTGCTGGGCACTATTTTGTCCTGCTGGGCGCTATTTTCTGCACCCGGGCGCTATTTTCTACTGTCCTGACGCTAATTCTTGCTGCCCCACGCTAAATCTGGCCTGCCCGGCTTACGGTTGGGTTCGTCGGCGCTAAATCCAGGCTCCGTGAACTAATTCGAGTCGTCGCGCGCTAAACCCGGCTGCCCCCGACTAAACTCGGCATGCCCACGTTAAACTCCTCAGAGTCGGGATTGCGGTTGCCGTCACCAGTATCGCCGTGGCGGCGGCGGAGTCGATCACAGGGCCGGCGCTCGATGCGCGCCTCGAGTACTCAACGTTTCTGGGAGGGACCGGTGACGAGAGCACCACCCGCGTAGCCGTGGACCGGGCGGGGAACGTCTACATGACCGGCACTACTTCCTCGTCGCAATTTCCCGGCACGCCCGTGGTCGATCGCAGCCTGGGGGATGAAACGGACGCCTTCGTTGTCAAATTCTCGCCCCAGGGCACCCTGCTCTATGCAACGCTGGTGGGTGGAGCGTGCAACATTGAGTCGAGCTTGGGCGTTTCCTCGCGCCTGCTTTGGGGCGCGCGATCTTTTTTCTTATCGTTCACCCAGGGCGGCGCCTCCTTCGCGGGCTGGCCCTGGGCTCCTGATTTACCGCCGCACCGTTGGTGCGGCCAAGAGTTGAAATCTTGCCCACCGCCCACCACCCACCGCCCACCGCCCACTCACTCCGATTTGATCTCGACTCGACCGCTCTGGTTCGCGCGCAAGAAGAAGCCAGCACCTTGGCGGGACTTTTGCAGGACGGCCCCGGAGAAATTCACGCGCTCGGTCGTTCCGGTCTGCGTGAACGTGCCTTTGAACAAACCGGATGAGGCGGTGGGCGTCAAAGCCAACTTATTGGGGCCGGCGTTGGTCACTTTGTTATTGGGACCAAACACGACCGCATTGGCCGAAGGCTCAACCAGACCAGCACCACTCAACGTGACGACTCCGTCGACAATGTTCACGACTCGATTACTGGC
>DATLUX010000300.1:0-17283 GCA_035577805.1 Verrucomicrobiia bacterium
GCACAATCGCAATCGCAATCAAACAACCAGCATCCTTTCTGGCTTACGTCGCTCGAGGGCCCCTTCCGAGCATTCGGCGCACTTTAGTCTAACGGTGGTGCGGGACAGTACCACCGAGCCCCCCCCAGTCAAGTGGTTTGCTGGTACGGGTTTAAACGAGCCTAAATCTCAGAAAAACCCGCAAAATCATTCAGGGGTTTCAGCCGCCGCACCCTCAGTATTTCCCTGAGTGATACACAAATATTGTCTGGCTTCCCCGCCATTCGAAGCGGAAGTCCATCCTCCGCAGAGGCGCCAATGCCCGGCCAATGGCCTCGTGCCGGTCCCGAGGGGCGATAAAGAGCAGAAAACCGCCCTTGCCGGCTCCCAGAAGTTTGCCTCCTTCGGCGCCGGCCCGACGCGCCTGCTCATACCACCGATCGATCTGGTCGTTGGTGATGCCTTCGGCCACCCCTCGCTTTAACAACCAACCCTCGTGGATCATGGCCCCCAGGTTCCCCACCTGATCGGCCTCCAATTCCCGGCGCAACGCACAAGCCAGCTCGGTCATCCGCCGCAACACCTCCTGTTGCCGCTTCCGCCGCACCGCCGCCTGTTGCTCCTTCAAAATCGTCGACGCTCTGCGAGTGATCCCCGTGTAAAAGACCAGCATCCGCTCCTCCATCAGCCGCCAGGTCGCCTCAGCGCATCGAATCGCTTCCACCCGCACCGTGTCGTCAGGATTGAAGCGGATAAAATTCAAGCCTCCAAACGCCGCCGCATATTGGTCCTGTTTCCCGATCGGCTCCCCGCAGCGGTCGATTTCGATTTCACAGGCCTGACGGGCCAACTCCTCGGCCGTGGCCGGCCGCCCTGCGTAAGCATGCAATGCGTGCAACAACCCAACCGTGAATGCGCTGCTGCTCCCCAGCCCGGTACCGCGTGCTGGAATGTCCGCAATGGACGTGATCTCCACCCCGCCTGCGATTCCCAACAAACGCATCGCCTCGCGCACCAACGGATGACGGATGCGGTCCACGCTGCGCGCCTCCTCCGTCCGCGAGTAGGAAACTCTGATCTTCTCGTCAAACTTCTTGTTTACCGTGATGTAAACAAATTGATTGATGGCCGTGGACACAACCGCCCCTCCGGACCTGCGGTAAAACGCCGGCAGATCCGTTCCCCCGCCCACGAAACTCATCCGCAAAGGTGTGCGACTGATTATCATAATTGGTTGGCCGCATCCCCCGCCCCCAATCCGGTCAGAAAGCGGGCCGCCGCCGCCAGGTCCGGACAGGTCCGATCGGGCGTCACCGGATGTTTTCCGTCCCGTCCGGCCGCTCCCGTCCCCACCAAAATCGAACGTAGCCCGGCATTGCGCGCCGTTTGGACGTCCGTGGTGGTGTCTCCGATCAGCCAACTGCGGGAGAGGTCCACGTTCAGTTCCGTCACGGCCCGCTCGATCATCGCCGTGCTTGGTTTCCGACAGGTGCAAACGATTTTGAGATCCGGTCGCTCCCCGGGGAAGCCCTTTTCGGGATGATGCGGGCAAAAATAAATTCGATCGAGAAACGCATGGGCGTCTCCGAGCTCGGTCTCCAGCCGATTGTGAATCCGCTGCAGTTCGGCTTCGGAGCACCAGCCCTTGGCCACCACCGGTTGGTTGGTAACCACCACCGCCCGCCAGCCATGCAAATTAAACAAGGCGACCGCCTCCGCCGCGCCCGGCAACAACTCGAGATCTTCTGCTCGGCGCAGGCCGTCCCGATCGACGATCAGCGTGCCGTCGCGATCAAGGAACACGGCGCGCTGCGGCGTGGACAATGAACTGCGGGCAATGGTGCCGTTGGCGTATTCTGCGCAGACTCGGTCGTAACGGGCCGGCGTTCCAATGTCCTTGATGTACTCCGGAGAATTATAGCCATGCAGGTTTCGTCCCGCCTCGAGCAGCGCCGGGAACACATGACGCCCAAAATCGAGGATCTGTCCCCGCACCACCTCTCCCCAATCCGTGAGTGCCCGCTTTTCGATTACGTAAAGACCCGCATTCACCAGATTTTGGAAGTAGCATCCGGCCGGATGCGGCCGGGGATGGAACGCTCTGACGCGCGCGTGGGAATCGATCTCGACCAAATCCGAGTCGAGCGGATGATTATTGGGATGGAGCAGCAGCGTGGCTTCGGCGCCGGCTCGCTCATGGGCCTGAGCCAGGCGTGTTAAATCCACGTTCACCATGGTGTCTCCGTAGAGCACCACAAAACGTTCCGCCAACCACTTCAGGCCCGCTAAAACCGCTCCCGCTGTACCTAAGGGCGTTTCTTCCACTACATAGCGAATCTTCACTCCCCAAAGAGTGCCGTCTCCGAAATATTCCTGGATTCGATCGGCTCGGTGATGCACGAACAACAGCAGATCCCCCAGACCATGCCGCCGGCACAGCTCCACCAGGTGTTCAAGCAACGGCCGATCGCCGATGGGAATCATCGGTTTGGGCAGATCACCCAGCCGGTCCCGCAGCCGGGTGCCCAGCCCTCCCGCCAGGATGACGGCCTGCGTCATGAACCGGTCACCTCGGAAACAACTTCCGCCACCGCGCGGTCCACGGCTTGATCAGATGTAAGCTGCGGATGCCAGCCCAATCGGCTCAGTTTCTCGATGGAATAGTTGAACTTCGGCACATCGCCGACCCAACCCTTGCTGCCGGTGCCGTAACGGATGGTGGCGCCCGGGGCCTGGCGTCGCACCACGGCCTCCGCGATGTAACGCACGTTGGTGACGCTGCTGGCCGTGCCAATGTTGTAGAAATTGAGCCGCTCCGCCGCATGCCCGACGATGAAGAGCATCGCGTCCAGCAGTTCGCTCACGTGCAGGTACGGTTTCTCTTGCGTCCCGTCTCCCAACACCTCGAGTTCCTGTGGATTGCGCTTGAGCTTTTGCGCGAAATCATAAATCGCCCCGTGCGTCGAGCGGCTCCCCACCACGTTGGGGAAACGAAAGATCCAGGCGCGCTCCAGGAACGACTCGATCGCCGCCGATATGGCCGCTTCACTGGCCAGTTTCATCACGCCGTAATTCGAAATCGGAAAGAGCGGCCCAACGTCCTCGGTCAACTGCCCCGCGTGCACCCCATAAATCGCCGACGTAGACGCGAAAGCCACCTGTGGAATACGCAGCACCCGGGCCACTTTCAGCAGATTGAAAGTAGTCAGAAAAGTGTCTTGCAGATCCACATCCGGATTGGCCACGCCGGCGCGGATGTCCGAGTTGGCGGCCAGATGCCAGGCCATGCCGAAGGGGCCTGCGCCCGCCTCCGCCTGGAGTGCTTCCGTGAGACGAGCCGCGTCGTTTACATCCAACTCAATCAGCTTGAACTTGGCCTGCGCCATGGCCTCGCTCAAATTCTCCCGGCGCCCCAATTTCAAATTATCCACGCCCACCACCGTCATGCCTCGCTGCAGTAATCGGTCCACCAGATGGCTTCCAATAAAACCGGCAGCCCCGGTCACGAGACACTTTTGCGGTCCGCTCATGCGCGTCGCATAAAAGCGGTCGGATGCGGTTTTGTCGAGGCATAGGTTGCGGTCCTGCAGTTAAAACTGGTCTTGTCGGAACCGAATCCGTAGCGTCCCCGCCGATGCTGGAAAACATCTTACGGGCGCTCCGTTTCCTCTGCACTGGTCAGTTTCGCCGCGTCTGGAATGAAGTACATGTCCGGCTTTATCGCGCGGCTTGGGCGGTGCTTTGGTTTGGCATCATGCCGTTCCGCCGGGCGGGCCGGCCCCAGCCCAGAGGTTCCTTCCACTGTCAGACCAAATATCCGGTGGCCTTTGAGTCACCAGACCACCTTGCGCCCAAGGGAACGGCCGTTAACAACAGCACGAATAAGAAGTTTGTCTTGCACATGGACGGGAAACTTCACCGCGAACACGGGCCGCAAACATTGCGCATGCTCGATCTGGGTTGCGCAGGAGGACAGACGGTCGCTGACTTCATGACGTTGAAATGGCAGGGGATTGGGTTGGAAGGCTCCGATTTCTCCCTCAAACATCGGCGCGCCAACTGGGCGCGCCTGGCCAACACTCATCTGTTCACTTGCGATATCACCAAGCCGTTTGCGCTCCAATGCGACGGGCTACCGGCCCGGTTCCATCTGATCACCGCCTGGGAAGTCATGGAACACATCGCCCCAACCGATCTGGATCAAGTCTTCGCCAACATCACTGCCCACCTGGCACCCGGCGGTTATTTCATCGCTTCCACCACCGAGACATCCGACATCCATCAGGGGTTGGAACTGCACCAAACCCGCTGGACCAACTCGGAATGGCGCGATTATGTGGCGCGTAAATTCCCCGACCTCGAATACACCGACGTCGGCCTGAAGATCCACCAGTACGTCCGTTATAATTTCCTGCATCCTTCCTTCCTGCTCTACCGCAAGAAAGCGTAGCTCCATCCCCGAGGTTCTGGGCGATAACAATCTCATTGCCCAACCGTTCCTGCTCATCGAAATGATGCTCAAAGTCGTGACGCATGTTGAACGGCTTTTCCGCGCCCTGGCCCACTAGCCCATCCACGGCTGGCCGCCGGCATCCGGATGGTTCTTTGCTTTTTGTTTGCTTGGCCGGCCCGGCTGTCGACACTGCTGGGCCATGCCCCGCTCGCTTGCGCGTGCCTGTGAAACCGCCTCACCAGAGTCGCTTGCTGCGCCATTTTCGCGTAGTTGCCTGGCGCGGTGGTTTGCCTGCCAACTGCTATTCCTTGCCTGCCTGCCGGTCAGTGGGGCGGGCCTGCGCGTCGGCGCGGCCGCCACCGATCTGCAAGCTGATGATTCGATGATCATCGCGGGTGGCATCACCGCCGGCAAAGCCTCCGGACAGGAAGGTAAGTTGCGCGCCGTCGCCGTCGTGTTGGACCAGGCCCCCTTCGGCACCTTCGCCATCGTGGCCAATGATGTCCTGATGCTCACGCGCCAACACTTGGACCCGGTCGTAGCTGAGATCGAGCGCACCGTGAAGATCCCCGCCGCGCACGTCCTGATCAACTGCACGCACACCCATCATGCGCCCAGCACGATGAAACTGCACGATTATGGACTCGACCAGACTTTCACCCGCCGAGTCCAGCGCGGCATCGTGCAGGCCGTGCAGCAAGCCGCCACCAACCTCTCCGACGGCCCTTGCCGCTTCCAATTCTTCCTCGGCCAGGAAAATTCCGTCGGGCAGAACAGCCGTCAGCTCCTCGACGACGGCAGCATCTATTGGGTCGGGCCCCGCACCAACTTTGTCCGGGCCACGGGCCCCTTTGATCCCGAACTGCCGTTGCTGGCCTTTCGTGACCCGAGCGACAAACTCGTGGCCGCAATCTTTAACCATTCCACTCATACGATCGGCACCCGCCAACCGGGCCGCCGTTCGCCTTCGTTTTACGGATTGGCTGCTCAGGAATTGGAGACGGACCTGGGCGGAGTGTTTTGTTTTCTCGAAGGCGCCTCCGGGTCCACCCACAACTTGGCCTTGACTGGGGACGAGGCAACCCGACGCATCAAATCGGCGGTTCTCGACACGTTCGCACAACTCCAGACGCGCCCGGTCCAAAAACTTGCCGCTCTCAAACGCCCCTTCAAATTCAAGGTCCGCTCCTTTGACGAGGCCGCGGAAGACGCGGCCGTCTCCGCCTACTGCCGCAAATACACCGGCGCCGGGGCGGATACCATCATTCGCGTCTTTCGCAACATGCGCGCCGAACTCGCTCCGGAGCGCGGCCGTGAACGGGAGACCTGGGTCCAAGCCATGCGCATCGGCGACATTGCCATCGTGGGCGTGCCCGCCGAATACTTCACTCAACTCGGCTTGGATATTAAAAATCGGTCCCCGTTCCGTTATACCTACATCGCCGAGCTGGCCAATGATTGGATCGGTTACCTGCCGAATGCAGAAGGACACAAACTTGGCGGTTACCAGGTCTGGACAGGATTCCACAGCTACGCAGAACCAGGCACCGGCGAACGCATCGCCGATCAAGCGGTGGCGTTGCTCAATGAACTCGTCAATTGATTCATGATCTCGTAACCCCTTCCGCCTATGCAGGCTCAGGCTAATGCCAATCCGTTGCTGCGCCTTTATCGGCGGGTGCTTGGATTGTTCATCGCCGGATTGATCCTGAGCGGGCTGACGGCCTTTCCGCTCCGGCATGAACTGGAGGCTGTCTGCTCCATTCGGGGGCTCGATCAACCCAACGCCACGCCTGCCCACAACCTCGACCGTTGGCTGCTCACCATTCGCGACGGGCTCCGCACGACTTACGCGAATTATCCATGGGTGGCCTATGGAACGGATTGGCTCGCGTTTGCTCACTTGGTGTTGGCGTTGTTTTTTATCGGGCCGTTTATGGATCCGATTCGCAATGTGTGGGTGGTCAAGGCCGGCTTGATCGCTTGTTTACTGGTTTTGCCCTTGGCTTTGATCGCCGGCCCATGGCGAGGAATCCCCTTAGGCTGGCGATTAATCGACTGCTCTTTCGGTGTGCTCGGCGCCATCCCGCTCTACTGTTGCCTGCGACTCACCCGCCGACTGGCCGCAGCCGGTTTATAGCCCCTTCCCATCTGTTTATCTGCAAAATCTGCGGGCACTCCCCATCCGCGTAAATCTGCAGGTTTTACGAGAAAAATCTGCATAAAGCATTGCGCTGACGCGTCAGATTGGCTCTTATTACCATCGGTACTTTAAAAGACGCGCCTGTTAAACGCGCTAACTTGTTTATGAGCAAGCCATTTACTCCTTCCTGGTGTAACAGCCCCGAACATCCCTGGCGCCCGAGCCGCCGGGATTTCATTTATGTCGGGGTGTTGGGATCGTTTGGACTCTCGTTGGGAAATCTTTTCAAGCTGCACGCCGCCTCGAGCGGCGGGTCAGGGGCGGCGTCACCAACGCCCCGGGCCCAGTCGGTCATTAACATTTATTTGCCGGGCGGCATGGCGGCGCAGGAAACATTCGATCCCAAGCTGCTGGCGCCCATTGAATATCGCGGGCCGCTCAGCCCGTTAAAGACCAAGCTGTCCGGGGTCTATTTTTCGGAGCTGATGAAGGACACCGCCCGGGTAGCACCCAAACTGTGTTTGGTCCGTTCCATGAGCCATGGCGAAGCCGATCATGATCGGGGCACGCACAACATGTTTACCGGCTACCGGCCCAGTCCGGCGATCCAGTATCCAAGCTTCGGAAGCATCGTTTCGCATGAGTTGGGATCGCGCAATGATCTGCCCGCCTATGTGTGCGTGCCCTCATTGCCGAGCAACTTCGCCGGGACGGGCTACCTGGGGTCCGCCTATGGAGCGTTCAGTCTCGGAGCGGATCCGGCCGGAAAAGAATTCAAGGTTCGCGATCTCAATTTGCCCAGTGGCGTGGATGAAGCCCGTTTTGCGCAACGGCGGGAGATGCGGGCGGCGGTCGACGCACATTTCAGCGCCTTGGAGAAGTCTGATGCGTTGGACGGTATGGATTCCTTCTATCAACGGGCGTATGCCATGCTGAGTTCCGAGAAAGCCCGGGCTGCGTTTGCGCTCAAGGACGAACCGGAGAAGCTGCGGGAAAGCTACGGGAACCATGCGGCCGGGCAACGCATGCTGCTGGCTCGCCGGTTGGTCGAAGCAGGCGTGCGCTTTGTCTCCCTCAGCTACGGAGGCTGGGATCATCACGACAACATTAAGAACGCCATGAACAGCCAGATGCCCAAGTTTGACCAAGCCTTGGCCGCGTTGATCCGGGACCTGGATGATCGCGGGATGCTCGATTCAACCCTGGTCCTGGTCACGACCGAGTTCGGCCGCACGCCCAAGATTAACAGCACGGCCGGCCGCGACCATTATCCGAAGGTGTTCAGCATCGTTCTGGCGGGAGGCGGACTTAAGCAAGGTTATGTGCATGGGGCGTCCGATCCGACCGGCGGAGAGCCCGAAAGCGATCCGTTGAGCGTGCCTGACCTGGCGGCTACCATCTACCATCAATTGGGCATTGACCCACACAAGCTCCTAATTGCTCCAGGCAATCGCCCCATCGCCATCGTCAAGGACGGAGAATTACAACAGGCGTTGCTGGGGTGATCACGCCAACCGGGCAATCGGGCAGGATGAATCGCCGGCCGCCCCTCGCAGGGCGGGGTGGTTCCCCACGACGGTCAATGAGTCGAGTCGTTCGCCAACGCTGTCTGCTGCTCAGCGCAAGTTGCCTCGTCGCGGGCTTCGTCGGTCTGTTCCCCGCCCACGCTGTTGCCCCGCGGCTCGCTTCCCTCCTTCCCACCGGCGCCCAACGCGGGACCGAAGTGGAAGTGCGCTTCGGTGGTCAACGTCTCGAAGACACACAAGAGATTCTGTTCTATGCGCCGGGCATTTCCCTCGTCAGCCTGGGGGAAAACAAAGGCACTTCTCTCAAGGCAACGCTTCGCGTCGCTCCCGATTGTCGCCTGGGCGAACATCACCTGCGCTTGCGCACCGCCACCGGCGTGTCTGAGATCCGCACCTTCTGGATCGGCGCGCTCACGAACGTGCTCGAGACCGAACCGAACAACGAACCGGCCAAAGCGCAGCTGATCCCGCTCAACTCCACCGTCACCGGCACCGTTCCGAGTGAGGACGTGGATTATTTCCAAGTCAGGGTGGAGCAAGGCACGCGGTTGTCGGCTGAGATCGAAGCGATGCGCCTAGGCCGCGGGGTGTTTGACCCGTACCTCTGCATCCTCAACAAACAAGGGCAAGTCCTGTCCGCCGCCGAAGATACCCCCCTGCTCTACCAAGATGCCGCCGTCTCGCTCATGGCCCCGGAGTCCGGCGATTACCTGATCCTGGTCCGCGAAACCTCGTTTGGCGGCCGCGATGACTTTCACTACCGGCTGCACGTTGGCAATTTTCCGCGGCCCACCGCCGTGTTCCCGGCCGGCGCACGGACCGGCACAAAAGTGCAAGCACGATTCATCGGAGATCCTGCAGGCGACTTCGAACAGGAATTGCAACTGCCCGCCGAACCCCAAAGTAAATTTCCCGTGTTCGCTCAGCAGTCGATTCCCACCCAGGCCACGAGTCCAGTGCCCACCCATCCTCCGGGCGCCGACGGCTCGCTGGCGCCGTCCCCCAACTGGATCCACCTGACCACCTACCCGACCGTGACCGAAACCGAGCCCAATGACACCCGCGAACAAGTGCCGTCATCCTCGGCTCAGGAGGCGCCCATCCTTTACAACGGAATCATCGGCCAACCCGGCGATCAAGATTGGTTCCGTTTTCGGGCGCGCAAAGGGCAAAGCCTCCAGATCGCGGTGTTCGCCCGGCGGCTGCGTTCCCCGCTCGATTCGATGATTCAAGTCGTCAACGCCAAAGGCGCTGCCTTGGCCGACAATGATGACGGCGCCGGCCCCGATAGCGTCCTGACCTTTAAGCCGGACGAAGACGGCGAATACGCGGTGCTGGTCCGCGATCACCTCAAACGCGGCGGCCCTTCCTTCGTTTACTGTCTTGAGATCGCTCCAGCCGCACCCAGCCTCACCGTGAAGATCCCGGAGGTAGCGCGCAACGACACACAAAGCCGCCAGTATATCGCGGTGCCTCGCGGCAACCGGTTTGCCACCCTAATCTCAGCCAAGCGCGCCAACTTTAGCGGCGACCTGGACTTTCACATCCATGGCCTGCCGGAAGGCGTACAACTTCACGCCCAAACTCTTCCCGCCAAGCTCGACCAATTTCCGCTCGTGTTGGAAGCCTCCTCCAACGCAGTCGTCGCGGGCAAACTGCTCGACTTAACCGCAACCGCGACCACGAGCACCACCAACGCCCCCACCGGCCATTACCGTAACGACATCGAACTGGTCCAGGGCCCCAACAACACTTCTTACATCGCAACGACCGTGGACCACCTTCTCGTTGCCGTCACCGAGGCCGCTCCCTTTAAGATCCGGATCGTCGATCCGAAAATCCCTCTCCTGCAGGCAGGCTCCATGGATCTGAAGATTGCCGTCGAACGCGCCCCCGGGTTCGCCGAACCGATCACCGTTAAATTGGTTTGGAACCCTCCGGGCGTCACGTCCCAGCCCGATCTGGCCATCCCTAAAGACGCCGATTCCGGAATCTACGTCCTCAACGCCAAGAGCGACGCCGAAATGCGTTCCTGGCCTGTAGCCGTTCTGGGCTCCGCCAAAGTGAACGGCGGCGAATTGTTTGTCTCCTCCCAACTCGCCACCATCGAAATCGGCCCTCCCTTCGTCGGCGCCAAAATAGAAACCGTGTCCTGTTCTCCCGGCCGCAGCACCAATATCCTGGTTAAACTCGAGCAATTAAACCCTTTCCCTGGCCACGCGACGATTAAGCTGATGGGCCTGTCCGACAAAGTCTCCGTTTCCGAACAGCAAATTACCAAGGAGGACAAAGAAGTTTCCTTCCCGGTCGAAGTCGATCCCACCTGCCCCGCCGGATCTCAGCGCAACCTGTTTTGCGTCGTGACCGTGAAGAAAGACGGCGAAGTGCTCTCCCATAATGCCGGACAAGGCGGCGTGTTGCGGGTTGTTCCCGCCCGCAAACAAACCGAGTCCAGCGAAACCAAGAAGGTCGCCAGGAATCCATGAGCAGGCGCCCTGTCCAGAGCAGCCGGCACCAGGCGACCTACATGGGCTCCGGCCGATCGGCAGCTTGTTGCTTCGGTTGCTCCGTAGGCACGGGGCGTGATCAACGCTTCGCGGATCACCCATCCGCCCTTGGCTGGACGATCCAATTCTTGTTTTTGGCCATCCTCCTTTGCCTGCCGCAGTCCGCGCCGGCCGCTTCCGAGCTCACCGTGTTTCCAACCGAAATTCAACTCACCACCGCGCCCGATCGCCAGTCCATTGTGGTGCAACTCCACCAACCGGATGGCGTCACCCGGGACGTTACGCCGGAAGCGACCCTGACCGTCGCCGATCCGTCCGTGGCGTCGCTGGAGGGCGTCAACTTGCAGCCGCGCAAAGACGGTGCCACCCGGTTGGACATCCGTTTCGGAACGCAAACTCTGCAGGTCCCCGTCACGGTTGAACGCGCGGCTTCCAATCCGCCGGTCAGCTTCAAGCTCGATGTCATCCCCACGCTCACCAAGGCGGGCTGCAATTCGGGCGCGTGCCATGGCGCTTCCCGAGGCAAAGACGGATTCCGACTTTCGTTGTTCGGCTACGATCCCGAAGGCGATTACCAGCGGCTGACCCGCGAACAGATCGGGCGCCGCCTGAACCTGGCCATCCCCGAAGAAAGTCTCCTCTTGGAAAAAAGTCTCGGCCTCGTCACCCACACCGGCGGGGAACGTTTCAAAAAGGACAGCGCATCGTACCGCACGCTGCTGCGATGGATCCAGGAAGGCGCGGGCAAAGACCCGGCCGACGTGGCGGCCGTCGTGGCCGTGGAGATTGCGCCCGACAAGATGGTGTTGGCCGGGTCCAACAGCACGCAACAGCTCTGCGTGCGGGCGCGTTATTCGGATGGCACTGACCGCGATGTCACGCCCTTGGGCGTGTTTTTCAGCAACAACGACCCTGTGGCACGCGTATCCGAGATGGGCCGCATCACGGCCGGCCAGCGCGGCGAAGCATTTGTCCTGGCCCGCTTCGATTCCTTCACTGTCGGCGCGCAGGTCATCGTGGTGCCCAAAGACGTCCCGTTCACTTTTCCGGACAACCTTACCCGCGGCAATTACATCGATGACCTGGTCTATGCCAAGCTCCGCAAGCTTCGGCTGCGCCCGAGCGATGTTTGCGATGATCCCACCTTCCTGCGCCGGGCTTACCTGGATCTAACAGGCACGCTTCCCACTCCAGAAGATTTGAGGCGCTTTCTGGCCGAACCGAGTCCGGCCAAACGCGTGCATCTCATCGAGTCGCTGCTGAACCGGCCGGAGTTCGCCGACCTTTGGGTGATGAAATGGGCGGAGCTCCTGCAGATCCGTTCACGCCAGGATCAATTCAGCCAAAAAGCTGCCCTGGCCTATTATCAATGGCTGCGCGACCAGATGCTGACCAATGTCCCCATCGACCGCATCGTCCGCACCCTCCTTACCGCCTCCGGCAGCACTCTGGCCAATCCAGCTGCCAATTATTACCAGGTCACCACTGACACGCTGAAGATTGCGGAAAACACCGCCCAGGTTTTTATGGGCATGCGCATCCAATGCGCCCAGTGCCATAATCATCCGTTCGACCGCTGGACCATGAACGATTATTACAGCTTCGCTGCCTTCTTCCCTCAGATCGGACGCAAACAAGGCGAAGACCCGCGCGACTACATCGTCTTCGACCGCAACGAAGGCGAAGTGAAACATCTGGTCACCGGCAAAGCCATGCCCCCCAAATTCCTCGGCGCCGCCAAGCCAGAGATCTCCAAAGGCCAATCCCGACGCGAAGTCCTCGCTCAATGGCTGGCCTCGCCCGACAATCCCCACTTCGCCCGCAACCTCGTCAACGTCGTTTGGGCTCACTTCCTCGGCCGCGGCATCATCGATCCTGTGGACGACGTGCGGATCAGCAATCCGGCGTCCAATCCCGAGTTGCTCGATGCGCTCGCCGGCAAATTCACCGAATACAGTTACGACTTTCGCCGGCTGGTCCGTGACATTTGCACCTCACGAACGTATCAGCTCAGCACGCAACCCAATGACACCAACGCTGGCGACGACCGGAACTTCGCCAAAGCCAGCGTCCGCCGATTGCGCGCCGAGGTCTTGCTCGATTGCCTCAGCCAAGTCACTGAAACCAAAGACAAATTCAACGGAATTCCCCGCGGCGCCCATGCGGTGCAGATCCCGGACGGCAATACCTCCAGTTATTTCCTGACCACTTTTGGCCGGGCCACCCGTGAAACGGTTTGTTCTTGCGAGGTGCGCACCGAACCTAATCTCAGCCAGGCCCTGCACCTGCTCAATGGCAGCACGGTGGAAAACAAAATCAACGACGGTGGGGTGGTTCGCAAAGCTCTCAAAGCTGGCCAGAAACCAGAGGCGATCCTGGACGATCTCTATTTGCGTTGCCTCTGCCGCCGGCCCAGTGAAGAAGAACGTGCCCGCTTGCTGGCCTTCTTCAAAGACGCCAAATCCGAGGAACAAGTCCTCAACGACTTGTTCTGGGCCCTGCTGAATGCGAAGGAATTCGTGTTTAATCACTGACCATGCGCGTCCAAAAGTTGGAGGTTTTCGCTACGCATGAACCGACCCTCACCCGGCCTTGCGGCCACCCTCTCCCATCCGACCCTGGCTACGCCGGAGGCTTCGCCGAGGCGAGTGGGAGAGGGGCTGGGGGTGAGGGTTCTTTTGAGTGTAGGTTCATCGCCCCAATTCGCGTGCATAAGCAGATGTCCGCTCCGCATGAACCGACCCTTCGGATTGCTTTGATCGGTCTGTGGCTTGCTTCCTCCAGCGCCGCCCATGCCCAGTCCAAACTGACGTACAACGATCATATCCTGCCGCTGGTCGAAGCCAACTGCGCTCAATGCCACAATCCCGATAAACGAAAAGGCGATCTCGATCTCACTTCTTACTCCGGGCTCCTCAAAGGCGGCGGCTCCGGTCCCATTGTGGTCGCGGGCAACCCGGATTCCAGCAAGTTATGGAAGGCCATCACCCACGCCGAAGAACCCAACATGCCGCCCAATAAACCGCCGCTGCCAGAAAAGGAATTGGCTTTGGTCCGGCAATGGATCACGGATGGCTTACTCGAATCCGCCGGTGCCAAGGCCGTGCCGGTCGCCAAACCATCGGCGGATCTCGCCCTTAAGTTCAGCCCGGGAGCCAAACCGGATGGGCCGCCACCCATGCCGGGAGACCTGCCCTTGGATCCCGTGGTGCATACAACCCGAGGCGGTCCCATCAACAGTTTGGCGACCAGCCCCTGGGCTCCCCTCATCGCGTTCACCGGGCAAAAACAAGTCCTGCTCTATCACGCCCAGGACGCCACCCTCCTGGGCATCCTCCCCTTTAACGAAGGTCAACCGTGGGACCTCAAGTTCTCGCGCTCAGGCAAATTGCTCCTGGTCGCCGGCGGGCATGCCGCCCAATCCGGCCGCGCGCTCCTCTGGAACATCGAAACCGGCCAACGCGTCGCCACCGTTGGGAATGAATACGACACTATCCTGGCCGCTGATCTCAGCCCTGACCAGACGAAGGTCGCCCTCGGAGGTCCAGATCGCCTGGTCAAAATCTACGCCACTGCCACCGGCGCGCTCCTGCATAAACTCAAGAAACACACGGATTGGGTCACGGCTGTCGCCTTCAGTCCCAATGGCCAGAGCCTGGCCACCGCTGACCGTAACGGCGGCGTCGTCTTCTGGGATCCCGACAATGGCCAGGAGCTTGTCACCACCGCCGGCCACAAAAGCGGGGTCACCGCGCTTTCGTGGCGGATCGATTCCAAGCTAGTTGCTTCCTCCAGCGAAGACGGCACCGTCAAGCTCTGGGACGGCGCCGAGGTGAAGCCAGCCAAATCCTGGAACGCCCATAATGGCGGAGTGCTCTGCGTGGCCTACAGCCACGACGGCCGCCTCGTCTCCACCGGGCGCGACGGCCAGGTCCTCACCTGGAATGCCGATGGTTCCAAGCTTAAAACTTGCGAGTTCTCCGGGGAACCGGCCCTCCGTTGCGCCTTTACCCACGACGACGGGCGTGTCGTCGCCGCGGATTTCACCGGCCACGTCGCCTTATGGGATGCCAAATCCGGAAAGCGCGTCGCGGATCTGGACGATAATCCTCTCCCGTTGACCAATCGCATCGCCCTGGCCCAGGCCGCGTTGGCCCAACTCCAAAACGCCACCAACTCCTCCCCGGCCACCGACGGCTTGGAATCCGAAGTGCAGGAACTCACCGCTCGAGCCAACGCCGCTCAAGCCGAGGCGGACAAAGCCAAAAGCGATTTCACCGCCAAAGCTAAAATCGTTGCCAGCCTCAAGGAGGTTGCCGCCGGGCCCAACGCTCCCGCCGATATCAACGAACAACTCGCCCAGGCGCGTGAAGTGCGCGAGAAAGCGCGTGGAGTCAATACCGCGGCCGGCGCCGCCCTCGACAGTGCCTCCCGCAAGCTCGCCGAAACCAAAGACAAGCTCGACCACTTGCGCGGCGCCCGCGATCCCAAGGCGGAGTTGGCTCGCGCTGAATCCGAATTGCAGCGACTCCTCCACGCCCAAAAAGCCGACCACGGCGGACGCTGATTCGGCAACCCATAGTTCACTGGCGCTATTTTTTAGTTCCCCACACTATTCCTTAGCCCCTGGCGTTATTTTTTAAGTGTGGGCGTTATTTTCTAATGCCCCACATGCCCCACGGTATTTTTACCTTCCTCAACTCTATTTCCCGGTTCCCCGCGCTAAGTTCGGCTTCCCCACACTAAGTTCAGTTTCCTCACTCTATTTCCGGATGCTTGTACGCTATTTCCCGATTCCAGGCGTTAAGAATGCCAGCCATATCAAGTCAGTAGGTAGTTTTTCAGCTACTTACCTGGCATCAGCCATTCCGGCCAGGGGGTAATCTTGTTCAACACCTGGCGATCTCCGTTTACCGCCCGACCCGCCGGAAGCAGACACTGGTGAGGTTGTCAGCATCCACATCGCTGAAGACGGACACGAAATCATTTCCGACAGCAGCCAATCCTTCGTAATCGCCCATGAAGTAGGCGAGGAAGGGAGCCCAGGCCTTCTCCATGTCGAACGAACGCGCCGTCAGCCGCAGCTCCTCGCCCCAATTGGCCGGATCCGTCGGCGACACACGCCTGGAAGGGTGGCATTGAACGAGCCAGTAGTCGGTTGGCAAACCAGGCTGCGAATCGTTGAACCGGAAATCGTAATACGTCACACCGATGGTGCCGTCGGCAGCCACTGCCACTGCCGGAGTGAACGCCTGGCGATTGGCGGCCGGGATATTCACCGGCGCTCTGTTCACCGGAATGGGTAACGACCAGGAGGACCCGCGATCAGTGGACATCGTGAAGGCGATGTCGGCATACTGGCCGCCGCTGAAATGCGTGTCCTCAAACGCCACGTAGAGGTTACCAGTCCGCGGATCAACGGCCATCGCACAGATAGCTGGCGGATAGAAATTCTGGTTCACGTATGGCGTACCTGTATCCGGATCGGTGGCTTGAAAAATTGGGATGCGAGGACCCGTAATCGGTACGGACCAGGTTTGCCCTCTGTCCGCCGAGCGAATGGTCGCGAGAATCGCTTCTTTTTGGTCGCCGCCGTTCGCGTTGTGAAAAAACACTTCGATAAACATGCAGACGAGCGTCCCGTCAGGCATGACGAAGATTTGCGGATCTTGAGCTTCGTCGCTGTTACCCAAATCAATAATGTGGCGCGGCAACTCCCAACTTAGTCCGTTGTTAGTGGTACGAGCCAAATCAACAAAGCGTCGATTGCCACTGGCCAATTGCTCCCAGACGGCATAGACGTAACGCGGATCGCTCGAGTCCGCCTTGATTGAGGGTTTGTCCTGAGAGAACCGGGAGTCTGTGTTCGGAGCCAGGAGGTTCGGCGCGCTCCAATGCAGACCGCCATCGGTGGATTTATTGACGGCAACGTTTGGGTTGTCAAACGAGTTGGCCACGAGCGCAATAGCATGGAGTTCGCCGTTTGGCGCGAATGAGAGCCAGGGATCGCCGGCGCCCAAGTACGGACCGCCGGAGCAGACCGTCAGGGGCATCGGAACTTGTTGCCAGGTCTTGCCTCCGTCAAACGACGTGGCGGAGACGATATTCTGGAAAGGCCCTTGAATCCAGGCGACGACGATATTTTTCGGATTCACCGGATTTACCACCACGAATGATTCAGCCGCATCGTTGATAGTCCCTGGCCCGGACCCAGCAATGCCGTCGTCGCAGGTGCCCACGGCGTTGGGGCGGGACAGCTCGAGCAGTGGGCCAAGCGTCCCGGCCGACACAGCTGGTGGCAGCAGAAGCCAGCACGCCAGCGCAGCGCCGGCGAGGCCCACTCCAAATCTCTTCAACGCCGCACGGCGCGTGAGTGTTGGGGCGATTTCGTTGGTGAGTTCATCCAAGCTGTAGTTCACAATGTTCCTTTCCTCTGTTTTGCTTTTTTCCAAGTGACCGGCACTGAACTGTGCGCATAGTCCACCTCCTATAGCGACGTTTTGGGAGAAATCGGGTCAACCTTCAGCAGTGGCGAGACGCCGATCAGGGCAGCGAGAGACGGTAAAAGCGCGAGCTGTTGTTCAGGGCTTCCGGGTCGGTGTAGGAGAAGTTACCCTGGCTGTCGAAGGAGCCGGTCGCCAAAACCATCCATGACGCAATGGGCAGGGAGGGATC
>DATLUX010000301.1:0-3244 GCA_035577805.1 Verrucomicrobiia bacterium
ATCATGAGGTTCGTTTGGGCGCAAAGGCCCGGATCAGTGCCTTGATCGCCTCGCGGGTTTTCCAGGCAGCGATGCCGAGCCAACCGCAGTTGCACGCGACGAGCACGGCAAAGTCAATTTCGGGTGCGATGACCACGCCGCAGTTCCACCTTCCGTTGCTTCCGGCGTGCCAGAGGCGGCGGCCGGTGTCTCCTGGCTGGAGGCCTTTTGCCCAACTGGCTGTGCTGATAAACCATCCGGCACAGTAAGTTACGGCGGCTGCGGCATCACCAGTTGCCAGGAGGTTTGCCCCACGCATTACCCACCCCTTGGAAGTTGTGGCCGGTGCGACCGCGTGCATTTCCGCAAATGTATCCAGCTTGAGCAGCGTGGCCTGGCAATGCGGATTGGCCGGATCTCCCCGCAAATGGAGCGCGATAAATTTTGCCCAATCCGTAACCGTCATGTGTGCCAGGCCCGCGGGGCCGTAGAACAACGGGAGTTCCGCGGCGGGGCTGCGCGGGTCAAGCGGTTTGCCAAGGACCGGGGAGTGGCCCCAGGCTTGCTCGGTTTTATCAGCGGTGCCCGGCGGCCCGAATCCGCCCGTGCTGATGCCCAGTGGCTGAAACAGTCGTTCGCGCATCAGCTCTTCCCACGCCCGACCGTTGAGATGTTCCAGCACTGCCCCCGCGAGAATGTAGCCGACGTTGGAATAGTAGAATCTGGTGCGCGGAGGGATTCCTGGCGGGCGCGAAAGGGCCTGCCTCGCGATTTCCAGGCGTTGCTGCGGCAAGGTTCCCAGCCGCGCTTGAGGGGGCCGCATCAACTCGCGCAAAAGGCTAAAGACCGGAGCTAGACCGTCCGGTTCCAAGGGCAAGCCTGCGCGGTGCGCGAGAACCTGTCGCAATGTGACTTTCTCCCACGCCGGGTGCATGGGCTTCACCGTGTCGCCAAAAAGTTCGCCCAATGTGGTGGTCCAATTCAACTTGCCGTCCTCGACGAGCATCGCGACGAGCGTCGCGGTCATGGCTTTGGTGCAGGAACCAAGGTGAAATCGATCATCGAGCGTGATGCGCTCTGCGGTCCCTCTCTTTCGAACCCCGGCGACACCTTGGGCGATGATGCGCTCGCCCCGCAGAACGGCGGCGACCATGCCGAAACGTTCGCCTCCCCTACCGAGTATCGATTGCAGGATGGCATCAATATTGACCGGGGCGTTGTCCTCCATCTTTCCGTCAGGCAGACCTGCGGGACTCAATCTTTCGAATCTTGGCGCTTCACTCATGCTTTACTCCAGTCGAAAGACCGGACTCGAACTGTGCGAACGGCATATTTCTCTTAGCGATTGTAAGGCTGTGAAGCAATGAGACAGTGGTTGGCTCTCGACAAACCCAGTCTTCATCGGGTGCATGCATAAACGGCGGCATAGGCTGCGGCTTGGGCGGTGCGTAAATCTGGTTCGAGAAAAAGCACCTTTCCCTGTCCGATTTCTGACCCGGCGGCTAACATGCAATGAGTGACCGAACAGACCGACAGCCTACTGCTGAAAGCCTACGTCGAACGCAGGCTTGAGGCCGCGTTCAACGAACTGGTCCACCGCCATGTGGACCTTGTCTATTCAGCCGCCATTCGAATGGTTCGTGATCCGCATCTTGCCGAAGACGTGACCCAAGGCGCCTTCATCGCGCTGGCCAGGCAAGCTTCCGAACTGGTGGAGCGCGCGACCTTGGCGGGGTGGCTGCATCGCACCGCGCAAAACATCGCCGCCCAGACCGTCCGCACCATCGAACGCCGTCGGGCGCGCGAACAGGAGGCCTTTGCCATGAGCAAACAGATTTCAACTTTACCGGATGTCTGGTGGGAGCAGATCGAACCGCACCTGGATGCCGCGCTCGGCGAATTGAATGACGCTGACCGCGATGCCGTGGTCCTGCGCTATTTTCATAAGAAATCCGCCGCCGACATCGCCACCATTCTCGGCGTGAGCGACGATGCCGCGCAAAAACGTGTGAACCGTGCGGTGGAAAAACTGCGCGAGGTTTTCGCGAAGAACAAAATCACGATCGGCGCGGGCAGTCTGGGAATTTCGATTTCCGCGAATGCCGTGCAAGCTGCCCCGCTAGGACTGGCTGCGAAAATTTTAGCCGCAACTTCTGGACTAACCGTAACCGCTGGAATAACCATGATTCAAAAACTTTTTATCGCTGGATTTGCCGCTGTCGTGATTGGCGGCGGCATTTACTCGTTTCGTTTGCAAAAGCAAATCGCCGCGCTGCAGGAACAACAAACATCGCTGAACCAGCAAATTGCGCAAATGCGTCAGGAACGCGACCACGCAAAAAATCAATTGGCGGCGGCACAACGGGAAAATGCGCAGCGACAAAACAATCAGGCTGAACTCTTGCGATTGCGCGGCGAAACCGGCGTTTTGCGGAGGCAGTTGGACGAAGCGACTAAAACAAATCGCGCTCTGCCGGCCGAAGTTGTGGCAAGGAACACCAATTCGTCCATGTCGCAAATGGTCATTGAAGCCAGATTTCTGACGCTGCCGAAAGACGTAGCTGCCGGTTGGTATGACTCGACCAGTGGCAGTATTCTTACCAGCGAAAACTTCTCAATTGCGTTAAAGCAATTACGCTCACGCAATGATGTTGAAACTCTCGCCGAGCCGAGAGTGGTGACACTCAGCGGACACCAAGTTCAAATGCGGGCAACACGGACGATTTCTGTCGTGACCAATTTTTGTCTTCAAGAAACAAATGGCACTTCCAGCATTGTTCCTCAAGCTGGGGCTGTCGAGTGTGGCCCGGTTCTCGATGTGGTGCCGAAAGTCTTGTCCGACGGTTATACTATCAAATTACCCGTCATCGCTTCGACGGTTGAATTCTTAGGCTACGCGCCATCTGCAAAAACGACGCCAGCTTACAATTCAGCTGGGCAGGAATTTGACGTGCCGACAGTCGCACCTCAATTTCGCGTGAAGCAAACAACGAATTCAGTGGATATGCTGGACGGCCAAACGCTGGTTTTTAGGTTGAATGACAATCAAATATCTTCGGCCGCCGCGCTTGCAGAACTTGACGCCGGCAAATCAAACTCTCTTAACGGGCGGACGCTCGTGTTCCTCTCCGCATCAATCATTGACGCTGCAGGCAATCTGCTGCATCCCGATGCCCGAAGTTATACAAATATTCCGCCGCAACCAGTCAGCCAGTGATGTTTGTTTGCTGATTAAAACGCCTTCGCCGAGATGTCGCGGCGGACG
>DATLUX010000302.1:0-4311 GCA_035577805.1 Verrucomicrobiia bacterium
GGGTTCAGGGTTCGGGGTTCAGGGTTGCATGGATACCATACCACAACTGGGAACCTGGAACCGTGAACCCCGCCGCGCTCCGCACTCCGCACTCCGCACTCCGCACTAGAATCCGGCGGCGGCGCGAGGCGGGTTGGCGTCGCTGAGGTTGATGACGCCGTGGTTCTCTTCCTTTTCGGATCCATCACCGGACAAGGCCAGGTAAAAGAAGGCGATGACGTTGGTGACGGGCAACAGGAGCATGAGGGCGAAGATGATTTTCTTGCCGCGGGCCTGGACGATCCGGAAACACCATATGATCCAGGCCACCAGATAGAGTGGCGGGATAAATGTGGAGATGGTCCACCACGGAGACATGCCGGCTGCTTTGAACAGGGGAATTTGTTTGAAAAACGGCACCCAGATCAGGGGGCTGGGCGGGTTGCTGGTTTTAACGCAGATACACCGGCACAAGTAAGAGAACAGAAGATAAATCAGCACGACCATGGCCACGATGGAATAGGCCACACTATCGTCAAGGCGTTCCAGAAACTCGCCGGTGTCGTCGACGATCTGCTCTTCCCATTCCTGGACGCGGGGGTCGGCTTCCCATTCGCTGACCGTCGGCACCTGCAAGGCTTGAGCGATCTTGCTTTGGTGGGGTTGCTCCATCTGGTAACCCAGACGCGCTTGGGTGCCCGGATCGAGATCCTTCACCTTCACATTGCCCATCCCGTGCTGGTGCTTGAAGAAGATGTCGTATCGGGTCTTGGTCAGAATCAGGACATTCGTGTAGGTGTCCGGACCCACGGCGAGAGTGGGGTACCTCTCGTCCGCCTGCGCCATCGCGCTCACGCCGGCTAGCCATAAACCGAGCAAGACCAGCCCGCGCCACGGAGGCAGTACGCCCATAGAGAATCGTGTGAACAGTCTCACTACTAATTCATCGGCCGGATGAGCGGCCGAGTTAAATGCCAATTTCAGCCCGCCGCCCCCTCCAATCCTTTGCGGAATGGCCGATTCTTTCCACTTCCGCCCTCCGCCCTCCGATTTCCGCTTTCCGCTTTCTGATACCCGTCCTTTTGGTTTCAATGCCCCGCAAACATGTCTGCGACCCGACTGATTATTCTGCGGCACGGGGAAACCACCTGGAACCGCGAGGGCCGATTCCAGGGGCATCTGGACAGCCCACTGACGCCCGCTGGCCTGGAGCAAGCCCATGCTCTGGCTCGGCGCCTGACTGATTGTGCGTTCACGGCGCTCTACTCCAGCGACCTGGGACGGGCTGAAGCCACCGCCCGCATCATTGCGGAAGCCACAGGCCAGACGGTTCGACTCGACTGCCGATTGCGCGAACGAAATCTGGGTGTTCTCCAAGGTCTACTTCTTCAGGAAGCCCGCGAGAAGTTCCCGGACGCCTATGCCCTCTTTAAACATGGCGGAGTGGATGAAATCGTGCCGGGCGGTGAAAGCGCCCGCCAACGTTGCGACAGCATCATGGCCTGTGTTTCAGATCTCGCCAAACGTCATCGCGGCGAACAGATCGCGGTCATTACCCATGGCGGCTCCTTAAGCTGTCTTATCCGCTACGTCCTCGGCATCGAGCTGGACGCGCCGCGGCGGTTCAGTCGGCCCAACGCCAGTTGGAACGTGTTTGTCCACCGGGCTGGCCATTGGTTTCTGGAAACGTGGGGGGACACCAGCCACCTGCGCGAAGCCAGCGGACTCGAGGATCCGGGTTGAATTGAATTGAATTGCATTGAAATTGAACGGTTAAAGCAGGTCCAACAGCCGATGCAGCTCTGCATCCGTGTTGTAAAAATGCGGGGAGAGCCGGAGATACCGCTGGCCGGCGCGATCGGCCCGGAGCGAGGTGCAAAATCCGGCCGCCTGAAGCCGGTCATGCAGCGCCGGCAAATCCGCTCCAGGCTTGTGGAACGTGATGATGCCGCTGGCGTGTTCCGGAGGCGCGTCCGCTTGCAACACGACGTAGCCGCGCGAGGACAGTTCAGGGACCATCCAGCGACGTTTGCGCAGGAGTTCTGCGGCGATGGCCTCCAGGCCAATCTCCAGGACCAACTCGATCGCCGCTTGAAGACCGGCCAACCCGACAAGATTGGCCGTTCCAGCCTCGTAACGCCGGCCGTCCGGCGGATACACCACCCGATCCTGAGCCACGTATTCCGGGCATCGGACGTTATGCCAGCCAAAGACCGACGGCTTTAGAACCTCTTGAAATGACTTCCGGACATAAAGCAGCCCGGCCGAACAAGGGCCCAAAAGCCATTTGTGCCCGTCGGCGGCCAGCACGTCGAAGTGCTCCGCCGCCGTCGGAAACGCGCCCAGCGTTTGAATCCCGTCCACGCAAAAGCAGATATTGCGGCTCCGCAGGAAACTGCCGATGCCCGCCAGGTCGATCCGCCATCCCGTCACAAAATGACAGGACCCCAGCGCCACCAAGCGCGTGTTCTCATCCACTTGCCCCGTCACGTCGATGGTCCGAATCCGTCCCAACTCGCGCACGTTCATGAGGCGGACTTCGACTCCTTTCTCAGCCAACGCCATCCAGGGATAGACATTGGAGGGGAAATCATCCTGGTAGATGAGAATGTTATCTCCGCGCCGGAGCGGAAGCCCGGCCGCAACCATGTTCAAGCCCGACGAGGTGGGACCCACCAACGCGATTTCGTCCATTTGCGCCTGCAGCAGTTGGGCCGCCGCCCGGCGCACAGATTGAAAGCGGCGCCCCGGAAAGGCTTCTTCCTGATCCCCGTGTCCACAGAGCCGGACATAGTCCGTCATGGAGTCAATCACGCGCCGCGGCAAGGGGCAAACGCCCGCATGGGCGAAAAACGCGGTTTGGGCCGCTACCGGAAACTCGTGTCGGCGCAGTTCTTCGTTCGCATGCAGTTGGGCAATACTCAGAGTCATGACGGGGCTTGGTTTATACCGGCAAACGCGGGCCGGGCACGACAAATCTTGGTCTTGGTTGAAGGGGGGTTCACGGGCAGCTAACCCCCAAACTTTTGGATGCGCATTGGAAGTTGCGCAGCCAGAATAAGCTCCACAAGTAGCGCTGGGATGGGGCGATCAGCTGGAGCGGTGGTCTATGACCCCCGCTTTTCTCGCTGCTTTCGCGCACGGCGGCGGTCCCGCCCTTGAGCGGGACCGCCGCTACAGCCGTTCCCAGCCCCCCCGGGATACCGGCCTGGAAAAGTCGCGCTCCAGAGGGACAGTGCCTAAATGCGCCCGGTGGCGCGGGAGCAGCATTTACCGGCTGGACTTAGGGGGATCTACGGATACGATGAGCCGAGGCCACTACGCTTGACGCTTCAATCTGGCTTGGAGTAGTTTGCGCTAATCGAACACTCAAACATCAAACTGGAACAAGCAAGCCAACGACGGCTAATACTATGAACAATTTCTTGATCCCGCATGTCATCGAGCAAACCGGCCGCGGTGAACGCGGTTATGACATTTATTCGCGGTTGCTGGTGGATCGGATTGTATTTCTCGGCACCCCGATTGATGACATGGTCGCGAATGTCATTATCGCGCAGCTCCTCTTTCTGCAAATGACCGATCCGAAAAAGGACGTTCATCTCTACATCAATTCTCCAGGCGGCAGCGTCTCGGCGGGATTGGCCATCTATGACACGATGCAGTTTCTGACCTGTGAAGTGAACACCTACTGCATCGGGCAAGCCGCCAGCATGGGGGCAGTGCTGCTCTGTGGTGGCACCAAGGGCAAACGCTTTGCCCTGCCCAACTCCAACATAATGATCCATCAGATTCTGGGTGGCGCCGAAGGCCAGGCCAGCGACGTGGAAATCCGCGTCAAGTACATGCTGCGCCTCAAGAATCGACTCAACAGCATCATCTCCCGGCATACCGGCCAGGCCATCGAAGCGGTGGAAAAAGCCTGTGACCGCGACAATTTCATGACGCCCGAGGAAGCCAAAGCGTTTGGCTTGGTTGATGAGGTGGTGGTTTCCCGCAAAGAAGTGCCGGGATTACCGGAGCGCACCTCCGTTACCAATTAAAGAAAGATTTTTCCCCCACTCGCCACTCATACTCAGAACCACAGAACCATCATGGCACGCCCAACCAACCTTACCCTCTGCAGCTTCTGCGGGAAATCTCACGCGGAAGTCAAAAAACTGATCCAGGGGCCCGGCGTCTACATCTGCGACAATTGTGTTTTGCTGTGCAAAAGTGTCCTCGACAAGGAACTCGTGCCGGACTCACGCAAAAGTCCCGTCCCCCACACGGTCCCCAAGCCGCTCGAGATCAAAAAGCATCTGGACCAATACTGTGTAGGCCAGGAGCACG
>DATLUX010000303.1:0-25343 GCA_035577805.1 Verrucomicrobiia bacterium
TTACCGCGTTCCATGCGTTTGATTTGAGCGATTTGTTGGGACAATTGAGTCAAGTTCATGGCTTAATATCTAGTTACATAGATATTAAATCACGAAAAATCTCAGCAATCAACTCACTTTTCAGAAATTTGTCTCACACCCATGGGCCCCCCAAGAGGGATTTTCGCATTGCCTGGCCGGGGGATCCCATTAATGATGCTGGTGCTCTGCGTTCAAGCCTCGAGAGCCGAGTACCATGGCGATCGATAATCGACTGACCAAACCGCTGACCCTCGCAGTGGCAGCCAGCTTGGTGGCGTGTAGTGGCCTGAGTTGGCCACGAGCAGCGCTGGCCGCTCCAGCCGGTTCACCTTCTCCTCAGGAAGCGACTCGGACCCATTGGGCATTCCAGAAGGTAACTCGTCCAAATGTCCCAACCGTCCGCCAGGCGAACTGGTGCCGCACACCCATCGACCTCTTTATCCTGTCGGAATGGGAAACGCGCGGCATTGAACCCGGCCTCGCCGCCGACCGACGCACCTTAATCCGGCGGGCCAGCCTGGACCTGACCGGATTGCCGCCCACGCCGGAAGAAGTCGAAGCCTTCGTTGCGGATCCAGCGCCGGAAGCTTTTGCCGCCGTCGTGGATCGGCTGCTGGATTCGCCGCGTTATGGAGAACGTTGGGCGCGCCATTGGCTTGACCTGGCGCGTTACGCCGAGAGCGAAGGATTCAAAGCGGACGAAACCCGCCCCAATGCCTGGCGCTACCGGGATTATGTCATCCGGTCGCTCAATGACGACAAACCTTACGACCGTTTCGTCCGCGAACAGATCGCCGGGGACGAACTTTGGCCCGACGATCCAGAGGCTCGAATCGCCACGGCCTTTAACCGGCACTACGCCGACGAAAGTAATGCGCGGAATCTAATGCAACGCCGGCAGGAGATCTTGAACGACATCACCGACACGGTCGGGGCGGTCTTTCTGGGGCTGACGTACGCCTGCGCGCGTTGTCACGATCATAAGTTCGATCCCATTTCACAGCTGGATTACTACCGGCTGCAGGCGTTCTTCGCCAACACCGCCGCCCGCGATGATCTGGCGCTGTTGCCGCCCCAGGAGCTGGCGCGATACCGCGAACGCCTGGCCGCCTGGGAAGATAAAACCCGCGCGATTCGCGAAGAGATGGCCGCCCTCGAAGCCCCGCAGCGGCGCGCCATCGAGAAAGATTATTTCGATAAGTATCCCGAAGAGATTCGCGCCATCTTCGACAAGCCGGAGGAACAACGCACGCCCTTCGAACGGCAAATGGCCTGGAAAGCCCATCAATACCTCGACCCCAGTTCCCATGAGTACATCGCCGACTCCGCCACCGTTGCGGCCAAACTCAAGGGCGCCCAGAAACAACGTTGGCAGGAATTAAAACGGCAGCTCGATGAGTTTAGCGACCAATACCCAGGCCAGCTGCCGGTGGGCAGTGCCATGGTGGACCTTGGGAGTGAAGCGCCGCGAACTTTCCTGCTCAACCGCGGCGCATTCGACAAGCCCAAGGAGGAAGTTGCTCCGGGCCTGCTTCAGATCCTTTATCCCACCGCCCCCGCGCTGCCCGCCCGCGCCCCGGGCCCGGTTCCAAGCACCGGCCGCCGGACCGTGCTGGCTAATCTGCTGGTCGACCCGCAAAATCCGTTCAGCGCGCGCGTGATGGTGAACCGGGTCTGGCAGCATCACTTCGGTCAGGGCATCGTCAGCACGCCCAGCGATTTCGGCTTGAAAGGAGAACGTCCGACCCATCCGCAGTTGCTCGACTGGCTGAGCAGCGAGTTCGTCGCTGGCGGTTGGCGGCTCAAATCGTTGCATCGATTGATCCTCAACTCGGCCGTGTATCAGCTGGCCTCCACTCAACGCGACGCACCGGCCCGCCTCGATCCGGCCAACCGGCTCTGGTGGCGGTTCCCGCGGGAACGTCTCCAGGGCGAAGTCATCCGCGACGCGGCCCTGGCCGTCTCCGGCCTGTTGAACCCAAAGATGGGCGGGCCCAGCATCTTTCCGGAACTGCCGACGGGGATGCCGGCGCCGCGGGGGGGATGGAAGGTGAATGAGGACCCCAACGAACGCAATCGGCGCAGCGTTTATGTGTTTGTGCGGCGCAACACACGTTACCCGATGTTCGATGCCTTCGACATGCCTGACCCGCATGAAAGCTGTGCGCGTCGTAATGTCACGACCAGTCCGTTGCAGGCCCTCACTCTGCTCAACAGCCAGTTGACCTTGGAATGGGCGCAAGCCTTAGCTGACCGCGTCTTGCGCCTGGCCGGCGCTGATCCGCAACGTCAGATCACCGCGGCGTTCCAGCTGGCTTTCGGTCGCTCGCCCGATGCCGCCGAGGCGCGCCTGGGACGAGAGTTTTTGCGAGACCACCGGCAGCTGCTTGAGGATCGAGCTCGTTACGGGGATCGGCTGGCTCTTCCCACCGCCAGCCCCAATCAACCGGAACCATCCGCCACCTCCGGGTCCGACGCCGCTCAAGGCGCGACTCTGGTCGATTTTTGTCACACGCTGCTTAACGCAAACGAATTTGTGTATCGCAACTGAAGGCCGCGTCGCATGCGTTTTTCCTCCTCCAACCGGGCCGTGCAATCACGCCGCGAATTCCTTCGCAAAAGCGGCGGCGGCTTTGGTGCGTTGGCCTTCGGGTATTTGCTTGGGCGCGAGGGCCTGCTGCAGGCCGGTTCGGCGGCGGTCCAGGCGCCTTCGCCTTCGCTGCGGCTCCCGCATTTCCCCGCCACAGCGCGTTCGGTGATTTGGTTATTCATGGAAGGCGGGCCGAGTCACCTGGATCTGTTTGATCCCAAGCCGGAGCTGCAACGCCTGGCGGGTCAGCCGATGCCCGAGTCCTTCGGGCGTCCCATCACTGCCATGGGCACGGCGAGCAATACGCTCATGCCTTCCCGACGGCAGTGGCGACAACATGGCCAAAGCGGGCTCTGGATCTCCGACTGGTTCCCGCACCTCTCCGCGCAGGCCGACAAGTTGTGCCTCATTCGTTCCTGCTGGGCGGACGGCCTCAATCACGTGGGATCAGTGTGCCAGATGAACACCGGCGACATTCTGGCCGGACGCCCCGCCATGGGCGCATGGTCGGTCTATGGGTTGGGATCCGCCAACGATAATCTGCCATCCTTTGTGATTCTTTGTGACGCTGGCGAGGTCAATGGCGGCCCGAAGAATTGGAGTTCAGGCTTTCTGCCGGCGGTTTATCAGGGCACCCAATTTCGGAGCGACGGCGTTCCCATCTTTCATTTGCAACCGCCCTCGACGATCGGCCAACAACAGCAACGCAGCAAACTCGATCTGTTGGCCAAATTGAACCGGCATTTCGCGGAGGACAAAGCGGAAGACACGGAGCTCAATGCGCGGCTGAACTCATACGAACTGGCCTGGCGCATGCAAGCGGCCGCGCCGGAGGCGGTGGATTTCTCGCAGGAAAGCGAAGCGACGCGGAAGCTTTACGGGTTGGATCAGGCGCACACGGCCAAATACGCAAAGAACCTGCTCCTGGCCCGGCGTCTGGTCGAACGCGGCGTGCGTTTCGTGCAGTGTTATTCCGGCAGCGGCAACCTTTGGGATGCCCACAGCGATCTGGAAGGGAATCACACCAAATATTGTGGCCAGACCGACCAGCCCATCGCCGGACTGCTCGCGGATCTGGAAGCCCGCGGCCTGCTTGATACCACGCTCGTCGTCTGGGGCGGCGAATTCGGACGCACCCCGTTCAACGAAAAAGGCGATGGCCGCGATCATAACCCGTGGGGGTTCACCGTCTGGATGGCCGGCGGGGGTATCAAAGGCGGCCACGTCGTCGGTGCCACCGATGAACTGGGGTTGCGCGCGATCGAGGACCGCGCCCATGTCCATGACCTACACGCCACCCTTCTCCATTGTCTGGGGCTGAGCCACGAGAAATTGACGTACCTGCACAATGGCCGCGACGAACGTCCCACCATCAACGATGGAGAAGTGATCCGGAAAGCTCTGGCGTAAACGCATCCCGCACTCCTCTGGCTGGGGCCATTCCCGCCGATCTGTGCGATGCAACCGACCTGACTTATGCCCCAGTCACTCTCGGCCAGCGCTCTTGCTCCCACCAACGCAACCAACCCGCTCGCTGGTCCCTGGGTCGTTTGTCTCGCGCGCGCCGATGCCGCAGCCGGCGCGCGACTGCGACTGTGGCCCAAGGTCGAGGTCGGCGAGACGGATCAGGGGTTCTGGATCCGCGGGCAGGGCGGGGAAGGGTTATCCGCCGCCACTTGGTGGGGCCTGCCGGCTGTCCGCCGTTATGCCTGGCTCGCCGGCCATCACCTGCGCCCGCTCGAATCAAGGATCCCAAGCGAAACGTTGCCCGCCCTGACTTGGCAACCCATCGAACGCTGGTTTCACATCAGCCTGCCGATCGCCGCGCTGCCTGGAACCGAACCGCGCCCGGCGCCATTGCAATTGGTTCGTTCCAGCGACGAAACGCCCCCTGAGTTGTTGCTGACCTCTTTACGGGATTGGATTCGATTCGCATTGACGGCGCCCGAGCTGCGCTTGCGTGCGCTGCGGTTTGCGGCGACCAACCAGCAGGCCTTGATCCGTGGCCGGCCGCTGCCGCCGTTGTCCGGCCGCCGTTTTGTCGTGCGTGGAACCGTGGCCGTGCCCGCCGGATTTCATTGGAACCCGCCGGTCAACGCCGACACGGTCAGCCGCCGGTTTGGTGTGGCGGGCGAGGCGCTGGCCCTTTGGCACGAAGACGGCACCGTCACGCCGCTGCATCTGGAACAGATGGTGGCCGCTACTCGCAACGCCATCCGGGCCACGGCTCAGGCGTTGTCTATCCCGCTCCACGAGCCATGAACCCTGACCGTCCCCAGGCGATCCAGTATCTGCGCGCGCCCTCTTCCCAACTCTGGCGTTGGACGGATGGCGGCACCGTGGTGGCTTGGCGCGACGGCACGACCATCGCCTTTCGCGAGGAACTCATCACCATTCTGGAGTGGCTCGGGCCAGCTGGGCTGCCGTCCTTCGGCGCGCTCATCTTGTTGCTCGCCGCCGGGCGCGGAAAGATCCCAGCCCTCTCCGAAGTGCTCCGGCTGCGGCAGGAACCCTTGCTCCTCGACTCGGATCCCAAATCGCTGGTGCTATCCGCCACCCGCCAACAACTCCGAGCCCAACTGGAAGCGGCTCTCGCAGAGATCCGAAAAGTTCCCGGCCTGCCGCCGGAACTCCGGAGCGGTTTGCCGGCGCGTTGTGTGTTGGCCGAGGCTCTCTTCGAACACGCCCGCGCCGAACGCCACACCAACGCCACCAGCGTCCTGAGCGGTTGGAGTGAGATCATTCCCGACGACGAACTGAATGTCTGTTTCCCGATCGACGACACGGCCGTCACTATCCGCCAGGTGCACGTCCTGGCGGAAGGCTGCCGCAGGCACACCGCCGAGTCCTTGCAGCTGCGTCTGCGCACCGGGCTCGATGCGTTGCCAAAGAAATCAGACGTCGATCTTCCCCCCGCCCAACGCGCGCGCCGGCTCATTGATGAACTGAGCCGGGACCCCGCGCGCGGAGCAGTCGCCCGGGCCGCGCGCGAGTTGATGGCCGCCGTCCGATTGCCACGGCACTTGGGTGAACGCGAGGAACTGGCCACGGGCGGTTTGGCGGATTTGACTAATCGCGGCGCCCTTGACCGCTTGTTGTTGAGCGAATTGGCGCATGACGATCTGACACTGGCGGTCCGCATTGGTCTGAACGAGGCGCTCTTCCTTCGGCGCGAACCGCCCTATCAGGAACCCCCAGGCACGCTTGGTCTGCTGCTCGATTCGGGCCTTCGACTCTGGGGCGTTCCCCGCGTGCTGGCCGCGGCGGTTGGACTCGCTCTGGCCGCCTGTGATCGGCACCATACTCGGATCCAGGCCTGGCGTCCCCGAGGTCGCGAGGTGCATCCAGTTGATCTGCTGTCTCGAGGAGGATTGATTCAACATTTGGAAGCATTGGAAACGGACGCGCATCCTGGAGAGGCCCTGGCGGCTTTCGCCGCCGCTCAGCCGCCCGGCGCCTTGAATCAAACCGTCGTCATCACGCATCAAGATGCCTTGCAGGACCCCGAGTTCAGGCAACGCCTGGCCCAGCACACCCGGAAGGCGGGCCATGCGGGATTTGTCGCCACCGTGGATCGAACCGGCACGTTCGAGTTGCACACGCTCCCGCTGAGTCACCGGCCGCCCCGGTGCTCAGCGCGATTGGATCTGCGCGCGATTTTCGAACCGACCCGAGGCCGGGCCGTGCCGTTGCTCAACCCGGCCCTGGGCGCCAAGTTGCCGGCCATTTTCGCGGTTTCCCCTGTTCCATTGCTTCTCCCATTCGCCGGCACCGCCGAGGCCTGGACGAAAGCCGACGATCACTCTGTCTGCGCGGTGCTGCCCGAGCGTCAATTGATCCGTTTTTCCGACTACACGCGGGGAGGCTGGATCGTGGCGGGGCGTTTGCCGCCCGGAAAGACTCACTGGATGGGTTGCCTGAATGAAGCAATTCATTTGGTCAAGGCGGGCACATCTCAGCGGCAAGTCCGTTTGGTAACGGTTCCCCTCGCGGGCGGCCAGCCGCGCGTGGTGGATTTATTGGATGCCGGGGAGATTCTGGCGGTGCATCGAACCGGAGAGGTTCTGCTCTTGATCCGTCCCCAGGATGTGCGGGCCTTTTCCTTGGTGGATGGCCGGCCGCTCGGCAGCATCACTTCCCCGCATCGATGGGTCCATGGACGGTTCTTTGCTTCGGCAAGCCGATTCTATTGCGCCACCTGGGATGGTTCCGGCTTGCGGCTGGAACCGATGACGTTGCCCAAACGATTTTCGCCGGGTGCGGTCCTGTTGCTCTTCGATCGAACTGGCGTCGAAAGCCCCTGGCTCGTGCATCGCGGTGGACAGATCACGGACTGCGACGGTCGGGAGTCCGTTCACGTGCCTTTTCCCCATGGCATAGGGTATCGCCTCGACCGCGCGCTCGTCTCGGCCGATGGCCACCGCCTATTCGTGTCGACCAACAAAACCTGGGGACGTCTCATTGAACTCGAGACTGAACGAACCCTCGATCTCCTGCCCGATTCGGTGCGGCAATCCGACCTGGACAGACCACCGCCCCTGCCACACTGGAAAGTTTACCGTTCCGTGGACTTGATCGCGGTTCATGGCAATAAGCTTTGCTTCCGCGCACGCAAAAGTCCCTGGCGCGCCATCGACCTGGACGGCCCTGAGATGCGGATCCACGACATTCCAGAGTCGGACACGATTGGACCTGAGACGGCCGCTTTATCGTTCTCAAACTACCCAATCCCAAGTGAACTGGGTTGTTCGCTCCGCGTGGCGACCTGGCCGAATGGCAGCAAGGCCTTCGTGGACAGCCGCGGGCTTTTGCATCTCAAAAGTCACGCGCCGTTGGTCCGGGAAATCACCTTGGTCCTGTCGGACCTCGCGGTGGCCGGCTGGGTCTCCAACGGTTCCGTGTGCGGGCCGCCATTCTTTTTACAGAAACCGGAACAGGCCCAGCCTGATGCGGTGCGCCAAGCCGTCCTGGAATTCCTCAGCCACCCGTGAATCTGACTTTGCAACTGCAGATGCGAACCGGCACTGACCCTGCCGGGGCGAGCGCCGCCTGGTTTCTTTCGGGCTCATCGACCGCACGCTGGCTGGAAGAACTGGCCCGCACGGGCCTGGCCGAACCCGGCACACGTTTATTTGTCGTGCCGCGGTCCACAGCCGATCCGTCGCCAGCCGGCTTATTGGTGGTGCCGGACTCGCCGGGTTCCGCCCGTTGCGCTCCGCTGGGGCTGGCGTGCCAGCGAATCGCTCACGGACTCTTCGTGCCGCTGGGCGCGCAGCTCGACCCGCCCGTCACCGCAGCCGAACTGCGCCAATTGTGTCCGTGGGAGGTGGCGTTTTTTCATCCCAGCCTGGGACTGAGCGGGCACGAGCCGGGGTCCACCTTGCGGGTGTGGGATCTGTTGGATCGACCAGAGGAACGCACCGAAGCCTGGAACGAAGCGCGGGCAGGGGAAAGCGCCTTACCCCCATTTCAAGCCATCGCGCTCCTGCAACCTCCCTCCCTCGATGATCTGTATGGCGACGCTGCGAAAACCATCGGTGGGAAGCCTTTGACCGACTTGCCCCCCGCACCGCAGGAACCCAAAAACGATCCGGCCAGCGCCGCGAGCCGCCGTTTGAAGCAGCTCTTCGCCAAAAACCTGGCCAACCTGACCGGCTGGCTCGCTCGTCAGGGTTCAGGCACTCAACCTGGCTGGATCGATCGACTGGAGCAATGGGCCGGACGCCAAATCCGCGGCGCCCAGGAACAACTGGAACAACTGCGCAACAAAGAACTCCATCGGCTCCTGCACCTGTTGCAAAACGATCCGGAGGCCGGCTTGCGCCACGCCATTCCGATGAACCAATTCCGGCACCGCGGCACGGGTGTGCCAGGTGCAACGTTGCCCGAACATGGGTTGGATTTTAATCCGGGCCAGCTCGGCGGGAAACCTGGCGACATCTGGATGGTGCCCCAGGACCTGGAAACGCAACTGCGCCGGCTTTACCGCGAGATGGCCGGACGCGAGCTGCGTCAGGGCCGTCATCGACGCGCCGCCTATATTTACGGGGAATTGCTGGGAGACTTGTTGTCCGCCGCCAACGCTTTGGAGCAAGGAGGCTTCTTCCGCGGCGCGGCCGTGCTTTACGAAGATCATCTTCAAAATGTGCGTGAAGCCGCCCGTTGCCTGGCTGCGGGAGGGCTGCTCTCCGAGGCCATCGAGCGGTACGAGAAGCTCGAACTTTGGCTGGAGACAGCCGAACTCTACGAACGCCTCGGCCAGGCCGATCACGCCCGCGCCGCTTTCCAACGCGTGATCGACCAGCGACTGGCGCACGGGGATGTCCTCGGCGCGGCCCGTCTGGTGGAGGAACGATTGCAGCAACCCGACGCGGCGGTCGATCTCCTGTTCAACGCCTGGCCGGCCGCAGCCCAAGCGGCCAAATGTCTCCAAGCCGCCCTCCAATTGCTTGGCCGCCTCGGCCGGCATGACGTGGCACTCGAACGCCTCGCCCGACTCCGGCGCGAATCCATTCCTCAGCTCCAGCCGTTGATCATCGCGATCGGTTCGGTCGCCGAGAGCTACCCGGACGAACGCGTGCGCCATCGTGCCGCCGATCTGGCTCGAGTGCTGATCGCCAAACAGCTGGCCCAACCCGGTCTGTCTGCAGACACCGTCGCCGGGGTCGTTGGGTCCTTGATCAAATTGGCCCCAGAAGATCGATTGCTGGCCAATGACGCAAACAGACACGTGGCGAGCTGGCGCGCCGAGTATCTGCACCAACAGAAAATCAGCGCTCCCAAGGCAGGCCAGGCGCCGGTCGCGCTCAGACGCTTCCTTTTGCCCCGCCCGGCGCGCTGGCTGGAGGTGCGTTCGTTCGGCGTTCATTTCTATGCTCTGGGACACACGCCCACCCAAATCAAACTCGTGCGCGGCGTCTGGGAAGGAAACTGCCAGTGCCTGTCCTGGCCCTGCGCAGGTCACCTGATCCGACAGGGCGTGGTGCTCGAAGTCAGCGGGGACCAGGGACGCAGCGTCGCGGTGGCGACCAATGCCGGGCCGATGCTGGATTATAAAATGTTCCCGGCTTCCGACCTCTTCGTTAAGCCTTGCCGAGCCGGCACGCCGGGGTGGCTTTCGGGAATAGCCCGTCCGTTTGCCCTGGCCTATGCCAACGCCTGGGCGGTGCATGTCGCCACGGACGAAGCAATCCTGAGCTGCCACGACCGTGACGGCGCTTTACGTCATACCATCGAGATCACCGCGGAACTGTTGCAGGACGCCGAACGTTGCGCCGACGCCAAGGTTTGCCTGGCCATCGTCGGGGAAGGAGCTGCGGTCGCGCTGGGCAACCGGCTCGTCATCTATCATGGCAACGGCTTGCTCACGCAGCTGACCTTGCCAGACCAAGTGGTTCGCCTGCATCCGACTCTCCCGCATACGCGCTTGGGTGTGGTGATCGCTCTGGAACACGGGGCCATCCTTCACTGGGTCGGCAGCCGGGACTGGCTGGAAGTGGATCGTGACCTGCCGGCGCCCTTCTGCGCGTTTGTCCCCAGGGGACCGCTGGTCCTGGTGTCAGGCTCGCGCGGGCTGATCTTGGAGGTGGACCGGCGAGGCTTGTGCAGCGCTGCGCGATTCGAGCCAGCCTGCCGAACGCCCGTCGGGGTCGTCAGCATGATGAGTCCGGGCGGGTTTGCGCTGTTCGATGCCGGGGGGGAGGTTGTGGTCTATCAAATGCCGCGTTAAGGCGGTTCCTCGTTCAGCCCAAGCGCCAGGTGATGCGGGCTTTGTTCAAATCGTATGGGGACATCTCCATTTTGACGCGATCCCCTGCGGTGAGGCGAACGAAGCGCTTGCGCATTTTGCCGGAGATAGTGGCGAGGACCATGTGTTTATTGTCGAGTTCGACTCGGAACATCGTGCCGGCCAGCACGGTTAGGATCCTGCCCTCTACTTCAATGTGTTGTTCTTGTTGGTCCATGATCTGGGTTCTGTTCCGGTGTTGGCTCGGCTGGATAAATTGATAAATCTGTCGGCAATCGTTTCGTGGCTGCTTCGTGGTTTGTCGTAATCGTCGTTCAATTCTAGTGATGTGTCCCCTAAATAGCTATACATTATAGCTATTTAGGGGACACATCACTAGTTGCGCGGGGCGGAACAAACAGGGGCGACACTCCGAAGAGCGCCGCCCCTGCCGTGGAAAGGGAGGAGGTTAATAACGCTCGCGGCGCCCACCGCCGCCACCACCGCCGAAATCGCGCCGGGGACCGCGCCCACCGCCGCCACCGCCGCCGGGCGGCCGGTCTTCTTTGGGGCGGGCGATGTTCACGGTCAGGTTCCGACCGTCCAGGGAAGCACCATTCATGGCTTCGATGGCCTTCTGGGCCTCGTCCGGACTGCTCATGGTGACGAAGGCAAAGCCGCGGGGCCGGCCGCTCATGCGATCGACCATCAGATTCGCTTCGACCACCGTGCCGTGAGCGGAGAAGGCGTCGTGCAATGCGTTTTCCGTGGTGTTGTAGGAAAGATTCCCCACAAACAGTTTCGTGCTCATACGTGATGTTCTGTCCTCGACTAACCGTAACCAATTTCCAGACTGTTCCCGACTGCCGGGTTTCGAATCATCACTGAAGAACATTCAACTGAAGATTCACCATGCCTTGGAGGACGAGTTATCCAAGAGACGCCGCCCAAAATGGACGATTTGAAGGGGATGGCAAGCGAATTTTTCCGCGAAAAACTCTCAACATCACGCAGCCCTTCTGCTACCGTTCCGCAGCATGTTCCCTGATCTCACCTGCCTCCGTCGGTGTGAGGCGCGCCATCTCGGCTGGATCACCGCCTTTCTTCTGCTGGGCACGCGCCTGGAAGCTGCCACGGGGGTGTTCCTCAGCGAGATTCATTATCATCCCGTGGAAGAACCCGCCTTCACCACGGAGGGCCTGCCCGTATTTGATCTCTCCCAAGACGTCCATGAATTCGTAGAGCTCCACAATAACAGTAACAGCGGCGCCCCTGTGCCCCTGGCTGGCTGGCGCCTGACCGGCGGGATTCATTACGACTTCCCAGCCGGCTCCCAAATCGCCCCCGGCCAATACCTCGTCATCGCCCGCAATGTCTCCAGGATCGCCGCGGTCTATAGCCTCCCTCAGGCCTCCATCCTGGGCCCTTACACCGGTACCCTCGGCAACGGCGGGGATACCATCCGGATCGAGAATCAATTGGGCCAGGTCGTCGATGCCGTGAGTTATTCGGCCAAATTCCCCTGGGCCATCAGCGCCGACAGCCTGGGAGCCGAGGACGAATGGACCGGCTTGCGTTCGAGCGATTACCAATACAAGGGCCGTTCCCTGGAGCGGGTCAGCTTCTCCTGGCCGGCCAACGACCCCGCCAATTGGCTCGCTTCACCCCTGACCGGGCCCACGCCTGGGCGCGCCAACACCGTGAGCCGGCCCATCCCCAAACCCGTTGTTGTCGAAGTAACCTCCGCCCAAGCCAGCGACGGCGAGAATCCCATTCGCGCAGGACAAAGCGTCCGCATCGACGTCCGCTTCTCCGCCACCAACGCGCTGGGGACTGTCAGCGTGGAGTACTTTCTGGACGACATCAACCTCACGAACGAGGCCCGGCAGACGTTGACCATGACCCTCTCGGGGGCACCCGCGGCAGGACGCTACACCGCAGTATTGCCGGGCCGGCCGGACCGGAGCGTGGTCCGCTATCGGATTCGCGCCGATCGCGGGACCGGGGTCGAGACAGTCTCACCGCGGGCCGACGATCCTTATGCCTGGCACGCGTATTTCGTCACGCCGGTGCGAACTTCAGCCAACCCGATCTTTGATTGCTTCATTTCGGCCGCGAGCCTCAACACGTTATCCACGAACATCGTCGATGGCGGGGCCTGGTCGGAGCGGCGGATCGTGCCGCCGAACCCGCCGGGGCGCCCGCGCACCTCCTGGAACGCCACGGAACCGGCCGTGATGGCCCATGACGGAGTCGTTTATGACATCCAGGTGCGATACCACGGCAGTCAATATCATCGGACGGCAGCGCGCAATTCCTTCAAGTGGCAGTTCCCGCGTTACCAACGTTTCGAGGGCAAGGAAGGAACTTTCATGACGGACAAAGATCTCGAAACGGCCGCAAACCATACCTTTTTTCGGATGGCCGGTTTACCGTCTTCCTACACGCGTTTCACGGATGTCTACCTGAACAGCAGCATGCTGGTGCGCTTGGAAGAAACCGAAATGGACAGCGTGCTTTCCGATACCTGGGCCAAGGAAGTGGCGCTGGCCAATCCCGGCACTGAGCCCGAGCCCGCCGGCGAGTTCTACAAGGCCCAGGGCGTCTTCCTGTTCGAAGATCCGCTCGGCCCTTATGGCTACGGCGGTTTTCACCAGCTCCCGCCATCCTCCATCTGGACGGACCTCCAGCGTTATGAATGGACTTACAGCCTGCAGATGCATGCTTGGAAAGGGTACACCCCATTGGCCGAGCTCATCCGGGGCCTCTGGGCCGCTCGCGCAGATTCCCCCAACGCCGTCGGGCCGAACCTGGTGACCTTGCGCGCCTTCCTTTCTGCCAACTTTGATGTGGATGCGGTGCTCACGCACATGGCGCTGCGCACCTGGATGGGCGTGTGGGATGATTTCAATCACAACACTTTTCTCTGGCGGCGCGCCAACGGCCGTTATGGGCTCCTGCCGTGGGATTTCGATGCCGAATTCGGGGCCATCAACCCGGATCTCATGCCCACCATCACCATTTACCTCGGTGAGTTCGGAGCCCAGACCGGCTATCACCAGCCCGATTGGGTTGACGCCAACTGGATCAAAGATTCGTTCTACAAAACATTTCGCACCGAATACAAAAGGAAGCTCTTTATCCTCAACAACACCCTGTTGAACCCCACCAACATTTCCAATCTTGGTTTTGGGGTTTTCCGCTCTTACGCCGACGCGCGTTTCGCCTCGGTCAATCAGCAAGTGGGGCTGGGCCCGTTCAATCGCCCGCGCCAACCCATTGACCTCAGTCCTGCCAACAACGCGGCGGCTCTGGTGCCCGCACAGTTCACCACGTCGCCTTACAGCCACAGCGCGACGCCTGCCCCAGCGCATCAGTCCACCACCTGGTTCATCCGCACGGAAGCCGGGAGCTATGCCGCGCCGGTGTTCAAGTTCACGAGCCGATCGAACCTTACGTCTTTGCCCATCCCGTTTGACCAGCTGACTTTTGGAGAAACGTATTTCTGGAAATGCGTCTACACGGACACCAATGGTCATCCGTCCGTGGATTCTGCAGAAACGGCGTTTGTTTACGGAGCGCATCCCACGCGGGTTCCGTTGGTTTCTCTCGATGCCACCACGCTGTGGCGCTACAATCGCACCGGCAACGCACCGGCCGGTTGGGCTCAGCCGGGTTTCGACGATAGCAGCTGGCCCCAGGGGGCCGCCTTGTTGGCCGATGAAACGGCCGTCCTGCCCGAACCCATCCGCACCCCCTTCGCCCGCGGCACGGCCATCACCTTCTACTTCCGCACTCGCTTTAATTTTAATGGCGACCCGGCCAGCGCGAGCCTGCGGCTGCGTCAGATCATCGACGATGGCCTCGTGCTCTACCTGAATGGGGTCGAGGTGTGGCGCGCCGGCATGCCGGCCGGCCCGGTGAGTTTCGACACGTTGGCGGCGCGGTCCGTGGCCGACGCGATTTATGAAGGACCGTTTTCCATCCCGACGGCTGCATTGGTGAATGGCGAGAACGTGCTGGCTGCGGAAGTGCACCAACAATCCCCCAGCAGCTCCGATGTGGTCTTTGGCGTCAGCCTGGAGGCGTATGTGCCGCCGGCGCCGGGCACGCTTGTTCTGAGTGAGATCCTCGCCGATAACCGCGGCAGCGCGCTCAACGCCAATCGCGCCCCGGATTACATCGAACTTCACAACACCGGCACGCTCCCCTTCAACCTCAATGGCATGAGCATCAGTGACAACGTCGAGCGCCCGGGAAAATACGTCCTTCCGCCCGACACCATTGTCCCGGCCGGCGGTTACCTCGTGTTGTGGTGTGACGACGCCACCAATGCGCCCGGATTGCACACGGGTTTCGCCCTCGACAACGACGGCCAAACTGTCGCGCTGTTCGTTGCTGCACCCGGCGGCTATGAACTGGCCGATGCCATCACCTTCGGGTTGCAAGCGCCGGACTATTCAATCGGACGCAGCCCGCCTCCCGGCAATAGTTGGAGTCTAAACACACCCACGCCCGGCGGCCCGAACATTCCTGTCACGCTCGGCACGCCCGCCAGCCTTCGTATCAACGAGTGGATGGCCTCCAATCCCGATGGGCCGGACTGGTTCGAAATCTACAATCCCAGCGCCAACCCGGTGCCGCTGGGCGGTTGTTATGTGACCGACAAGTTCGTTAATCCAACCAATAGCCGGTTGGCGCCGCTCTCGTTTATCGCGCCCTTCGCCCTCCGGCAATTGATCGCCGACAACGATGAACAGGCCAGCGCGCGGCATGTGGGTTTCCAACTCAGCGCCGGCGGCGAAGCCATCGGCCTCTATGATCCAGCGGTCAACGAAATCGATTCGGTCGTGTTTGGCCCTCAAACCAGTGGCATTTCCCAGGGCCGTTTACCGGACGGCAGCGCCACCTTCGCGTTCTTCCCAGGCAGCGCTTCCCCGGAAAACCGCAACTTCCTGCTGATCCCGGACGTCGTCATCAATGAGGTCCTGCCACACCTCGAGCTGCGCAACACCGGTTCGTCTCCAATCGAGCTGGGCGGACTCTGGCTCAGCGATGATCCAGCGCAACTGCAAAAATACCAGATCCCGGCTGGGAACCAGATCCCGCCCGGCGGCTTCTGGTGGGCGGAAGGCGACGCTCTGCCTTTGACCTTTGACCTGCTCGCCGGCGGACGCGTGTATCTCTCACGCGACGGTGGATATCGCACCAGCGCCAAGTACGGCGCTTATGACGGTTTCCCTTACGGCACCGTGCAGACAACCGTTGGGCAGGATTTTGTCCAACTGTCCGCCGAATCCTTCGGCGCGCCCAACCCGCCGCCGCGCGTCGGGCCTATCGTCATCGGCGAGATCCAATATCATCCCCCGGATCTCCCCGATGACGACGACCAATATGAGTTTGTGGAGTTGGTCAACATCAGCGGCGGACCCGTGCCGTTATTCGACCCCGCACACCCGGCCAACCGCTGGCGTTTGCGCGACGCTTGCTCGTTTACGTTCCCGCCTGGCATCACCTTGGCGCCCGGGGAAACCGTTTTGGTAGCTGGCTTTGATCCCACCAACGAAACAGCCCGGGCCAACTTCCAGATGGTCTACGGACTCGCTCCGGGCCTGCGGTTGTTCGGTCCCTATGACGGGAAGCTGGATAATTCCGGTGCCAGTGTCGAGTTGGTGAAGCCGGCCCCGCCCGTGACCACTCCTGGTCCGGGCTACGAGTCGGTGGCGGAGATTCTGATCGACCGCGTTCAGTACAGCGACACGTTCCCCTGGCCGGACGGAGCCGATGGTTCGGGTCATTCGCTGCAGCGCAAGGTGCTGACCGCTTATGGGAATGAGCCCACCAATTGGACCGCAGCGGCGGTGTCACCGGGCGGACCAAACACGGCCAACCTGCCGCCGACCGTTACCCTGACCGCTCCCAGTCCCGGCAGCTCCTTCAATCCTTTCCAACCCCTGACCATGACCGCCAACGCGCAGGATCCCGATGGATCGATCCTGCGAGTCGAGTTTTTCGCCGACGGCCTGAAGATCGGCGAGGATTGGACGGCGCCCTTCAGTTTCGCATGGTCAAACGCGCCCATGGGCGCCCACGTCCTGTTTGCGCGGGCCACCGACCGGCGCCTGGACACGGTTCAGTCCGCTCCAGCGAATGTGTCCGCAACCAATGCGCCTCCTTCGGTCGTGTTGACGGCGCCTGCCCCAGGCAGCATTTTTTCCATCCCCACCGTGGTCATGCTGCAGGCGACGGCGACGGACGCGGATGGTTCGATCGCCAAGGTCGAATTCTTCGCCAACGGCCAAAAACTAGGTGAAACCACCACCAGCCCATACAGTCTGGCTTGGTCCAACCTGACGGTCGGAACCTTTGATCTCACGGCGCGCGCCACCGATTCGTTCGGGTTGGTCAAAACCTCGGCGCCCGTGTCGGTGCGGTTGGATCGGAACAGTTTTGTGGCGTACGTCGTGCCTAGCGGGACGCTCGGCGGGGCCAACTACATCAATGGCCTGGGCGCAGACTTCGATGTGGCTAGCCCCATCCTGGTGACATCGTTGGGCGTGTTCGATAACGCCGGGGACGGCATTCATGCCAGTTCGACCATGACGGCCCAGATCTACCGGCGCAACGGCAGCACCGGTACTTTGCTGGCGTCGATGCAGTTTTTGTCGACCAGCTACGGAAAACTGATCGACGGCAGCCGTTTTAAAGTGTTGCCGCAATCCCTCGTGCTCACCAACGGCTCCTATTCCATCGCCTGCTATGGGTTCAGCGCCAGCAATCGCCTCGGCGACTTGAATGTCCAAAGCAAAACCTGGAGCACCGACAGCGGCGGCGGCCTGATCAACTTCGTCGGCAGTTCGCGCTTCGGCCTTCCCACTCCGGGCGTGTTCCCCTCCACCAACCTTTCCGGTGGAGCGGTGGATAATTTCGCGGCCGGCACATTCGAATTTCGACGGTTGCCCACGCAGCCCGTCATCATCGACAGCCCCACCTCGGCCGTGGCTCGTGCCGGCACGACCGTCAACTTCCAGGTCACCGCTTACAGTCCTATTCCGATCAATTATCAGTGGTTCTTCGGTGGGGCCGCCTTGCCCGCACGCACCACGGCGACTCTTTCTCTCACCAATGTTCAAGCGGCGAATATGGGCGGTTATTTCGTGATCATCTCCAATAACCTGGGCAGCGCTACCAGCGAAGTAGCCACCCTTAGCCTGATTTTGCCGCCAACTTTCGTTCGCCAGCCTCAGCCCGCCACCGTGCTTGAAGGTGGCACGGCCCGTTTCGAAGTCGAAGTGGGCGGGACACCGCCTTTTTCCTACCGCTGGCGGCGCAATGCTCAAACCGTGGTGCCGTTTCCCGGCGCGCCGGTCTTTGTGATGACGAATATACCCTTGAGTTATCACGGCAGCGTGATCGATGCGGTGGCGGCCAGCACTGCCCTGGGAGTTCAGGTCACCAGCGCCGGTGCCTTGCTCCAAGTGTTCGCCGACTTCGACCACGATGGCATGGCTGATGAATGGGAAGCAGCCTTTGGCCTTAATACCAACAGCGTCGCCGACGCCACCATCGACTCGGATGGCGATGGCCAGGACAACCGCTCGGAATACATCGCCGGGACCGACCCGCGCGATCCTCACAGCTTCCTGAAAGTCCAACGCATCGCTCAGGACGGCAATGCGGTCAGTCTGGAGTTCGAAGCGCTCTCCAACCGCACCTATCGCGTCTACTACAAGAATTCCCTGGATGGCCTGCTTTGGCTCAAACTCCTCGACCTGGATGCTCGCCCCACCAATCGGCTGGAGAAAGCCGTCGACGCCCAACCAGGCGCCCCCACCCGCTATTACCGATTGGCCACGCCGGCCGACCCGTAGGCGCCCGCAAATCTGCGGGCCCATCCTCTGCGTCAATCTGCGGGCCCTTCCCCACCTGCGCAAATCTGCGGGCCTTCTGTATCCGCGTGCATCGCGTCCATCTGCGGGCCTTGCCAAACCGAAGCGCGGTCCTCTAGGCTGCGCCCGTTGAACAGGACCGCATCGCGCGGTCGCGGTTTATGCCCAATCCACTCAAACCATTGACGATGCCGGAATACTTCTTCCGGCCCAGCCAGCTTTTGCTTCGCATACGCCGGCTGCTTTCCGGCGTGGTAGCGGGCTCCGATCGCATGCCTGAATCCGATCGAGTCAGGCTTCCCTGGGGACACACCATTACCGTGCGCCCGCGCGAAGTGATTGGCGCGGCCATTTGGTGGTATGGCATTTTTGATCTGATTGTGACCGAAGCCATCTGGCGGCTTCTGGACGAAGGCGAAACGGCCCTCGACATCGGCGCGAACCTCGGGCAGATGACCAGCCTGATGCGTTACCGGGCCGGGCCGGCGGGCAAGGTGATAGCCTTTGAACCGCACCCCACGTTGTTCGCAGAACTCTCCGTAATCGCTCAGGAGACGCCGCCCGGCCTGCGCCTCGCCCCCGCTGAAACCCATCAATCGGCGCTGAGCGATCATGAAGGCGAAGCATTCCTCGATCTGGGCAACCAATGGGAAGGAAACCGTGGGCTGGCTAAAGTCGTCGGAGACACCAGCGCCGGCACTGGGTCCAAGTTGAAGGTTCAGCTGACGACACTTGATCGTATTTTGTCGCCCGAGACGAAGGTCGGGGTCTGCAAAATCGACGTGGAAGGTCACGAAGCGGCGGTCTTCAAAGGCGCGGCGCGGGTCCTGGCCCAACGGGGCATCCGCGACATCATCTTCGAGGATTTCCAGCCTTACCCCGGTGCCGTGCATCAATTGCTGATGGATCATGGCTTCACCTTGTTTTCCCTCCATTCCCGCTTATGGCGGCCAGTGCTGCAGCCGGCCAGCGGCCCCGCTCAGTTCTCAACTCACGATGGCGTGAATTACCTGGGCACGCTCGACCCGGAACGAGCCCGGCAACGTTTCAAATCCTCGGGTTGGTTTGTGCTCCGCAGTCGCGGCATCGGACATGGTTAGGGTCGCCTTACTGGCCATCGACGCGCGGCAGGCCTACCGCGAATATCACAAGCCGCAGCCGTATTTCGGCACGGCGCCCGAAGCGCTGCTGCAGGGATTCGCCTTGGTGCCGGACCTGGAGGTCCATGTGGTTTCCTGCACGCAAAGACCGATGGATGCGCCTCCCAAGCTGGCCGACAACATCTGGTTCTACAGCTTGTTCGTTCCAAAGCTTGGCTGGCTGCAAACCGGTTACCAAGGCTGCATCCGCGCCGTGCGCAGAAAGCTCCGAACCATCCAACCGGCGATTGTGCATGGCCAGGGCACCGAACGCGATTGCGCCATGTGCGCCGTTTGGTCCGGGTTTCCTAACGTCCTCACCATCCACGGCAACATGCGCAACATGGCTGACACCTTTAAGCCGCGCTTCGGCAGCTTCGGTTGGTGCGCCGCTCTCCTGGAAGATTACGCGCTTAAACGAACCGGCGGCGTCTTCTGCAACTCACGCTTTACCGACGAGATGATCCGTCCGCGCACCACCAAAACGTGGCTGGTCCCCAACGCCCTGCGCGAATCATTCTTCACCCGACCCCGTTCTGCTCCGCGCGAGCAGCCGCCCATTCTGCTGAACGTCGGGGTCATCGCCCCAAACAAGCGTCAACTCGAACTGCTGGAGATCGCGGGGCGCCTTCACGCCGCCGGGCGCCAGTGCCAGTTTTGGTTCGCCGGCCAAGCAGATCCTGCCGATCCCTACGCCGCGGAGTTTCTGGCTAGAATCCAGGTCGCACACCGGCAGGGTTACGCGCGGTATGCGGGTTACCTGACAGGCGAGCAGCTGCTCGACTGCTTCGATCGCGCCTGCGCGCTCGTGCATTTCTCTAAGGTCGAAACCTTCGGCCTGGTGGTGGCAGAAGCCTTGACGCGCGGATTGAAACTCTTCGCCGCTCGTTGCGGCGGCATCGTCGATATCGCCGAAGGCGTGCAGGATGCCGAACTGTTTGAGGCCAACGACTTCGCCGGCCTGGAACAGCGGATTGCTCAATGGCTCGAACAAGCAGTCCGCCCTCCGGCCAACGGCGCTGAACTCATGCGTCAACGGTATCACCCCGTCGCCGTCGCCCGCCGACATCTGGAGATCTATCGGGAGATCATTGATTATAGGTCGAGCTCAGCGACCCGCTCCAAACAATAGAACCGGGAAAACGCGTGAGGGAAACTTCAGTCAATTGGCCCGGCTCCAAGCCATTACCGAAGCTGCATCTGAAGAACACCACACTCTGAGCATCGGAATAGACGGTAACCGCTCCGGGTGTGTCCGGCGTGATGACGGAACTTGTGAAGTTAGCGGTCTCACCGGAGCTGCTGACTCCCATACAAGCGATATGCAGGAAAGTGCGGGCCGCTGGATACCTGATCCGCCAACCCCCGCGAGTGCCATCGCGCTCCAGCGTGAGGATGTCCGTTCGAGCCACCACACTGCCGTCCGCCACGGTCGTGGACCGGATCCGCCGGGTCACTAAACCGTGGTCGGGCGGTTCGTCCGTGCCGACTTCCGATCCGGCACGCACCAAACCGGTCATCCGCGTGTCCCCGGCAATCGTCAAAGCCGCACCCTCGGTGCGGTTGGTGTTGATGCCAACTCCACCCGTGGCCCGAATCAGAAATTGGTTCGCGTCAGTCGCCGCAAAATTTCCGTCGGAAGCGTCCGCCCAAACGAAATCACCGTCATACAACGCCTTGGCCCGGTTTCCCGCAGCAAAACTATAAGAACCGCTGGCCTCGTTGGAGGTCCCTCCCGGAATGGTGGCGGCCTGAGCGCCTTGGCGGACGACATTTCCTACGCCGCCACTCACCGTCGACAAAGCGCTGCCGGACTCGATCAGATTTTCTGTGCCGCCGGCAATGGTTGCGTTAGGCGAGTCGGACTCGACGCTGTTGCCTTGGCCACCGCCAATCACAGCGAATAAGGAATCGTCCCCAATCGAATTATCTTGCCCACCCGCGATGGTTGAGAAATGACCGTTGATTTGGTTATTGGCCCCTCCGCCAACCGCGCAGCCGTTAGCCTGGACGAAGTTGTTAAAACCGCCCGCGATGGTCGAGAGAACGCAGTAGGTGGAGACCTCGTTTTGTGAGCCGCCGCCAATGATACTGCGGGCAGCCTGAGGTCCGATCATGTTGTCTTGTCCTCCACCAATCACGGCAAAATGTGCATCACTGGAGACGGTGTTGTCGCCGCCGCCCCCAATGGTTGCACAGAAAAGCGGGTCGGAAGATCCGAAGATCCAATTGTGGATGCCGCCTCCGATGGTCGAGTAGCGATCCTCAAACGGTTCCATCGCCATAATGAGGTTGCTTTGTCCACCGGAGATGGTCGATCCGGCTGAACCGTCTATGGTGTTCTCTGCGCCTCCGCCGATCGTGCTTCTTTCAACGTCGTAAAACGTGCTCCAACCCGCAATCGTATTGCTCAGGCCTCCGCTAATTGTGCTGAACCCTCCGGATACAATCTGGTTGGCGCTCCCGCCCGCAACCGTGGTGTAATTCGGCACGCCGTAACCGGTCGGCGCTTCCTCGTCCGGATAAGCGTAGGCATCGACAAAATTAGGTTGCCCAAGCGCTCCGCCGCCGCCAATCGTCACGCCGATGGCGGTTCCCCACACGGTATTACCCGAAAACCCGCCGATGACATTAGGACCGTCGGTGGTCGGCTCCAGCCGAAACGATCGCTGGCCGTTGACCCACAATTCCAGCGGGCTGTCGTCCGTCGTGCCCAAAACGCTTAAGCCTGAGATGCTGCCCGGGTTACCACCCACCAACCAGAATTCTGAAGCAACCCGCCCACCAACCGTCGCGGCGTTCACATCCACCAAGCCGGCCCCATTCCCACTGAACGTGTTGGCCGGGTTATTGAAGCCAACCGTCGCGGAGTAGGTTCCGCTCAATTGATCCGAAAGCAACGCGCCGCTCAGTTTGGTGGTCGGCAACGGACCGGACAGATTGCTGGCGGTGATGGCATAGGGCACCGGCCTGATCGGTTGGCGCGGGCTCAAGGTGATGAATCCGCCGCTGTCGTGGCCCGAGCGCACGGCGATTTCCAGCCAACGATCGGCCCCAGGAAAGTTTGGACCAAAATCGACGGTCACAGAGAATGAACCGTTGGTCACCGCAACCAGCGAATTGGTGATCGCACTGCCGATCTGTTCTCCGGTGCTTTCGCTGCCGAACAGTGAAAATGCCAGATCGTAGAGGCCGTTAGCCGGCATCCCCTCATCGTTCAGGACGCCTTGATACGTAAACGCAGTGCCTTGGCCCGAAGCTGAAATGATGGCGCCAAAGTAGCCGGCCAGAGCAGCTGAAAGCAGAAAATGGTGGTAAGACTTTTTTGAGTTCATATCCGTGAACAGGTTCTCCTTGCGGAGGGCGTGTATGACAGAGTGGTCGATTGGGTGCCTATCGAATACAACCTGATTTTACAAGCAAAACATACTCGACTGCGTGGTCCAGGCAGGCCAGCGCGGTCAACAACACATCACAAGGGGCGCAATAGCCCCCTAATGATCAATACGGGAAGCAATTTCATTCTTTTCAGCCGACCCTCACTTTTCGATCACTTTGGTTTGCGCCTTTCTTTTTGGCATTACTCGAGGTACCGTCGAGCTCCGATACGTAAGTCTCTGCTGTCAAAGTGTCGCGCGCGTGGTGGAATGGCAGACACGCCAGACTTAGGATCTGGTCCCGCAAGGGGTGGAGGTTCAAGTCCTCTCGCGCGCACCACTGTAGTCGCGTGGCGGGACGACGAGGTGATGGTGATGATGCGGATGACCTGCATCGCACGCACCGATCTGGAGGTTGACGCGATCGTGGCCTTGTGGCGACATGATTAGGCGTTTCCCATTCACAGACCTATGGCGGTGCATTCCCAGCCTTGAAGCTCGAGGGGCGCAGCGATGGGCGGCGCAGGGAGCGGCCGCAAAAAGCTTGGCGCCGGCCTTGTCCGAGGCGAAGATGCGCCCATGAGAAAGGCGCCGGGCAAACCGGCTCCGTCGCCGAAAACCACTTCGGCAGGTTCGGCGCGGGCAGCGCGAGTCCGCACCCATCCCGTGATCATCTATCCGTTCCGGCAACCTCAGGACTTCGCGGATCTCACTGAACTCTACGGCTTGGTGCGCACGCTGGCGGGGCAACCCGACCTTTATGCGCGGCCGATCACCGTGATGGACCGGAAGACTCACTATGCCGGCGAACAGAACCAGGCGTTCGTCAACTTCCGCAAGAACACCGTGGCGCGCTGTTCGGACATCGTGGATGCGTGGTGCGTGGACACGTGTCAGATGTGGTACTCGGGCCTGGGCCTGGCGCTGGAAAGGGGCGATCCCAATGATGTGTATTGGTTGATCCCAGGCGACTTCAATTACGGGAGCGCGGTCGGGCGCGACGTGCTCAGCCGGTTGCATGACCTTCCAGAGATCTGCGTGGAACTCGGACAGGACGTCTGCGTCGGCGAGATCGCCACCGACCATAACAGTTCCAAACATTGGATCGACACGTATGGGACCTTCGCCCTGCTCTACAACTGGTTCCCGGCCGAAGCGCGTGAGCTTCGTCAATATACCGAGCGGCCGCGCTCGGAATTCTTCGCGATCCGCCATGGATTCCTGCGCGAGATGTTGACCCGCCGATGGTACGCTTACGAGCAAACCGTGGTCATCCTCTTGCATGCCGTCTTCGAGCAAAAACGGCTCAGCCGCTTTTCGGTTGGCGACATTTCCGATTTGCCCGAAGGCCGCGAAAGTCTGGGCTCGGCCATCCAACAAGTCGAACGGACCGAACGAGTGCTCAAGGCGCTCTGGCGGGAGCGGAATGAGGCACAAGCCGGATGGATCGAACGTTACCGCGAACTGGAAGCCCAATCCGAACAGGTCCGCCGGGGCGCCGTCACCATCCTGGCCAATCTCCTGAACACTTGATCTGCTGATCCCTTCTTTTCAGAATATCCGAATCGAATGCGATCGAACTTGCCCCTTGCCCACCTCACCCCGGCCCTCTCCCCGCTCCGAGGGCGGAGAGGGAGACTGTCGCAAAGAGCTCTCGATGAACCTCAACGTCGTAGGCCTTGAATATCTGCGACACGCATAGCTTTACGGCATAAACAAAGCGTATTCGCAGCCTTAGAAGAATCTTGTCATGCGCCCGAGTTTTCGTCTGGGACGAGGCGCGACGATGGAGCAGATGGAGCATCCTGCGCTTGAGAATCCTCCGTTCCGACTCTACTGTGGGTCGTGATGTTCCATGTTGGGCCGTATCTTCGGCTGAGTTTTGCCCTCCTGGCGGCTTGGTTTGTGCTACCGGCGGTTGCTCAGACCGTCAAACTCCGCAACGAAACCATCCAAACCCCACCTCGCGGGGGGCAACCCCAGACGGCGGCGCCCTTGGCAGACGCAGGCGCGCAGCCTGTTTCCGGCTTGTTTCTCATTCAGTTTGAAGGGCCTGTAGAAGCGGCCTGGACTGCGCCATTGCAGGCTTTGGGAGTCCAACTCCTGCGTTACGTTCCCGATCACACCTTCGTGGCCAGATTCGACTCTGTGCGTCTCGCCCAAATCAGAGCGCTCGAGTCCGTCCGGTGGGTTGGCCCCTATCGGCCGGAACACAAGCTTCATAGCCATGTGGTCCAGCAGGCCAAAGAACATCCCGGCGACGCCCTTTCAGTCAGCGTGCTTTTGTCGCCTTCGGCGGGCGGCCTGGGGGTTGGGGAAGCGCGACGCAGTTTTCGGGCGGTGCATTCGGAAGCGCGATCCCGATTCGGGGTGATTTTGCGCGGGCATATTCCACCTGGCCAACTGCAGGTGCTGGCTAATTCAAGTGATGTCCTATGGATCGAACCTGGCCCGAACATCCGGCTTTACGATGAGGTTTCTTCGAAAATCGTGGCCGGCGACGGCGGTCCCAGCCAGACCTTGGCCCAGGAGTTCGGTTACGACGGACATGGGGTGACGGTGGCCGTGGTTGATAGCGGTCTGGATGCCGGAGAGGTCGAT
>DATLUX010000304.1:0-2647 GCA_035577805.1 Verrucomicrobiia bacterium
GCCTTCAACGCCCCGCACGAACCGTTTCACAAACCCCCGAACTACCTCCATTCCTACGAAGCTCTCCCCACCGGACAAGCCTACGTCGACCAGCACCCCCGTCCCTATTTCGAAGCAATGACGGAAGCGATGGACACGGAACTCGGGCGGCTGCTTAGTCACATCGACCGCTCGAACACGGTCGTCATCTTTATCGGCGACAACGGAACTCCCGGCGCGGTCGTTCAGCCGCCTTTTTCGTCCGCGCGGGCGAAAGCCACCCTTTATGAAGGCGGCATCCGCGTGCCGCTGATCATTTCAGGTCCAGTGGTTACGAATCCCCGCCGAGAAAACACTAACCTTGTTCACACGATGGACCTCTTCGCGACGATTCTCGAACTGGCGGGCGCAAACCTTCAAGAGGCTCTACCCACCAACCTGCTCAGCGATTCGCACAGCCTCCTGCCGATTCTGACCAACGGCCTAGACGCGCCTCGAGACTGGGTAATGTCCGAACAATTCAGCAGCAGCCTGCCGCTGGAGAACCAGGGCCGTGCGATTCGCGACGATACGTTCAAACTCATCCGTCTTAAGAACGGCACGGAAGAGTTTTACAACTTGCTCGCCGATCCCTATGAAACCACGAACCTCCTTCGCAACGCCTTGACTGCGGAGCAATCCACCCATTACACGGCGCTCACGGCAACCCTCGCGCAGCTGCAAAATGTTCCTCAAATCACCGGCTTTTCTTACACATCAAATCGCTTTGCTGTTTCGGTCGGCTGGGTTCAAGGTGTGCAATTCTCCCTCCACCGTTCCCCGTCACTCGGCAGCAGCACGTGGACGAGAATCACACCGCTTTCCACGAGCAATAATTTTATCGTGACACTGACGGACACCAACGTGCCGGGCGCTCAAAACTTTTATCGCGTTTCAGCGCCGGCGCGGTGAACGGGGCAACACAACACCAACCGCAACCTACAAAGGAAAAGCAACCTATGAAAAGTACAGCCATTAAAATTCACCACCTCATTGCCATCGGCCTGGCCTTAGCCGGCGTGCCCGGCGCGCGCGCTGACGTCGTGACCGACTGGAACCAGATCACCTTGGCGACCCAGGTAGCAGTTCCCGGCGGCGTTCGCACGCCACCGGCCGCGCGCGCCCTCGCCATGGTCCACCTGGCCATCTTTGATTCGCTCAACGCCATCGACCGGCGCTTCACTCCCTATGCGGTGCAAGCCCTCGCCGATCCTGCCGCCTCGGCCGAAGCCGCGGCAGCCGCAGCGGCCCATGCGGTGCTGCTCAACATCTATCCTGGCCGCCAGGCAGATCTCGACACAGCCTACGCCGCGTCGCTGGCGTCCATCGCTGACGGCTCCGCCAAGGCGGAGGGCATTGTGGTTGGCGAATCGGTCGCCGCCGTGATCTTGGCGCTGCGCAGCTCGGACGGCTCAGCCGTCAGCCTCTTGCCCGGCGGCGCCTGCTGCCAGGTTGAGCCTTACACCTTGGCGCCCGGCCCGGGCATCTTCCAACCCGACCCGACCGCGGTGTTCGTCGCTTGGGGCAAGGTCACTCCGTTTGCCTTGAGGAGTGGTTCTCAATTTCGCGCGGAGGGTCCACCTGGGTTATCCAGCCCGCAATACGCGGACGATTACAACGAGGTGCAGAGCCTGGGCGCGATCAACAGCCTTACGCGGACGCCGGATCAAACAGAAGCGGCGCTGTTCTGGATGCCGAACATTCAAATTATGTGCAACGACATTGCCCGTATCGCGTCCGACGCCCATCACAACGATCTGTGGAAAAACGCCCGCTTGTTCGCCCTGCTCAATGTGGCCTTGGCGGACACCGCCATCGCCGTGTTTGACACCAAATATACCTACAATTTCTGGCGGCCGCGCGAAGCCATTCACGCCGGAGACACCGATGGTAATGAGGCCACCGTTGCCGATCCGACTTGGACGCCGTTGGCCTACATTGGGGGGCATCCCGACTATGTCTCGAATCATTCGGCGCTCGGCGGGGCGGCGGCTCAGGTGTTGGCCCACTTCTTCGGGACGGATGATTTCAGTTTCAGCATTACAACCAGCACCGCCCCGGGTGGAGTGTATCGTTCGTATACGAGTTTCTCGCAAGCGGCCGAGGAAAATCTGAATTCGCGCGTGTGGCTGGGAGTTCACTTCCGCACGGCCTGTCACCATGGACTAAACCAGGGCAAGCAAGTAGCCAATTTCGTGGTCCATCATTTCCTGCGCCCGGTCAAAGACTGAAAGCCGAGGTTTCTGCGCACCGTTTCTGCGGTGCGCAGAGGGTCTCCAGCTGCCTGTCGAAGAACGGGCCTAGATCTGCCCGCCAAGACTTTTTTGAAAGATTCGGCGAAGGCGGCGGCTTGGTAGTATGAAGATGAAACGCCATCGCTTTGGAGCCCGCCGGCTGGACCGCCTTCGGACAGGGAAGTGTCAGAACGGATTTCACACCACCACGGAAAGAATGAGCATGAAAACAAAAACTAACATTCTCACCGTCGGGATGCTCCTGACCGCTCTGCCCGATAGCTTCGGCCAGCTGGTCATCACGAGCCAGCCGCAGAATCAGACGAACATCGCGGAGACAACTGCCATATTCAGCGTCGGCGCCACCGGTGTGCCGCCGTTGAGCTACCAGTGGC
>DATLUX010000305.1:0-20995 GCA_035577805.1 Verrucomicrobiia bacterium
TATTCGTAGCGAATCAGGGTTGCCGGGTTTGGCTTTGGTGAGACGCACGAAACCGTGGCGAGAACCACCCAGAGCGGGCCGAAGCGTAGAAAGCAGTTCACGGTCACGGCGAGGATAGCACCGACTGTTTAGCGCGTTCCCTCTGTAGCGGTGGTCTATGACCGCCGCCGACAGATGATGGTCGGCGCAGGACGTGTGTTTTAGAAGGCGGTTCCAAGATGCACAGCGAACGCGTGGAGTGTTCTCACCCCTCACCCTTGCCCTCTCCCCGTTGAGGGGAGAGGGAAACCACATTGCGGTATTTTCCCTTAGCATGCGCGCAGCGTATCGGTTGCAAAACACGTACGCGCTAAACAATATTAATTCTTCAATTCGTGATCGGCAGGCGTGACGCCTCTTTTGCCACCATTGAAGCCGTACATGGTGGGGTGGAAGTCGCCCACGTAGGCAACGTCAGCGACCTGGGGGATGTCTTGCTCGAGGCCCACCGCCCAATAGGCGCCATTGACGAGCAGTCGGCGCAAGCCTTCGCTTTGCAAATCGGTGGCGGCACCCATGGTGGTGGTGAGAACACGGTTGGTTTTGCCGTTTTCATTCCGGTATTGCCGCAGCCAGACCACCGGTTGCATGGGTTTATTCTTCTTGCCTTGCACGGGTGGGTCGGTGGGCTTCATTCCGGTCAACACTTGTCCGCGCACCAGGATCTCGGCGTCGGCCGGCGGATTCGCGGTGTAAACGTCGGTATCGGCGAAGATGTCGGTGACGCCACGGAGGATGGGGTGGCTTTTGGCGGACTCTTCGATGATGCCGCGGGTTGCTTCCTGTTTATGGGCGCCGTGATGAGCGACCCAGGTCTCGCCCAGCACCTGTCGGCCAAAACCACCGGGCCATTCCGCGCTTTGCCAATGAAATTTCTTGTAGGGGCTGGTCGAGTCCTTGCCGTAATCGAAAGCGTGTGTGCTGGTGCGCAAGGCCACGAACGGTTTGCCCGCCAGGTAATAGTCCACGAAATGTTTCATCTGCGCGTTGGGCCATTCCCGGAAGCGCAGGAGCATGACGCAGAGGTCCGCCGAATCGAGCGCTTCGATGCCCGGTTCGTTGTTCTTCGTATTCGGATCGATCTCGCCGTCCTTGATCGAAAACAACACCGTGCACTTAAACCCATGGCGGACGGCCAGGACTTTGGCCAACTGCGGCAAACCTTCTTCGCCGCGGTATTCCTCATCGCCGGTCAGGAACACGATGTGTTTGCCGCGGCCCGGGCCTTGTTTGCCTTCGTAAACCACCCAATCCCGGGCCTGCGCGCTGCCTGCGGCGAGGAGAAGGCCGGCACACCAGACTGAAATGAATCGTTGTTGAATGCTCATGTGCAATGCGGGTTCGTTCGCCCCAGTCTTACCGCGGGGCCGTCCCGGTGACAACGGAAACTGTGAGTTGAGGTTGAACGTTGAACGCTTTTTTCAGTGTGATTCATCGATGTGCAGGAGCGGTAGGGCCGTGAACTTCCACTGAAAAAGGCCCTCACCCCCAGCCCCTGCTCCCACTCGGGGGAGAGGGTGGCCCCGCGACTGCGGGGTCGGGTGAGGGTCTTCAGTTCCTGTGCACAACCTCTGGATAACCCGTGAATGAGCGGCAAGCAACCTGGAGTTGCTTGCCCACCATGAATCCGGTTTGCTGAGGAGGTGATCGATTCTCCTGCCATACCGTCCGGCCCCGCGCCGGTTGACTTGAAGAAAGCTCCACGCCGGGCGCCGGCGTTGGCGGACTCGACGCGAGTGGACCGGTTGCCGCCGCATTCGGTGGAAGCGGAGCAAGGGGTGTTGGGCTGCGCGTTGCTTTCGCCGTCGGATTCGATCGGCCATTGCATTGAGAAACTGAGGAGTGGTCCGGAGATGTTTTACGATCTGCGGCACCGGGTGATCTACGAGGTGTTGCTGGAGATGTATGAGCGCAAGGACGCCATTGATCTCATCACCATCCAGGAGACGCTCCGGGATCGCCAACAATTGGAGGGCGTGGGCGGTTTGCCGTATCTGGCCTCGTTGCCCGATGCGGTGCCTTCCGCGGCGAACCTCGACTACTACCTGGACATCGTGCGGGAGAAGTTCGTTTTGCGGCGCATGATCGGCACGTGCACGGAGGTGGTGGCGCGGGCTTACGAACATCAGGGAGAAGTCGAGGCGCTGCTCGATGAGGTGGAGCGGGATATTTTGCGCATCAGCGGCGAACGCGTAACCGCGGCCGCCCCGGGCATGAAAGATCTGGTGCATCGCGCGATTCACCAGATCGAGGCATATCACCAGCGCCAGGGCCAGTTGGGCGGGTTGGGCACCGGATTCATGGATCTGGATAAGCTGACCGACGGGCTGCACGAGGGGGAGATGGTGGTGATCGCGGCGCGGCCGAGTATGGGCAAGACCAGTTTGGCCATGAACATTGCGGAGAATGTGGCGGTAAATCTCAAGTTGCCGGTGGGCGTGTTCAGCCTGGAGATGACGGCTGAATCGCTGGTCATGCGGATGATGTCTTCGCTGGCCCGGGTCAACTCGCGCAACATCCGCGACGGGTTTCTGTCGGAGCGCGATTTTGCGAAGCTGACAACCGCGGCGGGGCAATTGGCGAAGGCGCCGATGTTTGTGGACGACTCGAGTGGGCTGTCGATTCTGCAGCTGCGGGCCAAAGGGCGGCGCATGCATCAGCAATATGGGATCAAGCTTTTCGTGATTGACTACCTCCAGTTGCTCCATTCTACTGCGCGCCGAGCCGAAAACCGTCAGCAGGAAATTGCGGATATCTCCAACGGCATCAAGGCCCTGGCCAAGGAACTGAAGGTTCCTGTGCTGGTGCTCAGCCAGCTCAATCGCGAATTGGAGAAAGACAAGAACCGCAAGCCCCGGCTGTCGGATCTCCGCGAATCCGGGGCCATCGAACAGGATGCCGACCTGGTCGGCCTGCTTTATAAGCCCAATAGCGGGGAGGACGACGAGGGGCCGAGTCCGGATCAGGAAGCCGTGCCGGTGAACCTCCTGATCGCCAAGCAGCGGAACGGCCCCACCGGCGATGTCCAATTAACCTTTTTGAAGTCATGCACGCGGTTCGAGAGTGCGGCCAAGATCAGTGGTGAAGATATTCCCGCGGATATTTAACGCCTCTGCATCGCGCGCGCTCCTGTGGGCCATCGGCTTGGCATTTTTCGTTTTCCTTCCCGCGGCCTCCGCCCAACTCCAACCCAAAGTCCTCAGCATCACCGTCAGCAATGTCGGACCCCAAACCGTCGGCGAATCCCTCGTCCGCGCCAACATCCGGATCAAGGAAGGTGACGCCTACAATCGCAATAGCGTCGATGATGACATCCGCAACCTCTATAGCACGGGCTTCTTCCTGAACGTGCAGGTGCGCGAACGACGCGAACCGGAGGGGATCCATCTCCTTTACATCGTCCAACCCCGGCTCAAGATCACCGATATCCTGTTCACCGGTAACAAGCGGTTCAGCACCTCCAAGCTGCGCAAGAAAGTATCCTCGAAGGTCGGTGAGCCGCTTGATGACCTGAAGCTGTTCAAGGATGCCCAGGAGATCAAGAAGCTCTACGAAAAATCCGGTTACCCCAAAACCAAAATCGAAACCCCCTACGTGCCCGATGAACGTTCGGGCCGCGCCACGGTCACCTTCGAGATCACCGAAAGCCCCAAGGTCCGCATCAAGGATGTGGTGTTTGAGGGCGCTCATGCCTTCTCCCAGCGCAAACTGCGCAAGCAAATCAAAACCCGCCGCCATTGGTGGCTCTCCTGGCTGACCCAGTCCGGCGTGTTGAAGGATGACCAGTTGGAGGACGACCAGGAAAAACTGGCGGAGTTTTACCGGGAAGCGGGCTACATCGATTTTGAGCTCAAGAAAGTCGAGCAAGTCCAGGAGGGCCCCCGCCGGGTCGTGCTGCGGTTCATCATCTCGGAAGGACGCCAATACAAGGTGGGGGCGGTGGGTTATCGCGGCATTACTTTATTTCCCACCAACGAGGTGACGGCCAAGTTGAAGATGGGCGTCGGCCAGACCTTTACTCCCAAAGGCCTGCAACGGGACACGGAGATGATCCAGGACCTCTATGGGACCAAGGGATACATCGATGCCCGGGTGGTGCCGCGCAAGAATCCGAACACCCAGACCGGGAACATGGATCTGGTCTATGAGGTGGTGGAAAACGACAAGTCGTACATCGAGAAGATCGAGATCAAAGGCAACACCAAGACCAAGGATCGCGTGATCCGCCGGGAACTGGCGGTGGCGCCCGGAGAGGTGTTCGACATGGTGAAGGTCAAACGCAGCATGGACCGTCTGCGCGGTCTGTATTATTTCGAAGAACAATTCGGCGTGGATCATCAAGCCGAACCCACCGACGTGCCGAACCGGCGCAACCTGGTGGTGACGGTGCGCGAAAAATCCACCGGCAATATCCAGGTCGGCGCCGGCTTTACTTCCATCGACGCTCTGATCGGGTTTGTCGAAGTCAGCCAGGGCAACTTCGATCTGTTCAACCCCTGGAGTTTTCAGGGCGGCGGGCAGAAAGCGCGCCTGCGCATTGCCATCGGCACCGAGCGCAAGGATGCGGTGGTGTCCTTTGTTGAACCCTGGTTCCTGGAACGCAAACTGGAATTAGGCGTCGACCTTTACCATCACGAACTGAACTTCCTCAGCTCGAAAGACACCTACAGCCAGGACGAAACCGGCATGCGCCTGGGCCTGAAAAAAGCCTTGGGCAGCGAGTTCCTGATCGGCGGCGTCAGTTATACCCTCGAAAATGTCACCATCGACCTGAACAACCGCTTGCATGGTCCGATCACCGTGGTGAGCAACACGCCCTTCCCGCATGTGGTCAATGTGCCGGCCAACGTGTCGGAGGAGATCGCCCGTGAGGCCGGCACGCGCCTGGTCTCCAAGGTGGGCACGTCTTTGACTTTTGATACCACCGACGATTATCGGCTCCCCACCAAGGGCAGCCGGACGGAAGCGAGCGTGCAACTGGCGGGCGGGCCGTTTGGGGCGGATGTGGATTTCTACAAGCTGGAATTCAAGCACGCCCAGTATATCCGCGGATTCTACAAAGGACATCTGCTGGAGTTGGGCGGCCGCACGGGCGTGGCGGAGAGCTTTGCCGATACCGTGGACGTGCCGCTTTTCGACCGGTATTTCCTGGGCGGCCTCGATTCGCTGCGCGGTTATAAATATCGCGACGTCGGGCCGCACGACGAATTTGGTGAGCCGATCGGCGGGGATACCTACTGGTTCGCCACCGCGGAATACAGTGTGCCCATCGTGGAACGGGTCCGGTTCGCCGCCTTTTACGACATCGGCATGGTTTACCGCGAGCCGTATCACTACAACTTCAGCGAATACGCGGACAACTGGGGTATTGGCGTCCGCCTGGTCCTGCCCATCGGCCCCCTGCGGCTTGACTACGGCATCCCCATCCACAACTCTTCGGGCAAAACCGGCAACGGCCGCTTCCAGTTCAGTGCCGGGTACCGCCGCGAATTTTGAAAGCTTAGAATTTGGCTTTGATTCCACGATAATCTGTCTGCCTTTATGAAAACTATGACCCTCCGACTGTTCTGGTTGGCCCTCCTGCTGGGTGGCGTTGTTGCTCACGCCGCCGCCGCGACCGATGTAAAAATCGCCACCGTCGACTTGAAAAAAGTCTTCGACTCTTATTACAAAACCAAACTGGCGGACGCCAACATCAAGGATGAAGCCAACGGCTTGGAAAAGGATCTGCGCGCGTTAATGGAAGATCATGACAAGGCGCTGACCGAATACAAAAAGGCCATCGAAGAAAGCAGCAACCAGGCGCTCTCCGCCGAGGAACGGGAGAAACGCAAAAAGGACGCCGAAGGCAAACTGATCAAAGTCAATGACCTGCGCCAGACGGTCGAGCAATTCAAACGCACCGCGGACAATAACCTCGAGGAAAAATCCCGGCTGACCCGGGAAAAAATCTACGGCGACATTCGCAATGTGGTGAACACCCTGGCCAAAAAAATGGGCTACACGATGGTGCTCGACACCAGCACCGGCATCGGCCGCATGCCGGTCGTTGTCTTCCACAATGGCGAAACGGACGTGACCAACGCCGTGATCGAACAGCTCAACGCCAACGCCCCGGCGGATCTCCCCATCGCCGACGACAAGAAGGACAAAGACAAGGAGAAGAGCGGCAAGAGCGGCAAGAACGAAAAGGACAATAAGAAGTGAGCCAGATGGGTCTTCAGCAGCTGTCGCCTTCCGGCCGGGTGGGCCGAAGGATGGTCCGGACTGGTGCGGCGGCGCGGCTTGGGCTGTTGCTCTTCGGCTTACGGTTCGCGCTGTGCTTCCAGGCGGGGCTTTGCGCGCAACTCGGGCCCGTCTCCTCCCCCGCCTCCGTTGCTCAACGCGCGCCGGCGTTGGCCTCGCGTTTTGGCCACGTGCCGCTTTTTTTTGAGGCCAATCGCGGCCAGGCGGATGCGGCCGTGTTGTTCGTGGCCCACGGACGCGATCATCAGGTTTATCTGACGCAAGCAGGCGCTTGGATCGCCCTGGCTCAAGGCGCGGAAGCAGGCGGCCTCGGACCAGGTCCGCAGCGGGCTTCGTCCGCCACTCTGGAACGAGCGATCCACTTGACTTTTCCAGGCGCCAACGCGCAGCCGCTCGTGGCCGGGCTCGAGCCGGCGGCGGCCAAGGTCAACTATCTGGTGGGACGCAACCCCGCTGGCTGGCAGCAAGGCGTTGAGACCTTCGCCCGGGTGCGGTACGCGGAGATTTATCCTGGGATCGACTTAATCTACCACGGGAATGAGCGGCAATTGGAGTTCGATTTTGAGATCGCGGCCGGGACGGCACCGGCGGACATCGTGTTACGTTTTGAAGGAGCGGATCGGCTCGAGATCGATGCGCACGGCGATTTAGTCCTGCATCTGGGACGCGATCAATTGCGTCACCATCGTCCGGTGGCTTTTCAGAAGGTCGGCGCAGAACGTCGCGAAGTTCCCGTCCGCTATCGGATCCACGATGACGGCACGGTCCGATTCGAGGTTGGCCATTACGACATCCGGCGTGCGCTCACCATCGATCCTGTGTTGAGTTACTCGACTTACGTGGGCGGGAGCAAGGGGGATATCGGCTGGGCCATCACCGTCGATCCGGCCGGGTGCGCTTACATTGCGGGCGACACGCGGTCGTTGTTCAAGACGCTGCCGACTTCGGGATATCAACCGGCCCCCGCCGGCGGCACGAAGTACGGCGGCGATGCGTTTGTGGCGAAGCTGGACGCGACGGGAACGAATTTGCTGTTCCTGACGTATCTGGGAGGGAGCGGGATCGACGGCGCGGTCGGCATCGCGTTGGACAGCGCGGGGTGCCTCTTCCTGACGGGTTATACTGATTCCACCGATTTTCCCACGGCTGGCCTGCCGACGGTTCTGCAGCCGGCCATCGCGGGCACCAATGATCCGGTCTTTAAGGTCCATGCGCCGGATGCGTTCGTGACCAAGTTGGATGCGAGCGGGTCCAAGCTGGTTTATTCCACGTATCTGGGCGGCGAAGGGAACGACTCGGGCGCCGCCATTGCGGTGGATGCGGCGGGCGCCGCTTACGTGGTCGGCACGACCGAATCGGCCATCGTTTATCAGACTTCCAACCAGGTCTGCACTCTCCGCTGCACCAACACCTTCGGGTTCACCAACATGCTTGGGGAAACCAACCTCTATCTTTGCGGCGCTCCGAAGTGCACCACGAACGTGGGCATGACGCGGGTTTTTTTCCCGGTCGTGGTGGTCACCAATCTCATTCGCCAGCGGGAATTTGAAACCATCACGGAAGTGGTGACATCGACGCTGCTGGACGTTCAGCAGATTAGCGCTGGGTTTCCCACCGTGAACGCTCCGCAGACCAACAACCATGGCCCCGCCAATTTCTTTGTCAGTAAACTGAGCGCCAACGGGGATGCACTGCTTTATGCCACCTACCTGGGCGGCAGCGGCAGGGACCAGAGCACCGGCATCGCCGTGGATTCAGGTGGCCGCGCCATGGTGTGCGGCTCGGCTTCCTCGGTCGATTTCCCGGTGACCAACGCCATCCAGGGTTTCTCGGGTGGATTGGTGGATGCGGTCGTGGCCAAACTTGATGCCGCGGGCGGCTCGATCATTTATTCGACGTACCTCGGTGGCACCCGCAACGATCTGGCTTACCGCGTGGCCACCGATGCGGCCGGCGCGGCTTATGTGGTGGGCGCCGAGGGATCTTCCGATTTTCCCAGCACCCCAGGGGCGTTGAATCGCGGCGGCGTCTTCCAAAGCACCGACGTGGGCGGAAGTTGGAATCTGCGCAGCGCCGGGATCACCCATACGATCGTGCAGGCGTTGCTGGCGGATCCAGCCAACCCGGCCGCGCTTTATGCCGGGACGCCGCGTGGCGTCTTCAAGACGGTCGACGGCGGAGCCACTTGGATCGGCCTGAGCACCGGGTTGGTCAATCGCGCGGTGGCGACTCTGGCCTACGATGCTTCCAACGCGGTGCTTTATGCGGGCACGCAGGGAGGTTTGTTCTCAAGCACCGACGGTGGGTTGCTTTGGACCAACGACGGGCCCGGCATCACGGCGACTTCCATTCGCGCTTTGCTCTTCGAGACCAACGGCGTGATCGATGTCGGCACCTCCGGCGGCGTCTTCAAACGAGATGTGGGCGCGACCAATTATGTGGCTTTCAACGCGGGCTTGAAGAATCGTTCGGTCAACGCTCTGGTCCAATCGCCGGCCGATCTGTCGCTGCTTTATGCCGCGACTGACGGCGGTGTCTTCAAGAGCACTAATAGCGCGGTGAATTGGAAAGCCAGCAGCTCCGGCATGAAAAACAAACATTCCCTGGCTTTGGCGCTGGACCCGTCCGCTCCCGAGACGCTTTACGTTGGGACCAGCAAAGGGGTGTTTAAATCGACGGATGCCGCCACCAACTGGGTGGAGAGCACCAACGGCCTCGGCCGCCCGACCGTCAACGCGTTGCTGGTGGATCCAGTCACGCCTTCCACCGTTTATGCCGGGACCCTCGCGGGCCTCTTCAAAAGCGTGGATGCCGGCGCCACTTGGACGGCCAGTGATACCAACCTGGACACGCGGCAGGTGATGGCGTTGACCTTTGCCAGCGGTTCAACTACCACGCTCTACTCTGGCACCAAGGGCACCAATTTCGCCGGGGGCACCAACGACGCCTTTCTGGTCAAAGTGGCTCCGGACGGCTCGGCGTTGTCGTATGGGTTTACCTTGGGTGGCAACAAAGATGATCAAGGCTGGGATGTGGCCGTGGATGCGCTGGGTTGCGCCGTGCTGACCGGCTCCACGGCTTCCAAGAATTTTCCCGTCGCCGGCGCATCTTTCCCGTCCCAAACCAACTTGGTCGGCCATACGGATGTGTTCGTGACGAAAGTCGATGCGGCGGGGTCTTCGAACATTTTTTCGATTTACCTTGGCGGGAAAGGAAACGATTACCCCCACGGGGTGGCCTTGGACTCCGGGGGCGCGATCTATGTGGTCGGCCACACTGCTTCCTCGCACTTCGTGGTCACCAATGCCATCCAACCCAAATTCAGCAGTGGCAGCAGCGATGCTTTTGTTCTCAAGTTGCTGCCGGCGCCGGGCCTGACCCTGGCTCGAGCGGGAAGGAACCTGCTGCTTCGTTGGACGCCCTTTCCAACCCCCTACGTGCTGGAGAGCTGCGATCCGCTGGATGGCCGCTGGACGCGCGTGCCTCAACCGGCGGTGCTGCAGGATGGCCAGGAAACGGTTCTGCTTCCGGCTGCTGATGCCTGCCGGATCTTCCGGCTGCGCGAAGCGCCGTAGCGGCCGCATTCTTTTCGTTTGCCTAACCCGCTGCGGTGACGGAGGCTTAGCGAGGCTGTACGCCGCGGGTCTGCCTGAGTGCCTACCGGGTCGGGAGCCAACCGAGTCAACGATTTATGCGTTTTCGCTCATTCACGTGTGGTGTTGTCGTGCTTTGGGCTGGTGGCACTTTCCTGAGGGCAGCCGACGCCGCGCCGGCCAACGGCACGCCGGCCACATCGGCCACATCGGCCAATGCCCCCGCCAACAATTACCTTCAGCCTGAACTGACCAAGCAACAGCAGATCAAATCAACCACCAGCCGGGTAGGGGCGCAATTGGAGGCCATCATCGCCGAATTCGATCGCAACGGCATCACTGGCGAAGATGTTAAAGTGCTGCGTGCCATCCGCGGCGTGCTCGACAAACTTTCCGAGAAGGACATGGCGAAGGTGCTGGAGTTCTTGCAGCAATCCCGCGCGGCAACAGATCCGGCGACCGCGGCCCAATCGGCTACCGAAGCGTATGCGGGCCAGAAATCGATCGTGGTGCAACTGCAGCAGCTCGTCCTTGAATACCAACGCCAGCAGGCTCTCTACGAACTTTCCCTGCGCCTTAAGGAACTGGCCAGCCGCCAGACCGCCAACATGTGGCTTGGCGTGGGTTTGGCCAAGACCACCGATGGGAAAGCCGGGTTCAGCGCCTTCGACGAAAACCAAAAGCTCAGTCTCCGTTATCAGCAGTCCGAACAAAACCCGTTGAAAGAGGAAGTGGCGGCCATCTTGAGCCGGCTGGAACGTCTGGCCAAAGAGATCGAAGATGGCCCGACCGCCGAACGCCCGAAGGTGGCGCTGCAACATGCCCGCGAGGGCGGGGTTATGCCGGCTCTCGAAACCGCCGCCATTGAGTTGCGCGAGGATCGGCTCAAGCTCCTTTCCGCCATCGGCAACGAAAAAAAGGCGCGCGACCAGCTCCGCGAGATCGCCAGGCTGCTGGTGCTTTCCCAGGACATGGTCGATGTTTTCAAACAGGCCTTGCTCGAACTCGACCGCACGATCGACGCCCAGAAAAAGCTCCTGACTGAAACTGAGAAAGTAAAAAAACGTGAGGAGGCCGAACGCCGCGCGACGGAGCAAGCCGTGGTGGTGGATGAAACCGATTTGATCCGCCGCGACATCGATAGCCTCGCCCCCATCGCCGCCGAGCAACTACGCGCCGCCACCGACCGGATGCAGGAGGCGCGCGGCCATCTGAACAATGAAGAGGAACCCAAAAAACGCGTGGAAGAAGCGCTGCCCAGACAGGAGGAAGCCCTCTCCCGCCTCCAAATCGCCCGACGCGCCCTCGAAGAACAGTTGGCTCGCGCCGAGGCCCATCGCGAGCAACCAGAAAACGCGCTGGCCGCCCTGCGGGAATTGCTGAAACAAGTGCGCGAACTGATTCAGCAGCAGGAGCAACATAAACAGGAAACCGCCGCCGCCGAACGCGCCCAACTTCCCGCCAAAGCCCCGCGCCAGGGCGAGCTTAAGGATCAAGCCCAGGACTTCCAGGCCCGTGCCGCCAGCCCTTCCCCCGATGCCGCTCAATCCCTCGGCGAAGCGGCCAGCCAGATGCAGAAATCTCAAAATTCCCTGGCTCAACAACAGAATAATCCGCCCGCCCAACAGGCCGCGATCGACGCCTTGCGACGCGCCGAACAACAGCTGACTCAGGACATCGGCAAACTGGAGCAGGCCGAAAAAGATCTGGCCCAGCTTGAGGAATTATTGAAGCGGCTGGTCGCCATCATTCAGGACCAACAAACTCTCCAGGCCGGCACCGCTCGCCAAGCCGTGTTGCCTGCTCCCGAACCTGCGCCCAGCAAAGAACTCGCCGGCCAACAGGATAAGCTCGGGCAACAAACCGCCGCCCTTCAGGTCGAGACCACTCCGCTCCTGCCGTCGGCCGCATCTCATCTCGCCGATGCCACCAATCGGATGGAGACGGCTGTGACCGAACTGAACAAAACCTCGCCTAAAACTGCGCAGCCACCGCAGGCCGAAGCTTTGAATGCCCTTTATCTGGCCAAACGCGAATTCGAAAACCGGATCAACGAACTGCGTGATCAATTGGGATTGCCTCGCGCTGAAACCTCCGAATCCCTGGCCGAGGCCCAGAAACGAATCGAACACGCCCAGCAACAGGTCAACCAAGCACTGCGCGAGTTGCAGCAGGCGCCGGCCGGACTCATGGAAGCCTTGCAGAAACAACAACAGGAAATCGCCGAGGCCCTCCACGAGCTGCGTCAGGACGCCGCCCGGCCCCAAACCGTTGCCCCAGCTGAACAGGCCGCCGCCGAAGCCGCTCGGCAGCTTGGTCAAAGCGATTTGCCCGGCGCGATCGAATCCATGAAGGCAGCCCAGAAAGGTATTCAAGCCGGCTTGGCTCCAGGGGACGCCGCTCAACCCCCATCCGCTCGCCCGCGTCCAGGGCCACCTGCCACTTCTCTGGCGGAGCTCGGACCGAAACAAGCGGAAGTGCAAAAGGCCGCTGAAGCGCTGGCCGCTTTACAGAAGAATGCTCCGGCTTCCGCGATGCAGGACGCTGCGGAAGCGTTGCAGGACGCTAATAACGCCATTAACCCCATCACCGCCGGCGCGTTCGGACAAATGCCCGCCGGCGCGCAGGCTGCTTTGCAATCTGCGCAGGGCTCAACTGCCCAGGGCAGCGCACAGGCTGCGGGCGGTCAAAATAGTCCGGCCCAACAAAGTTCGCAGTCCGCCGCTCAAGCTCTCGCCCAGGCTCAGGCCGCCCTGGCCTTGGCTCAAGCTGGCGTCGGCTCGGAAGCTGCCATGGCACAAGACGGCCAGGGCGAAGGACAGGGCCGGGGTAAAGGCCAAGGCAAAGGCAAAGGCAAAGGCAAAGGCCAAGGCCAAGCCAACGCCCAGGGCCAAGGCCAGGGGCAGCCCAATCCTCAAGGCAATGGAAACCAGGGCAACTGGAACGGGACAGGTGGGGCCGATGGCAGTCGCTCGGCCGTCAACGGCAGTTCCACCTTTACGCGCTTGCCGAATCGGGATCGGGCTGCGCTCCAGCAATCGCAGGCGGAGAAATATCCTCAGGAATACGGGCCATTCGTCGAACAATACCTGCGCAATCTCTCCGACCAAGCCGGCGACAAGTGACGCGGTCAAGGAGCTTGCCGCCGTGGTTGAGGGGGCCCGGGGGCCCGCATCGCGCTTTACTTCCCCGGTGCAGGCTGGTTAGCCTCGGCCCATGTCAGAGTTTGCCGATTATGTAAATCACGGAGCATCTTTGGTGACGCCGCGCGTGGTGGACCAAGTCTTGAGGCAGTTGCCGATCTGGAAGGTCGAATTTACACAGATTAACGCGCCGAAATTTCCGCATTTGGTGGATCAGCTCGAATTCTTGGCGGATGCGGTGGAGGATTTCGCGGAAGGCGCCTACAAGGACCTTCCTTATCTAGCCGTGGCGCAGGCGGTCTTTGCTTTGACTTACGCGCATAAGAAGGTCGATGTGATTCCGGATTTAATTCCCAACCTGGGCCGAGCGGACGACTCCAGCGTGGTGCGCGCCGTTTTGATCCAGAACGAGAAATGGTTTGCCAAATACGCCGCGGCCATGAGTTTTGACTGGTCGAGCATCACCAGTCAACCATGACGACACCGGGCCGGGTTCGGGGGGTACGGCTGACCTTCGGCTTGGTTGCCACCGGGTGTCGCAGGGGCGGGCGAGGTGCAGGAGCAACGTTGTAGACCAACGCTCTAGACAACAGAGCTATCGACAGAATAGGCGGGCATCCAATGGATGCCCGCCCAACCCAAACAACCTAGCAACCTCCTTTGTAAAGCCGGGGATAACCTGCGCTCGCACACGCCCGGAGGCGGTGCATCCAATGCCCGGTTCTATGATCTGGCCGAGCTAACAGACGGCGGCGGGCTGACCGCTTGTTCAAAGAATTTTTGTTGGCGTGAAGATTCTCAACCTCAATCCCGATACCGGTATTGGGGCCAGCGCTTGGTGCGTGGAAATGGATGGGCATCGCTTGTTGATGGATGCGGGCACGCACCCCAAGCGCGATGGCTTGGCCGCCCTGCCGCTCTACCGGCGGGTCGCCGGCCAGGACCTCGATGCCATCGCCATTTCCCATTGTCACCATGATCATGTCGGCTCCCTGCCCGTGGCCATGCGCCACTTCCCCCAGGCCCATGTGATCCTCCCGGAGTTGAGCTATTTCCTCGTGGAACGAGTGCTGCACAACTCGGTCAATGTCATGAAACGGCAGCGCGAAGAGATGGGGATCCGCGAATATCCGCTTTATTCGCACGACGAAATCGACGATCTCGCTCCCGTCTTTCAAGGGCTCCGGTACAATCGGGAGATGGAATGGGCGGCGCACCCGCAGAACCGGGCCGGCTTGGCTACGCCCACGCTCGAGTTCTACGACGCTGGCCATGCCTTGGGTTCCGCTGGCATCATGGTGCGGGGCCGCCATGAAACACTCTTTTATACCGGCGACGTCTCGTTCCGTGACCAGACCATCCTCAAAGGCGCGCGGTTTGAGGACGTGCAAGCCGATGTGTTGATTATGGAAACCACGCGCGGCAACCGCGTGGTGCCACCCGGCTTCACGCGGGATGGCGAGATCGAGCGGCTCACCGCCGAGCTGCGTCGGGTGCAGGCCCGCAAAGGTTGCGTGTTGATCCCTACCTTTGCCCTCGGGCGCACCCAGGAAATCCTGGCGCTGCTCGCCTTATTGATGCGAACGGGCCGATTGCGGCATCAACCGATTTACATTGGCGGACTGGGTCGGGTCTTCACCGAGATTTACGATCTGCAGGCCCATCGCACGCATCGACAGCTTCAAAGCCTGCGCCTGACCGAAGCGCTCAACCTGGTCGTGCTCGAAAAGGGGCAAACCGACGCGATGAAACTCACCGGTGGACGCATCTTTGTTCTGACCGCCGGAATGATGAGCGAACATACCGCCGCCCATGAGCTGGCCACGCGCCTCATCCAGGACGAAAGACAATCCATTTTCTTCGTCGGTTATGCGGACCCCGATACCCCGGGCGGACGGCTGAAGGGGGCGCGTCTGGGTGAGAGCTTTTTCTTCAGTCCGACGGCTGGTCAGTTAACGCGCCGCTGTGAGGTGCTGGACTTTGATCTGACCGCTCACGCCAACCGGGAGGAGTTGCTCGATTTTGTCGGGCAAGTGGCGCCGCGGTTGATCGTCCTGGGACATGGCGAACCGGATTCGCGCCGGTGGTTTGCCGAGGAACTGGGACGCCGCCATCATAAGCTGAAGATCGCGCAACCGGAGCCCGGCCAGGAAATTCAGGCCTAACCGAACCGCCGCAACTTGGTCGGCGGTGTTGTCGACAATCTTTGTCGATGCGGGGCCTGAGGTCAGGTCTCGACCAGGACGGCCGACCAAGACTGTCGACCAAGAGCGATCGGTTACTGTCGGACCCCCACGCGGAAGAAGGCGCGGGCGGAGGGAGTGATGGGGATGGAACGGGAGGTGGTACTGCTGACGGCCTGGGTCCAGTTGTCCAGCGGAATCCAGTTGATCAAATTGGAGCTGCTTTCCAGGCGATAAGCCCGTCCGGGCACGCTCGGCCATTGCACCTGCAGCCGCAAAGCCGTCGGAGGCGCGCTGGGCATTGTCAGCCGTAGATACGAATTGGTTTGGGTGGGATCTGTCCCGGCCACAAATTCTGCGTAGTCAGTAAAGCCGTCCGCGTCGGTATCGGTCTCGCGCGTGCGGTCTGGTGAAACGGCCCCGAAAAAGGCGGTTTCCCAGAGGTCTGACATCTGGTTTTTGTTGACGTCCGGGAAAGTGTAGAGGCCGGTGAGTCTAAGCAATCCCCCGGAGACGAGCGTGTTCGTTTGGGCGGGGGGCGTAATGTAAAAAGGAACAGGAGACCAGGTCACGACATAACGGCCGGGGACCATATTGGCGAAGGCGGTGAAAGTTCCCTGGGCGATGCGTGGGGAAGGTCCGTCGAGGTTTACGCGTGCCTGGGCCAGGTTATTGCTGACTTGGATGAGGCCGGCGGTTCGGGTTTCGACGACAATCGAGACATCATCGAGGGCCCAGCCGGGGCGATTAGTGGGTTGAAAAGACACCAGTTCATGACGCCAGATCAGGAAAATGGTGCGTCCCATATGCGGGGTGAGGTCGAAGACCTCCTCCTGCCAGGGCGCGCTCAAGCCTGTGTATTCGGCCAGAAGCAAGGGCGCACTCAGCGCGTTGGTCAGCAGCAGAAGTTGGCCGGCCTCTCTGTCATCGAAGAGCGTTTGCCGTCGAAAATCATGCGCGTGCCAGAAGTGCAGCGTCGCGATGTTGCCGCCGGCGAGTTCGATGGCCGGACTGCGCAGTGAACTGTCGATCTGAGTGACCGGATCTCCCAGCGGATTGGTCGCCCAAGCGTGGTCCGGACTGTGGGAGGAACTGACCAGGCCGTTATTGGGCGCGGTCCATTGCCAACCAGAGCTGGACCCGGGCACGGTCACCACCTTCCAACCGTTCGTGCCCGATTCCATATTATCACCGTACGGAGCCGGCTGAGGCGGCTTGGAGTCGAACGTAAATAACCGGCCGTTATTATCGTCATTGGTCACATTCCCCGCTGCATCCCGGCTGGTAACCTTAAAGAAATAACCGCGGTCGGGCACCAACCCGCTGAAGGTCAACCGATGTTGGGTGTCGAGCACCGGCGAGTAAGCGGTCCGGCCGAGAAAGGCCGACTCGCCAAATTGCACCAAGGCATCCGTGGGTTCGTCGGTTTGCCACTCGATGGCCGCTTCGGTGTAGTCGGCGGTCACGGTCAGGTGCTGGATCGCAGGCGGGTTGGTGTCCACCAGCGCATGGCTGATCACGGATCTCGGGCCGGAGACGTCCTCATATTCCACTTGAAGAATATCTCCGTCCAGGGCGCGCAATTGGCCTGGGGCATTCAAGTTCGTGGCAGAGATCAATGAGATGCTGCCGCGGAATAATCCCGACCGTTGAGTTTCCCGAAGGGTCACTGCCACGGGCGTCGGCACCGTGGTCGACGACATATTGACCACCGCGCTGCCTTGCCCAGCCAGGTCGGAGTCGGCCATCTCCACCGTCACCACATCCGGAAGGCGATAACGCTGATGATGGAAGGCAACGGTCCCATGTCCTCCCAAGCCCGGCACGAGAAACTGCAGCATGCGCAGCAGGACATCCGACCGGCTGTTGGGGGCAGGGGCCGACTCCGGCAACGCATCCAGAGGGAACGAGATGAAGACAATTCGTCCCGGGCTGTCTTCGCCCGTGTGCGGGACACGCAGGCCGCAGGTTTTACCAGCGATCGGTTCGGTGAGAAACGCGGTGGCATTGGTGGTCGGGCCGAAGGTATCGGCCAAATCTGGGCCGAGGCCGAAGTCATTAATCGGATACGCCTGATAATCCAGTCCGAGCTGCAGTCCATCGCCGATCCAGTCATTGGCGACGCCCTGGGCGGTTTCCACTTGAAAATCCTCATCACAGTCCAGGCAGTGCTGCCAAGGATCGGGATTAGGCACAAAGCGGTCGACGTGCAACACATCGCGCACGAAGCCGGCATCGCCCTGGTTCAAGAGCCGGCTGAGGATCTGCATGGAAGCCATCAGGAATGAGCCGCCGGACTGGACATATTGGGCGATGGCTTGTTGTTCTGTCCGGCCGATGTTGTTGGCGCCGGCATTGACGCTGTCGTTGATCCGCCAGATCACGATCTGGTAAGCCCGCAGATCATCGTAAGTCGGGTAAGCGCCGTTGACGGACGGATCCCACACATCAAAGCTCATTTGGCAAAGATCCAGGGCATCGGTGTAAGTGCTGAGCGGAATGAACTGGTCGCCAGGGGTGAATTGATAGTCATCGACGAGCAACAGCGTGCGGGTGGATCCGGCCAGATGATCGAATAACAGGCCGCCATTATCATTGGTGCTGAAATTACCGGCTGCATCCGAGGAGATCACTTCGAAGTAATACTTGAGGCCGGCCACCAGATTGGTCAGTTCCAAAGCGTGAGAGGTCGTGAGCGTATCGTTGCGCACCACCATGGACAGGTCGTTGGGACTGGTCCCGTACCGCACCAAGGAGGTGGCGGGATCCAGGGTCTGCCACGTCACCACCGTGTGTCCGAACTGTTCGGTGACTGTGACTTCCAGCACGTTGGGAGGCAGAAGATCCGCCATGGCCGTTGCCGAATGGGTCTGATGCTGAACTGCATCGACATACTCCACCCGGATGCTGTCGCCGTCGGAGATTTGCAGTTGTCCATCATTGAAGGCCGGGCCCCGGGCGGTGACGACCGACCCGGTGTAGACGCCCTGTTGCTGGGTTCGCAAAAGCAGGATGGCTTGGCCGAGCGGTTCGGTCGTACTGAACGCTTTCACCTGCGCCGATGGTTGGGCGCCAAGAGCCGCATCAAGCAACCGGATCTCAATCCGCCCCGGCGCGGTGTAGGCGGCGCGATCGAGCACCACGACGGCTGAATTCGGTGACGGGATGTTGCCGCAGATGACCAGGGCGAAGTCCTGGTTGACGCCATCCGCCTGGCAAACGTCTTCCACCACGTTGCGGGCGCGCACACGGATTCGGTATTCGCCGGGTCCGGGGTTCGGCACGGTAATGGACTCAACGTTGTTAATCGCGTCGGTGCCGGTGGCATCTGGCACCGAGACGCCGTGGGCGAGCTGGTTGCCACGGTAAACCCGGCCGTCGGGTCCCTGCGCTTCCAGGTCCAGATCGTTGACCAGGGTGGGCAAGGTCGCCGGGAATCCCGCGGCGTCCGTGTAGGTCATCGTGACCCTTAAGGGTTCCTCGCTGGAGACCACGATCACGTTGGTCTCGTAGGTTTGCCCTGTCGCCAGCGCGACAGTTTGATCCACGAAAACGTGGGCGCGTGGGCTGCCGATGAGTTCCGTCAGATCGGGGCGCCCCCAGCCTTCGGCCATGTTCGGCGCCGGGCCGGTCCCCAAGTTGTCGTCCAGATCTCGGGCGCTGTGAATGAGGGCGGCCTTGATCAAGGCGGGCGAAGGGAAAGAACCCTCGGTTTGCCAATAATACTGGCAGAAAACCGCCGCGGCTCCTGCGACATGCGGGGCGGCCTGGCTCGTGCCGCCCATGAAGATGAAATCGTTGTCAATTGGTTCCCAGGCGTAGCGATCGTTTCCAAACGGTGAACGCAACGAAGCGATCCAGGTTCCTGGCGCCACCAGATCCGGTTTAACCCGCCCGTCTTCGCACGGGCCGCGGCTCGAAAAGTCTGCCATGGCATCGGGGCCCTCCCGGTACGTGGAATAGTCGCTGCGACCACTTTGGGAAGCGCCCACCGCAATGATGTTCTTGGCCACCGCCGGGCTCCCGATCGTTCCTGGGGCCGGTCCGGCGTTGCCGGCGGAGAAAATCAGGAGGTAACCTTGATCGCCGGGCTCCCCGCTGGCATCGCGAACCGCATCATCGAACTCCGCAGCCGCAATGTCGTAGCGGCCATGGCTGTCTTCCCCCCAACTGCTGGAGCCGATCCGCGCGCCGGCGCTCCAGGCGTCGCTGATGAGCTGCGCGAAGGAATTCGGCGCCACATAATCCCCGGCTGTGTCGAAGATCCGTTGCACCACCAGGCTGGCCCCGGGCGCGACGCCCAGCCCAAACCGGTTCCCATTCGCGTCCAGCGTTTCGATCACCCCGCCGCCCGCAATAATTCCCGCAACATGTGTTCCGTGTCCGTGCCCATCGGTGCAGTCGCCCAGGTTCCCATAAGGAATAAAACGAGACACGCGCCCAAGCAGATCCGGATGCATGGTATCCGGGTCGCCTGAATATAGTCCGCTATCCGCCACCGCCACCGCCACGCCGCTGCCGTCATATCCGAGTTCTTGAGTATAAGTCCCGCGAACGCTTCCGCTGCCGGCAACCAGTTTGGCGGACGATTCGTCATAAAGACGCATCACCGGAGCGGGCTCAACCCAAAGCACCGTTTCCGATTCAACCAGTTTCGACCATTGCCCCGGGGCGACCCGCCCCCGCAGCACAGGACCAAACCGCGGATGCGCCTCTTGTTCGATTGTCTCCAGCAATCCTTTGGCATCGACCAGTTGCTGTGGGGTGGTGTCCGGCGCGAAAAGCACAGCGACGTGCGGCTTGCGGAGCCCGGGCCCGCCAGCGTCTTTGAGGTCGCGCTGCACCTTGTGTTCGGTCCGATAGGACCCGACCCAGCTCACGAATGGCAGCTGTTGCACCTGACTCAGGTCCGTCCCGCGGCAACGCGCCACAAAAGCGTCGTCCGAAACGTACCGAAGCATCACCATGCGCTGGGCTCTGAGTTCCTCCCGCCAAGCCGGAAGCAGCGGGCCGGTAAACTGCACCAGAAAGAGTCCGAAAGCCGGCCCTTGCGGCCCCGCGGGGGCTGGGGAGCCTTGCGGTCGCACTAAAACGGTCTCGTTATGTAAGCGGATTGGCTTGTCTCCTGAGGCACCCCAACAAACACGACCTTCCATCCAAGGAACAAGCGACAGCCCGGCTATAATTAAGCCAAACCGGAGATTCACCGCGCCATACTAAACCCTGAGTGTCTTGTGGACAAGGGACGTGCATCAGGTTCTGGGAAACTGTTGTCGCTGGCCAGCGCGACGAAGGGAGCATCCCTCCAAAACGATTCTTAGAGACAGGTCAAAGCCTTCGTCGTAGGGAAAGGTCAGACTTGGTCTGACTGGTCATGTCCTAATCGCCTTTCCGAAAATAGTTTACATTAGTTTCCGCAAGAATTTCCTCTTTCGCCCATCTGGGACCGTGTTTGTCCTACCCCCCATCGTAAACTGGCCGAAAAAATCGACTGATTCCTATGATTCCTTCAAACGTTCAGCTTGAAATCATCCTCAGCACACGCGGCCGTCGCGGCCGTCCGGTTCCGTCTCGTTTCCGCCGGGTTACTCGGGCCCGCTGGTGGTTTAGCCAGATGCACCGTGTGGTCGATCAAGCCATGGAATGGACGCCGGCCCCGTCCGACGCCCAGCAGGTGGGGTTGCCGTTGCCGCGCTAGGTGGTCATCAGGATGGAGAGCATGTCAGGCCGGAGCGGCTTGGTCGGCCTAACCAAACCAAAGTAAACTAACTAAACTAAACTAATCGCCGCT
>DATLUX010000306.1:0-9730 GCA_035577805.1 Verrucomicrobiia bacterium
GAGTCATTGACCGTCAAGCTGATCTATCGGCAAGATTCCTGGATGCCGCCTTCAGCAGCGTCCGCCGGCAAACTACGCATTGGCGACAATTGGAATGCGATTCGGATCATCGCGTTGTCACAGAGCAACCCGCTCAAAGCCGTGGCGGAATTCGTGGAGAACAGCATCGATGCCAAAAGCAAACGCATCACGCTGGTGCGCGGGAAGGAGAAAGGCACTCACTTCCTGCGCATCAAAGATGACGGGGAGGGCATCCGTCGCAATGCGGCGGGCCGGCCCGACTTCGAATACGTGGCCACGCACATTTGCGATTCCGTCAAGCGGCGGCTGAAGGCCGAGGGCGCGACCGGGCTGCAAGGAGAGTTCGGCATAGGTTTGTTGAGTTTCTGGACTGTTGGCGAGGAGTTGGTGATGACCTCAGGAGGAGCTGACGGCAGGTCCTACCAGATGCACATGCGCAAGGGCGATCCGGGATATCGGGTCACCGAACGGCGCATGCTGATGGCGGAGCCAGGCACGGAGTTGCTCATTCGTCGGATCCTCCCTGGCATCCGGCAATTCAGCGGCGAAAAGATCCAATGGTATTTGGCTTCCGAATTGCGGGATCGGATTCGCCATTCCGGCGTGGAAATCCGCGTGATTGATCGGGCGGCTCGGGCCGAGTTCAAAGTTGAGCCGCGGAAATTCGAAGGCCGTCTTCTGCACGAACTCAGAGGCTTGAGTCGCTCCGAGCTCTACCTCGAGATCTATTTGTCCCGTCCGGACCCGGGTAACGGAGTGGGGCTGTTTCGCCATGGCACTCGGGTTGTGGAGAACATCACGACGCTGCCCGAATTCAACCAGCCACCCTGGACCAGCGGCCATCTTCAGGGGTTGGTGGACGCTCCCTATCTCAACCTGACTCCCGGCACCCGCAGTGGGATCGTTCAGGATGAAGCCTATCAGCGCGTCGCGGCGGAGTTGGCGCCGATCGAGGCCGAATTGCTTCGCATCATCGCGGACCAACAACGGGCCGAAGAAGAGCAGACCAGCCGGGAAGTGTTGCGCTCTATCCAAAAGGCCATCAAAGAAGCGTTGCTGGCCTTGCCCGCAGAGGAATACGACTGGTTCGATCTTCACAACGGCGACGGCAAAAAGTCCGGCAGAAATGTGCCGGTCTCCGCCGGAACCGCCGAAGCCGAATCCATGGCTGCTGACATCCCCAATCCGCCTCAACCCGAAGAAGAACCGCCTCAGAGACAGTTCTTCGAATATTGCGGCCCTCTCTTCAGTGTGCGCATCTCGCCGGCGTCTTCGGTTGTTCCGGTCAGCGGCACCAAGAATCTCCGCGCCGTCGCCCGCGATCGGGCCAATCGTCTGGTGGAACAAGATCTGAGCTTGGTTTGGGAAATCCTCGAAGGCGATGGAGCCTTGGCCAACGCCAGTGGCGAGATCGTCTCGTTTCAAGCCCCGGCCGAACCCGGTTTGAGCAGAGTGCGGGTCACCGCCCGTCAAGCAGCCCTTACCTGTGCGGCCGAGGCGCTCGTGACGGTCACGCAGACGTTGCTTCCCGAACCGCCGGATCGCGGAGGCACAAAACAGGGCCTTCCCAGCTACACGTTTCAGAAGGCGCCGGGTGAACTGTGGCGTTCGCGCTACCAAGCCGACCAAAATGTGGTCGTGATTAACAACGGGCATCGTGACTTCGTTTACGCTTCGCGAAACAAAACCCTCAAGGTGCGTTACGTCTGCCGTCTTTTCGCCAAGGAACTCGTGGTGAAAAATTTTTCCGGCCTTAGCCCGGGTGAGCTGCTCGAAAGACTGATCGAACTTTCCCTGTATACCGAGGAGAACTTGAAATGAAGGGCATCACTTTGGGATCATGCCTCACGAGAGCGTCCGTCGATCGATGCAGTTCATGGCCAGAGATGTGATCCAAGCCTCATCGGAAGCCTCATCTGCGGCTGAGCGCCGCGGAGCTGGGCAAGCCCGGCGCGCGGGATGCCTCGCGCTCGCCCAGGAGTTCGCGGAGAAATTGGCCCGTGTGACTGGCCGGGCAGGCCGCGATTTCCTCGGGGGTTCCTTGTGCGACAATTTTCCCTCCGCCTGCACCGGCTTCCGGTCCGAGGTCAATCACCCAATCCGCGCATTTGATCACATCGAGGTTATGCTCGATCACCACCAGGGAATGGCCGGCATCGACCAGACGCTGGAACGCGTTCAGCAACACGCGCACATCCTCGAAATGCAGCCCGGTGGTAGGTTCATCGAAAAGAAACAACGTCGGTGGTGATCCGGCCTCTTCCTCGGAAGTTGCCATGTCCTCGGTGGCCTCCAGGCTGGGGTCCACGTCCGCCTTGCGACTCCCGGGCGAAGCGTTGAACCAATTCACGGACAATCTCGCCAGGAGTTCGTGCCGGGGGCGTTTGATTCTCGGCCTGGTCTTGGTGCGACCGACCGCCTTAGCCAGGTGACTGACCAACTTCAAGCGCTGGCTTTCGCCACCACTTAGCGTGTTGATCGGCTGGCCGAGACGCAGATATCCTAACCCGACCTCTTGAAGCAGTGCCAACTGTTTGCTGGCCCGGCGCGCAGCCGGCACCGGAGGCAAGCCGGCGAGAAAACTCAACGCGTCATCCACGGTTGCTTCCAAAAAGTCCGCGACGGACCAACCCTGGGAACCACCGCGGACTTTGTCCTTGTTCTTGTCCTGCGCGGGGCTGGAGCCGACTCTCAATTTGATCTCCAGGATATGATCCCGGTACCGGCGCCCGTTGCAGTCCGGGCAGCGAATAAAGATATCACTCAGGAATTGCATCTCGATCTTTTCGAATCCGGCGCCGCGGCATCGTTCGCATTGGCCAACGCCTGAATTGAAACTGAACGCGCTGCCATTGAGTCCCCGTTGCTTGGCCAGGTCCGTTTGCGCGAACAACTCCCGGATATCATTGAACGCGCCGATGTAAACCACCGGATTGGAGCGCGGGGTTTTTCCCAGCGGCGATTGGTCCACCAACACGACTTGCTTCACAGCTTCCCAGCCTTCGATCACGCATCCGGCCACCGAGCCGCCGGTTTCCGGTGAAAGATCTTCTTCGTCGGAAGACGGCGTCTGGTCCAGACGGTCAGAGGCCTTTCCTGGATCCGTAGCACTCAGGCCCATTTGCAAATGTCGCGTGAGCGCAGGCAAAAGAAGTTCCCGCACCAGCGTGGTCTTGCCCGAGCCGCTCACGCCCGTCAGGCAAACCAGACGTCCCAACGGCAGGGCGAAGCTCAAATCGCGCAGATTATGCCGAGTGGCATGAGTCACCTTCAAGAGTGGGCTACCCTTTCCCAAGGCTCCACCGGGGACATCGTGCAATGCTTGCAAGTCGGCCGAACTGCCCGCATCGCTCCACTCGCTAGCGGCCGCTGCGATTGCTCCCGCCTCAGGCCAGAGCCCCATCGTGTCTTCGTGCCGCGGCACCTGAACCGGGCGCCGCGCTGGAATCGCGATCTGTTTGCGTCCACTCAGGTATTGGCCTGTCAGGGACTCCGGATGTCGCTTTAATTCGTCAACCGGCCCATGGAAAACCACGTGTCCTCCCTGCTCGCCGTGACCCGGGCCGAGGTCCACGATCCGGTCGGCGGCCCGCATGACACTGGCCTCATGTTCGACGACCACCACGGTGTTCCCGGTGTCGCGGAGTTTGTGCAAAATGCCGACCAGACGGGCCGTGTCCCGGGGATGCAAGCCCACACTGGGTTCGTCCAGGACGAACAAGGTGTTGCACAGGCGTGTGCCCAGGCAAGTGGTGAGGTTCACTCGCTCGGTCTCGCCGCCGGAAAGCGTGCGCATCGGACGATCCAGGGTCAGGTAACTGAGCCCGACCTCCGCCAGGTACCGCAGCCGGGTCCGCACTTCACCCAGGGCCAACCCGATCGGATCGGATCGTTGATCCGCGCGCGATTGGGCGATCCGCTCCACGACGGCCAGGGCTTGATCGACCGGCAACGCATAGAGCTCAGCCAGCGAGAGCAAACGGGACTCGGCCCCATCGCCTGGAGAGACCGCTTCCTGATTCGTTTCCGCGCGTTTCCCATCGGCCGGCGGCGGCGACGGCGCCCACGCCGGAATCGGCACGCGAAACAGCAGGCTCTCCGGTTTGAACCGCTGGCCCTGGCAATCCGGGCAAGTGGAATACGCCCGGTATCGGCTCAGCAGCACGCGCACGTGCATTTTGTAAGCCTTGCTCTCGAGCCATCGGAAGTAGCCTTTCACTCCGTACCAGGCCCGGGGCCACTCGTGCTCTTCGTCGCTCCCATAATCCTCGTCGCCGTCCACCACCCAGTCCTGCAGTTTCTTGGGCAATTGAGCGAACGGGACGTTGACCGGGATCTCCATGGCCTTGCAAAACTTCAGCAGATCCCGTTGTGAATCCAAGCCGTGCCCGGTTTGCCACGGGCGCACACAACCTTGAGCCAGAGTCTTGGAGCGATCGGGGATGGCCAGGTTGTAATCGATCGTGATCATGCGCCCGAACCCCTTGCAGGTCGGACAGGCGCCCAGTGGATGGTTAAAACTGAACAACGCAGGCGTTGGCTCGCGGTAGTCCAGATCACATCCAGCACAGTGGTAACCTTGCGAAAACAGCCTGACCCCGCCCGAGTCAACCTGCACCGGGGCGGCCCCTCCGGCGTCAACCACCGGATAAATCGCCAGACGTCCCTTGCCGAAATGATACGCCTGCTCGCAGGCTTCGATGAAACGGGCGCGCTGGGACGCAGCCAAAGACAGCCGATCCTGCACAATGGTCAGGCTCGTCGGAGACTGCCGGAGCGCCGCATGCCCGGGAGCTTCGGTGATCCTCACCACCTCATCATCGAGTAACAACCGCTGATACCCTTGCTTGACGATCAACTCGAGGGATTCCGACAAACTCGTCTTCGCGGACAACGGCAGGACAAAACAAATCAAGGCCTGCCCCGGACCCGTCGGGGCCACCCGGAGATCGGCCGAGACGCTCTCCCAGATGACCGGCGGCGGCTCGCGCCGGACACGTTTCCCGCACTTTTGACAATGGAGCTGGGCCAGATGCGGCCAAAGCAGTTTCAGGTAATCGCAAAGTTCCGTCATCGTGCCGACGGTCGAACGGGTCGTGCGCACGGTGTTGCGTTGTTCGATGGCAATCGCCGGCGGGATTCCCTCAATGCGATCCACTTGCGGCTTGTCCATTCGATCGAAGAACTGCCGGGCGTAAGGCGAGAAGGTTTCGATGTAACGCCGTTGTCCCTCCGCAAACAACGTGTCGAAAGCCAGCGAACTCTTGCCGGACCCGCTCAAACCCGTGATCACCGTTAGTTGCCCAAGAGGAATATCGAGATCGAAATTCTTCAGATTATTCTGCCGCACTCCACGCAGGCCGATGGCCGCCACGGAACTCTTCTTCGTCATGATCACTAAGCGAGGTCATCCACCAGAGGACTCCAACCGCGAACCCCCACTGTATGCGCCAAGCGGACCGTGAGCAAGGAGGACGTGAATGAAGGAGGATTGGAAGTGGTGATCCGACAAACTCTGGTCCTAAACTCTTGTCGAAAACTCTTGTCGATCCACGCCGAAGGCGTGGCGGTAAATCAGCCCAGGGCAAGCACGTGCTAGCTAAGGCCTGTCCCGGGCCTGTCCCAGGAACGTTCTCGGGACAAACTTTGTCGGAATCTTTGTCGCAAACTTTGTCGAAATCCCAACATTGTCACAAAGTCCTCGACAAAGTTTCCGACGAAGTTTCCGACAAAGGCCGAAATCGCCCTTTTCGGGATAAGCTCTAGCTTAGCTAGGGCCACAGGTAACGACGATTTTCATAAGCTGATTCAGACGGACAAGGATTCCTTTAGGCGCACGACCTCGGAGTGCAGTTGTCGCGCGAGTTGTTTCCGGCAAGTCTGCGTAGGCGGATGCTCCGACCGCCGGATCCTGCGTGGTGATGGAACTGCATCCGCACAGGTAACGCCTGCCGCGGCCGCGAGCGTAATCAGCGATTCCCTTCCAGAGCAGGCCGAGGACGACAAGGTTACGGTGCTGCTGGTGGACGCAAGCCCGGCCGAGTTCAATCAACTGTGCTCGAATCGGCTCGAAGGGGTGGAAATCAAACTCCTGTTCGCTGTAGTAGCCGAGATTCTCCGCTGCAGTGAGGCCAGTTTGCAGGCGATATGTGCCGACGATTTCACCAGTTGGCACATGCTCCACAAGTAGATGGTCGCACACAGCATCGAACGGGTCGGCATCCAGGCCGGTCGTGAGAGATTCGGCCAGCCCCTCATTCAATTCGAGATTGAAGACGGCGAAGCGCAACGCTTGGGCGGCGCGAACCTCGGATGCCCCACGTGCGAGGCGGGTTGAGTAGGTAGAAGCGGAACTGGTGAGCAGCCGGACGGTTCAAGCAAGGATTGCATAGCGACGTTTTCAAAGCGGCCGGAAGCCGGCCCACATCGCTTAGTCGCCAGAGGAAGGCAACCCTGACAAGGACGGAGAAGAATTATTCCGTCTCGCTGCGGAGGGAACGCTTGAGTCTTTCGCGCGCTTCTGGGGAGAGAGTGCGAGGCGTCGCTTCGTTTACTTCGTCAGGGTGCTCATGCACGGCTTGGCGGAGGAAACGAATTTGCTTTCCATAACGTCGGCACCAACTGCAGACGAGGAGATGAAGTCGCAGCCCGAACCGCTTCGGCAGTGACAAAGGCTGGTCGAGGGCGTCGGATTGGAGCCTGCTGGCCTGGCGGCAGGTGGGCATGAAAGTTCGGAACCCTGTCTTGAGCGCGGAGGCTAGGCTTTTCAGGAATTGCATGTCAAGGGTGCATTGTAACACCGGAAACCAGCCGTGTTCGAGGCCATATTCAACCCCGTCCGGCGAAACACACTGAACATGAGTGCGTCGCTGCAAGGATGAATAACCTTACAGGTGGTCTTTAGCGGTGGTGCGCCACTTGGAGTTTCTGAACCATCCGCTGCTTGGCCTCGACGGATAGCGTTCGCTGTGAAGCCGTCTCCAACTTGTCAGCTAACTGTGGGGCCGCGCGATGCAGGAAAGTCAGATGTTTTTGATAACGCTCGCACCAGACGCAGATGAGGTAGTGCAGCCTCATCTTGAGCCGAACTTTCAGCGAGGGCGGCCGATCGAGGGACAGCGATGCCAGACGCGACATCTCCGCGCAGTTGGGCGTGTGGTCCCACGCCCACACAATCCAACGCATCTTTAGGGCTTCGAGGAGTTTCATGTCTGTTTTCCAAACCAGTTTGTTTCGAGGCAGCGTCGTAGCGCCATCCGTGCGCGGTGGAGCATCACCCAGAGGTTATTCTCGGAAATGTTCAGCAGCTTGCAGATTTCCTTGCTCTCCACGCCATCGACTTCGCGCATAGTGAAGACCGTAGCGATGTTCTTCGGCATCTTGTTGGAACAATCGTGGAAGGTTTTCCAAAACGCATGGCTGTCGAGGCTCGCGCCGGGATCGGATGACCATTCGAGCGGACCAAGTTCATGAATCCAGCCGCCCTGAAACGGGCCGTCAGGAATGAACCTGTCACTCTCCTCGTCGCAATAGAATTCCATGTCTGTGAAGGAGGTCTCGCGGCTGGCTTTGCGAAAATGATCGCAAATCTTGTTCTTCAAGATGCCCACCAGCCAGCTCTTCTCGGCGCTGCGCCCGGCAAAGCTCTGCCCGCCCTTGAGCGCGGCAAGAAATGTTTCCTGCACCATGTCCTCAGCTCTCGTGGCATCCCGTAGACGGACGAGCGCAAACTTGAACAGGTAATCGCCATGTTCCTCGACCCAGCGCTCTGGATCGGACAGACGCGTCGAAGAAGTCGACGGCGTAGCTGCGGCGGTATCAACAGGCTTTGTTTCCACAGGCAGTGTGCGTTGACATGTTGTTCAGACCCCGCGGGCAACCATGCCCAGCGATTGGCCACTGATAAGTCGCGCCAAGGAGCGAATTCTTACAGAAATTCTTTTTGGAGAGCGAGGCCGTAGGGAGGGCGGTCAGGAATCGCACGTTCCTTGTTGCTCCGTGTCGGTTGGAAGCATTCCCCTGCTTTCGTGGGTCGGGTTGAGAGTGGCTGGACACGTCGCCAACGGCTCAGCGCTGGATCCGGCGAACGCAAGCGAGTGACTGCGCGACGATTTGTTGTAAGGACCCATTCTTCGTGCCGACCAACCCCCGCACGATGCACCAGCGATTGAACGGAACCAAAATTGAAACCATGAACGATACACTCGATATCAAAATGCCCCTCAGCCGGCGGATGCCAATGTCGGCGCAGGAAGAAGACCTGATGCAGCAGCATCTCCGCGACGAGAATCTGCCCGAGGCGGTGATGCCCGTCTGTCCCATCAACAAAGTCCTCAAAGGCCAGAAGGCGCTCGTCACCGGAGCCAACTCCGGCATTGGTCAGGCGGTCGCGCTTGCGCTCGCCCACGCCGGAGCCGACGTCGTCGTGAACTACGTCTCTCGCCCCGATGCTGCTGAAGCCGTCGTCCGGGAAGCGATGCGATGCGGTGCCGACGTCTATGCTCACAAAGCCAACGTTGCTAACGAGGCCGAGGTGCAGGGGATGTTCAAGAAGATGATCCAGGAATTCGGCACCATCGACATCCTCGTCAACAACGCCGGCCTCCAGAAGGACGCGCCCATCGACCAGATGACGCTGGCGGATTGGCAGTTTGTTCTCGACGTGAATCTGACCGGCCAATTCCTCTGCTCGCGCGAAGCCATCCGTGAGTTCAAGCGGCGCGGAGTCCGCAAAAACGTCTCCTGCGCTGCCGGCAAGATCATCTGCATGTCGAGCGTTCACGAAGTCATACCTTGGGCTGGCCATGTGAACTACGCCGCGAGCAAGGGCGGTGTGATGCTGATGATGAAGAGCATCGCGCAGGAAGTCGCGCCCCACCGTATCCGCGTGAACTCCGTCTGTCCCGGGGCTGTACGCACGCCGATCAACATGGAAGCCTGGGGCACGCCCGAAGCCTATCGCGAGCTGATGAAGCTCATTCCTTACAAGCGCATTGGCGAACCGGACGACATCGGACGGGCCGCCGTGTGGCTGGCCAGCGACGACTCCGACTACATCCACGGCGCGAGCATCTTCGTGGATGGCGGCATGACGCTCTATCCCGGATTCGAGACCGGCGGCTAATCAGGAACGCTCACTCACCCACAGACTCACTCGCCCGCGCCTCATGTCTGGTGGTGCGGACTAGCGGGAGTGAGCCTCGAACAAGAACTCAATTCCTCACAATAAGTATGACTCCTCCCGCATCCACCCGCGAATGGCTCGAAACCGACGGCCTCGGGGGCTTCGCCAGCGGCACTTCCACGGGTATCCGAACCCGGCGATACCATGCCCTACTGCTCATTGCAACGACGCCACCGAGCGGACGTGTCGTGTTGGTCAATGGACTAGATGCGTGGGTGGAGACGGCCAACGGAACCTTTTCACTCTCGTCGCAGTGCTACGGCCCCAATGTCATTGGCGGCGATGGCGCCCAACGCATCGAGGCATTCGGATGGGAGCCGTGGCCGCATTGGATATTCAAACTGGAGGACGGCACACGAATTGAACTCGAAATCTTCGCCGTCAAAGGCGAGCCGACCACCTGCCTTTCATGGAAGCTCCTTGGGCTGCGTCGGGATGTGAGGTTGTTCGTCCGTCCGTTTCTGTCCGGGCGCGACTATCATTCGCTGCACAAGAGCAATCCGGCCTTCCGGTTCGACGCGGAGG
>DATLUX010000307.1:0-29498 GCA_035577805.1 Verrucomicrobiia bacterium
CCAGACCGGCCGACTCAATCCCCTTCCAGAATCCGGCGAAGGTGAAGCCTGCCGCGATCAGCTCCGCACCGAGATTCGCCGTGCGGAACGGGTAGGTGCCCGTAGGTACGGTCGAGAAATTGGGGGGCAGTTCGTCGTCGACCACGCCTTGATTGGAACCAGAGAACAGTTCGAGATAATTCGGCTGACTTGGATGGGTGATGCCAAAAATGGATCCCAACGACACGCCGCCGTTGGCGAGTGAATTGAGGTACGGCGCGTTGACCAGATCGCCGATGATTTGGCCGTGGGTCTTGTTTTCCTCCATCACCACAACGACGTGGTCGTAGCGCGGCGGAGCAGCCAGGGGGGAAACAGAAAAAAGCCCCGCGCATAGGACTAGGGGCGATCGGCATTTCGTTTAAGCCTGATTTCGTGGTCGGTGCCGTCCGCCAGGAATGAATGGCTCCGGATCACTTCGTAACCGTCCGCCTCGAACCAAAAGCTCACTCGTTCAGCCGGAGCTGAGTTCCATTCGAAGCGGCCCTGGGCGTCCGTATTGGTTAGCCATTCGAAGCGATCGGGAATCTGTTTTTCGAAATCAAAATCGGTGCGGACAGCCGCCTGGGCGATGGGTTGGCCCGCGTCATCGACCACGCGACCGCGAAACACGTTGCCGGGCGCCAGCACAAACTCGGCGGTGTTCGTCGGCTGAAGCAGGCGCACGATTTGGATCTGCGGCCCCAGGCCGGCAGCTTGCGCCACCAATTCGACCGTCTGCCCGCTCGTGTCGGCGAGTCCAAGCAGCACAAATTCACCATTCGCATCGGTCTGAGTGGAGAGCTTTCGATAGCCGAAGTTGTGCAATTCCCTGACCTGGGCGCCCTCGACCGCGCGTCCCGCCCGCTCGGTTACCCTGCCGGTGACCACATAGCCGCGCTTGATCAATGGCTACCCGCCTTCGCCCTTGGCTACCCGCCTTCGCCTTTGGCTACGGCGTGGCAGGCGGCGTGGCAGCGGGGTGGCAGGCCGCTTTCCGCTTTCCGCTTTTCCCGCTGCCAATTCCTTGCCAAACGGGCGGCAAATGGTAGGAAGCGGGGATGGCATGCCCTGAACACTCGACGGAAGACAAACTCTCGGTCTTTCAACTCGGGTTGCTGCTCCTATCCATTGTGGTGCTGGCCGCCTTGGTCCTGGATGCGGTCGCTCCGATCTCCCAGCCAGTCTCCAACATCCTGCAAATGTTGGATTCGGTGGCCTGCGGCCTCTTTTTCATCGATTTTGTGGTTCGCTTGATGCGCGCCCAAAGTAAGGTGGCCTTCATGCGCTGGGGTTGGATCGACCTCATCGCCTGCATCCCCAATATCGACATCCTGCGCGCAGGACGGATGGTTCGGATTCTGCGGGTCATCCGCTTGCTCCGCGAAGTCCGGGTGGGACAACGCGTCGTCTCGCTGATTTTGCAGAATAAACCCAAGAGCGCGCTGACCTCCATTCTGTTGACCAGCATCCTGCTCGTGACCTTTTCGTCCGTTGCGATCTTGATCACGGAGGATAGGCCAGGAAGTAACATCAAAACCGCCGAGGACGCCGTCTGGTGGAGTGTGAGCACGATGACCACGGTGGGTTACGGCGATAAGTATCCCACGACGACGGAGGGACGAATCGTCGCGATGGCGTTGATGTTATCGGGCGTTGGTCTGTTCGGCGCACTCAGCGGCTTGGTGGCGTCATTCTTCCTTGGTCAACGCGAAAACGTGTCGTCCGAGCTTAAAAACATCCTGGCGCGCCTTGAGGCTTTGGACCAGAAGCTGGCGACATTACAGAAAGAACGCGCCGAATGATTCAGCCGGTGTGCGAAGGCGGAGAGTCGCCACGCGCATCTACAGCAGTCAGCACGCTAAACGCATTACGCAAATTGTGCCGAGGCAAACGTTCGGCTCAAAACTCGCGCAAGTAACCCGCCTGCCAGCCACCGTCCACGGTCAGGACTGACCCATTGATATAGGAACTTTCGGGGGCGGCGAGAAACAGCGCGGCGTGCGCGACTTCCTCACAGGTTCCTGGGCGGCCCAGAGGAATATGGGCGAGCATGGCCTGGACCCGATCGCTAAACTTGCCGTCTGGCCCGTAGAAGAGTTGCCGCGTGCCTTCGGTGAGGATCGATCCGGGCGCGATGCAATTCACCAGCACGCCGTGGGCGCCCAATTCCAAAGCCATGGACTTGGTCAGGTTCACCACGCCGGCCTTGGCGGCCACGAACGGGCTCTGCAACCGCGCCGGAACCAGGCCGAGGACCGACGCGATATTCAACACCCGGCCGGACTTCTGGGCCAGCATCGGGCGCACCGCCGCCCGGCTGACCAAAAACAACCCGGTCAGATCCACGTTTAGGATGCGGTTCCATTCGTCGAGCGGGAACTGATCGATGGGAACGCGGTGCGCGATGGTATTGACGCCGGCGTTGTTGACGAGAATGTCGAGCCGGCCGAAGGCGCGCAGCAATTCCTCCAGCGCCTGGTTAATTTCCATCTCGTTGGCAACGTCGAGGCGCAAAGCCAAAGCGCCGGGGGTTTTGGCGGCCGTCTTTTTTGCCATATCGAAATCGATATCGGCGTAGGCCACCTTGGCTCCATTGAGGGCCAACGCATCGGCGATGGCCTGGCCGATGCCGCGGGCGGCACCGGTCACCAAGGCAATCTTGCCGTCGAGATTCACTTTCATTCGCGTGTTCGAAGTAGTGCTCGGCCGGATCGGTCCGAGGAGTCGAGGCAGTATGGCAATACATCCATGGGGAGAGAAAGCCGTTTTCGCCAGCATGAATTGGGACGGTGAACCCAACCCAATTCAACGTAGCAGCCGAGGTAACGAGGTACACCCTGAGCCTGTCGAAGGGCTCTGATCTTTTTTCCGACGAACGCGTTGGGTAGAGTGAGCCCCTTCGACAAGCTCAGGGCAGGCCTCCTGACGTCGGCTGCTACCTGAGGGTCGGTTCATGGAGAGAGGTAAGAGCAATTTGGCTGACGCCCGAGCGGGCTCGTTATATCGTTTGAGCAAAGGTTCCATGGAAAAACTCGCAGGATCCAAGTCGTCACCGGGCCGAGCCTCTGAGCTTCCGCAAACGGCGGCAGCGACCGGCACTCCCATGCCACCGACGCGCCACGAGTTGCTCGGGCTCTACCGGCAGATGCAGCGGATCCGCGTCTGCGAGGAACAACTTGCCCGCTGTCATCAGCGGGGCTTGGTGCACGGCGCCTGCCACACTTACGTCGGTCAGGAGGCCATCGCCGCGGGCGTTTGTGCGCACCTGACGCGAACGGATGCGGTCTTCAGCACACATCGCGGACATGGCCATGCGCTTGCCAAAGGACTTTCACCCGTCGAATTGATCGCTGAACTGTTCGGACGTGAAACCGGCTGTGCGCGCGGGCGCGGGGGCAGCATGCATTTGTATGCGCCGGAGATTGGGCTGATGGGCACCAGCGGCATCGTCGGCCCGTCCATTCTCCAGGCGGCGGGCGCCGGATACAGTTTCAATCTGCTGCAGACGGGGGCGGTCGCGGTAGCGTTCTTTGGTGATGGCGCGGTCAACAACGGCGCCTTCCACGAAGGGTTGAACATGGCGAGCATCTGGAAGCTCCCGGTGCTGTTTGTTTGTGAGAATAATCAATTCGCCACCGAAGTGCCCTTTGTCTACTCGGCTGGGAACCCGCAAGTCGCCATGCGCAGCGCGGCCTATGGCCTGCCAGGACACGAGGTCGATGGCAACGACGTCACGGCCGTTTTCGTCACGGCCGGCCAAGCCATCGCCCGGGCCCGGTCCGGGGGCGGGCCGACGTTGCTCGAGTGTTGCACGTATCGGACGCGGGCGCATTCCGAGGGGATGGGCGATTACACGTACCGCACGCGCGAGGAGGTGAACGCGTGGCGCGAGCAATGTCCGATCAAACGTTTACGAGCCCAACTCCTCGAGAGCTGGAACGTTGCACTGGAGGAACTCACGGCCATCGACGCGGAGATCGACGGTGAAATGGCCGCGGCCACGCAGGAGGCGGAGGGAGCGCCCTGGCCCGAACCCGACAGCGCCACGCGCCACGTCTTTTGCGAGACCATTGCCCCAGCCGCACCGGCCCCACCAGCAGGAACCCGCGAGCTCAACATGGTCGGCGCCACGCTCGAGGCGCTCGACCACGAGATGGCTCGCAATCCCGGCATCTTTGTTCTTGGCGAAGGCATCGGCGTTCGAGGCGGCAACTTCGGAACCACCGCCGGCCTGTTCGCCAGATACGGCCCCGCACGTTTGCGCGACACACCGATCTGCGAGCGCGGTTTTGTCGGGTTAGGCTGCGGGGCAGCCATGACCGGAACCCGTCCGGTGATCGATTTCATGTTCATTGATTTCATCAACGACGGATTTGGCGAACTGATCAATCAGATCGCCAAGATGCAATATATGAGCAGCGGCCGGCTGCGCATGCCCATTCTGCTGCGAGGCTGCGTCGGCATTGGGCATTCGGCCGCCACCCATCATTCCGGCAGTTACCATTCGATTTACACGCATGTCCCAGGCCTGCGTGTGGTGATGCCATCGACGCCTTACGATGCCAAAGGCCTTTTCACCCGAGCGCTCCGTACGCACGACCCTGTCCTTTATCTCGAACACCGCGAACTCATGGCCACCAAAGGACCGGTGCCCGCCGAGGATTACGAAATCGAGTTCGGCCAGGGACGTGTGCTCCGGGCGGGTCGGGACATCACGGTGGTGGCGCTCGCGCTCATGGCGTCTCGCGCGCAAGCGGCCGCCGACGTGCTGGGGGCCAAAGGACTGTCCGTCGAGATCATCGACCCGCGCACCGTGTCTCCGCTCGACACAGCCATCATCCTGAACTCGGTCGCCAAGACCGGGCGCCTGCTCATCATCGATGAAGCTTTCGGGCCTTGCAGCATCGCCAGCGAGATCGCCGCCCAGATCGGCGCCTCCGGCTTCGATGAACTCGACGCTCCCATCCGCCGGCTCAACGGCGCCTTCGCGCCCACTCCCTACAGCCCGCCTTTGGAACAAGCGGTCGTGCCGCAAGTCGACGACATCATCCGGGCGATGGAAGACCTGAACCACGAATGACGAAGCATGTTCGGCCTCCCGAACAAATCTGCGGGGGCATAGCCTTCTTAGCCCGTTCTTAGCCCACCGCCGCCACCGGGTAGCTTCGACCTCCGAATTTCGGACGCACATTGGGGCCTTGAACCCAACCCAATCTCACGTAGCAGCCGAGGTAACGAGGTACACCCTGAGCCTGTCGAAGGGCTCTGATCTTTTTCCCGGAGAACGCGTTGGGGTAGAGTGAGCCTCCTGACGTCGGCTGCTACTTGAGAGTCGGTTCATGGAGGGATCCTGCGTTGACTTTCGCGGGATTGGGGCCAAACTGAACCCGGTTCCGACGGTCACTTCGGTTTTCATCATGACTATGAATGAAACGAAAATGACCTTCCTCCAGCGGAGCGCGCTGGAGATGATACTGGTGGCAGGGGCGCTGATGACGGCGGCGCCAACACAAGCGCAGAACGGCGTGCCGCGTCCCGACCACGTCGTCATCGTAATCGAAGAAAACAAATCTTTCGGCCACATCATCGGATCGGCGGGGGCGCCCTACATCAATTCGCTGGCTCAGCGAGGCGCACTCTTTACGTCGTCGTTCGCCATCCGACATCCGAGCGAGCCGAATTATCTGGCGTTGTTTTCTGGATCGACGCACGGGATTGGCGACGACTCCTGTCCGCACACGTTCGTAACCGCCAACCTGGCCAGTGAATTGTTCGATGCGGGGTTCACCTTCAGCGGCTATTCGGAATCGATGCCGCGCGCCGGTTACAAAGGTTGCGACGCGGGCAATTACGCGCGCAAACACAATCCGTGGGTGAACTTCACCAACGTGCCGGCCTCAGCCAACCTCACTTTCGCGAGCTTTCCAACGAACTTCAGCGAGCTGCCCACGGTGAGCATCATTGTCCCCAATCTTAACAATGACATGCATGACGGGCCGATCCCGCAGGGCGACGCCTGGCTGCAGGACCACATCGAAGGCTACCTGCAATGGGCGGCTTCTCATAATAGCCTGTTCCTGCTTACTTGGGATGAAGGCCACAACGGAAGTGACAACCGGATCGTGACCCTGATGGTAGGGCCGATGGTGCGTCCGGGCGAATATTGCGAACACATCAACCACTATAACACGCTCCGCACTTTGCTCGAGATGTACGGCCTGGCACCCATCGGCAAGGATGCGAGCGTCGACCCGATTACCAGCGCCTGGACGCCGGAGTCAGCCAGCTCGCCGGTGAGTATCGCCCTGGCCAGTCCAGTCCTCGCCGGGCCAGCCGCCGTCACCCTCAACGTGGAAGCTGCTTCCGCGAACGGCGAGATTACTCTGGTCGAGTTCTTCCAGCGCAGCACCAAACTGGGCGAGGCCACCAACCGTCCGTTCACGTTCACGTGGACCAATGTGTCCGCCGGCTCCTACTGCTTCGTGGCCAAAGCCACCGATGCGCAGGGCCACCGGCGGACATCCCTTTCGGTCCCGCTCGAAGTTCATGTTTCGGACGGGACCTTGCCGACCGTCTCGATTACGAGCCCGCCCTCGGACATCCGCGTGACCAACAACTTCGTTATTCTGGAGGGGGCGGCCAGCGACAACGTCGAAGTGGCGCGGGTGCAGTACCAGGTGGGAGACGGCCCGGTGCAGGTCGCGGAGGGCACCACGAATTGGTCGGCGCGGATCGAATTGGCGCCAGGCCCTGCGGTTATCCGCGTGCAAAGCGTCGACACGTCCTCCAACCAATCGAGTGTCGTCACCCGCACCGTGACCTATGCAGTGCTCAGCCGCTTGACGACTCAAATCACTGGGAATGGCAAGATTGTCCCCGACTTCAATGGCCAGGATCTGGAAGTGGGCCGCAGCTACCAATTCAAGGCCATGCCTGATCCCGGCTATGTGTTTGCCGAAGCCGGCGTGGGCGCGGCGTCTGCCGGGCCGGTCAGCTTCACGATGGAAAGCAACCTGATACTCAGCGTCCACTTTGTGCTCAATCCGTTCCCTGCGGTGATGGGCAATTATCAGGGATTGATCTATGACACCAACCAGGTGGCCCCGGAGAGTTCCGGGTTCTTTGCCCTGACCCTCGATGCAAAAGGTGGATTCACCGGCCGCATTCAACTGGGCGGGCGTTCGGTCCGCGTCTCGTCTGGCTTCGATGCTTTTGGACACGCCTCCACGCCCTTGAGCCGGACAACTCCGACGACCAACTTGTCCCTGACCGCGGATTGGGAACTGGATTTGACCAACGGCACTGATCAAATCCATGGCGCGGTGAGGCCGAGTTCCTCCAGTAGCAGTTTTGGAGGAGCTTCGCCGCAAGAGCTTTTCGCGGAGATCCTGGGCGATCGCGATGTTTTCAAAGGAACCACTAACCATGCCGCGCAAGCTGGACAGTACACGGTGATCTTCCCGAATGATGACCATGGCGCGCCCGGCCCGGATGGAGACAGCGTTGGCGCCGTGACAGTCAGTGATCAAGGCCAGTTGCGCCTGAGCGGAACGCTGGCCGACGGGACCAAATTGACCCAGAGCGCGACGCTATCCAAGGCCGGGATGTGGCCGTTGTATGTTCCCCTGAGCGCCGGTCACGGAACGTTCCTGGGTTGGATCGGATTCACCAACCAGATCACGAACGATCTCGGTGGATTGGTCACCTGGATAACGCCGAGCCGGCCAGGCGCGAAGTTTTACCCGGACGGTTTCACCAACGAAAGCCAGACGGTTGGTTCGGTGTATCATGCCCCCGGTCCGACGGAACGCATCTTGAACGTGACGAACATCGACGCGATCTTCGAGGGCGCAGAGTTGAGTGCGACCCTCACGAACCGAGTCCGATTGGAACCAAACGGGACGGTGTCCAACCAAAGCAGCAACCGGCTCTCCCTGACGTTCACGAAGTCAACAGGCCTGTGGAAGGGTACCGTGCTGGATCCGGCGACCGGGAGATCATTGCTTTTTCGCGGTGTCGTTCTTCAGGGCCAAAACGACGGCAGCGGTTTCTTCCTGAGCACAAACCGGAGCGGGCACGTCCAGCTGCAGTCGGAGTGACGCGGCGGCCAGCGCCGGGCGCATTCGGATACTGCCCCCGGGAAATTAAGGAGTAAGAGTAAGAACGGTGTGAAACAAAGCCAGTTTCCTACTCTTGCTCTTACTCCTACTGCTTACTCTTACTCCTTACTCCTTACTCTTACTCCTTACTCTTACTCCTCCTTGCAACCAAGCGTCAGGCGAGGTCTGCAGTTCGCGTCCGTGGCAAGAAGATCAGAAAATCGATTATCAATCGCATAGATACAGCGATAGAGCGATGCAGCTTCCCTTTCCGTCCGGTGGAGCTGGGGAATATGCACCAAACTGCATTGTTCGGGAGCAGTGCCTAAATACGCCCCCAGCGCCGGGCTGCCGCACGGGTCGACTTGACCCGGGAGCCAGTTTCCCTGAATCATGGGGCATGTCCTTTCCTTGGCGGCCACAAAGCGGAAACCGGAAAGCGGAAAGCGGAAAACGGAAACCTGCCCCTCTCATAGCAGCCGACCTCAGGAAGCCTGCCCTGAGCTTGTCGAAGTGGCCTGCCCTGAGCTTTGTCGAAGGGCTTATTTTGTTCGGGTTGAGTTTGCTTCTGGGCGCGGGCAGCTTCGCGGCCGACACCAACGTTCTCGCTGAGCTATTGCGCGGTTCCATTATTGGTCCCGATCTTTCGCAGGTGCAGGCACAAGCCTTCACGGAAAGGCGCGTGCCACTGATGCCGGAAGTGAAATCGAAGCGTGACTGGGAAAAGATCGCGAACCGGTTGCGCGAGGACGCGCTCACCAAAGTGCTGTTTCGGGGCGAAGCCGAGCGCTGGCGCGCTGCCCGCGGGCGGGTGAAGTGGCTGGATATCATTGACGGCGGGCCTGGATATCGGATCAAGAAGTTGCGTTACGAAGCCTTGCCGGGGCTATGGATTCCGGCGTTGCTTTACGAACCGGAACATCTTTCCGGCAAGGTGCCCGTGATGTTGAACGTCAACGGGCATGACGGCAAAGGCAAGGCAGCCGATTACAAGCAACTGCGCTGCATCAACCAGGTCAAACGCGGCATGATTGTCCTCAATCCCGAATGGCTCGGCATGGGCCAGTTGAACGGCGAGAATTATTCCCACGGCCGGATGAATCAGTTGGATTTGTGCGGGTCGAGCGGGTTGGCCCCGTTCTATTTGGCCATGACCCGCGGCCTGGACATCCTGCTGGCCCATCGCCACGCCGACCCAGCCCGCGTCGGCGTGTCCGGCTTGTCTGGAGGCGGCTGGCAGACCATCACGATCAGCTCGCTGGATCCGCGCGTCACGCTCTGCAATCCCGTGGCCGGCTATTCGAGCTTCCGAACTCGCGTCCGATATCTTCAGGACCTGGGCGATTCGGAACAGACGCCTTGCGACCTGGCGACGGTGGTGGACTATGCGCATCTGACCGCGATGCTCGCGCCTCGACCGGTTTTGCTCACCTATAACGCCAAGGACAACTGTTGTTTTGCGGCTGACCATGCCTTGGCCCCGCTCTGGGAAGCAGCGCTGCCCATCTATGCGCTCTACGGCAAGGAGTCACGCCTGCGTTCGCATATCAACCAAGACCCCGGCGATCACAACTTCGGCCTCGATAATCGCCAGGCTCATTATCGGTTGCTGGGGGACTTCTTCTTCCCGGGGGCCACCAACTTCGACGCCACCGAGATCCCCTCCGAAGCCGAACTAAAAACCGCGGATGCCCTGCAAGTGGACTTGCCCGATGATAACGCGAATTTTCACAGTCTCGCCTTGGCGTTGAGCCGCGAATTGCCGCGCGAACCGGCGCCGAACCACGTCTCAGAACGCTGGCAGCGCGCGCATCGACTCAAACTACGCGAGGTCATCCATGCCAAGGACTCGGTCGTCTCGGGCACAAAAATCAGGGAAGAAACCACCAACGGCTTGCGCGCCATGTTCTGGAAACTGCGCGTGGATCAGGACTGGACGATCCCCGCCGTGGAATTAAGCGAAGGTCAACCCATGGGCACCGTTCTGCTTTTGAACGACGGCGGACGTGCCGCGGGTTTCGCGGCGGCGGCGGAATGGCTGGCGGCCGGCCGGCGGGTGCTGCTGGTGGACCCGTTCTATTTGGGGGAATCGAAGCTGAAGAGTCATGAGTATCTATTTGCGTTGATGGTCGGCACGGTGGGGGAACGCCCGCTTGGCATCCAAGCGTCGCAAATCGCTGGAACCGCCCGCTGGCTCGCCCTTCGTTATGGTGGCATTCGGGTTGAACTGGCGACGTATGGGCCGCGCACCGGCTTGATTGGTCTCACCGCGGCCGCTCTCGAGGAGAACGCGATTGGACGTCTCGAACTGCACGGTGGCCTGGCCAGCCTGAAGGAAGTGCTCGATAAGAATTGGGCCTTCGGTCAGGCATTTGAAATGTTCTGCTTCGGTTTGCTGGAGGCTTTCGATATTCCGCATCTGCGCGCGCTGGTAGCACCGCGGCCGGTGGTTGAACGCCCCGCGCTCTAGAGAAACTTTGTCGGAAACTTCGTCGGAATCTTTGTCGAGTCGGCACAGGTTCCAGGTCACAGCCTCGACAAAGGTGGCCGACAAAGTTTTCGACAAAGGCGGGAACCAGTGGCGGGTCATTCAAGTGGCCTCACCGGCCCAGATCGTGGGCGAACTCTGCGCTCGGGATAGCCCCACGCTCAAGCGGCGTGAACGCCGCGTCCCAGCAGTCAAAAACCCGCGAACGATTGGCTCTTGACTGTGGCCAATAATGGGACCAGGAGGAGTTGTGCTAGAGTCCACCCTCAGCTTTTGCGCGAGGCGCCTTGGCGTGAGCCTCGCGCTGGGTGGCGTGTTGGCTATGAGCGAATGCGCCGGGCAGTGGGCTTATCAGCCGGCCGAGCGCGGCTTCGGCGTCGACTTGGGAGGTGCAATGAGATATGGCCCGGTGGACGGCTATGTCCAGACACCCAACGGGGGAGCACCGGGAACGACGAGCAACAAACGTCCAACCTTTAATGAACTCGGCATCGACAGCTTCATCAGTCCCGAAGCTTCCTTGGATCTGCATTGGCGCGCGCACGGGCTGTATGCAGACGGGGATTGGGTGCGCCTGGACGGTAACAGCACGCTCAATTCAACTCTTACCTCGCACGGCACGACCTTTCCGGCGGGGACCTCCGTGAGATCGCGAGTGCAACTGGATTCGTATCGAGTGGGGTATGAATATCGATTGGCTTGGACGAACGATGGGGGATCGCTTCTGTCATTTTCACCTGCCGCCGGCATTGACCTGCTCAACTTCGATTACCGTTTGCACGGCGAGGGCGGCTTGGCGGCCAATCGCGGTTACTTTGTTGGCAGCCCGCAACTTGGGTTTGGCGCGGAGTGGCTTCCGCCAGGTCGCTTCTCCATCTCCGGCGGGCTATTCAGCTCGTTGCCCGAGGTGAGCAATCTGTTTGCCCTGTCGGCACAGGTCACCGGCGGTTACCGGTTATGGGGCCAGGGCGAACGCGGCGGCCGATTGTTTTTGGGCATCGGCTACGATTGGCTGGACTATAAGGACAATCAACAGGTGCCCAACCACGTCAAGGCCGACTTGGGTCCAATGCTGTTGTTCGGGCTTCACACACGCTTCTAACACTGCGGTTGTCATGGACCCGAGCTTGAAACCCAGCGCAGATTCAGGTCATTGGCTCGCTTGAACTCCGCCGGTGAGTCGATCCGCACCAAGGTGTCCTTGTCCAAGTCGCCGAGATAAAAATCATCCTCCCGTGCCCACGGTCTTATTAGTGTCTCGAGCTCATATGAACATGGTTTCGTGGTGAAGGTTGCTCATGGTGGCGGCGCTCACGACAATTCCCTTGCCCCAAATTCCCTTGCCCCTTTTTGGCTCGGAGTGAGTCCGGGAGATTCGAGGGAAACAAAAAAACGGTTCGCCTGCAGCTACGCCGTGGCAAGGCGCTGCAAGTTCTGAAATCCTCCTGCCGGCTGCGTGGCCCAGCCAGCCCGGTTTGGGCAAGGGAATTGAGGGCAAGGGAATTAATGGGCAAACGCGTTCTGGGATGAGCGCGTGACTTCACGATAAGCGCTTGGCGTCCTGGTTGCGCAAAGTGGCTTCAAAAATGACCACTTGGCTTCCCGGATGATACATATGCGATTTTTGATGCTCCGGAGAGCATCAAAAAAAGCCCCAGCGCGTCCCACATCATATAGGTGCGAACTAGGTCCTATTCGGGGTCCAAAAATCGTTTTTTCGCTTTCTGGAATGCCAAATGGTCAAAAGAAATCGCACTTGAGTCACCAGGGAAGCTCCATCGCGTCCTACATCATATAGGTCCAAGCCTTTTTACAATTCGCGATGCTCATTCGCTGGTGCCGGAACACACGTGCATCACCGCCTCACGCATTTTCGACATGATGATCATATCAAATTTGATCGGTTGTTTTCGCAGCGAGCAGCGTTTGTCTTCGCGATCTCAGGCAGGGTGGATCCAAAAAAGGCGCATTTCCCGCGCAAAACGGCCCCATCACACCTTGTTACAAGGTTCATCGCGTTGTCTCCGATCACACCGCATCATGCACTGGGGGAATGATGATCATAGAAATTTTGACCGGTTTCCTTTTGCCGCGAAAAGCGTCTGTCTTCCCAACATCCGGCGCCGGGTGGAAACAGTAAGCAACAAAGTAAAACAGAAAGACACATGAAGACTGACAAAGTCAACATACCCACGGTGGAGGCTATTCAGGCGGCCACGACCGCGCTGAATAACCTTCATGCAACCATGACGTTCCTACGTCCGCTGACTGCGCCGGAACGGCGCCAGTACGGCCGCATGGGAACGCAAACCGTCCGCCAGACTGCGCAACGGTTGGAGGCGGCGCTGCAGCACCGCGAGGCGCTGCCGCCGGCCTTCGACCTGCGCCAGTTCGAGCGTGACACCGCCCTGCTGGTTGCGTTGCACGATTGCCTCACGGCGTCGGCGCGCATCCAGACGGAAGTGCGCGATACCCTGCTGGCACTGGGCACAGGTACGGTGCAGTCAGGCAAGGAACTGTTCGCCATCATCCAGTTGTTGGCCACTTCGGCCAACAGGCTGGGACGCACGGTGGACAGCCTGAAAAAGCGTCCGCGCTCGGCACGCCGGGTGAAAGCCGAACCTGCCACCGAGCCGCTGCAGACGGCCACGGTGAGCGCCACGTCATCAGCCAGTCCCCCTTCGCCGCCGTCGGCGGAGAAGGCTGCCTAACCGACAGGGGTAAGCTGAACCAAAAACACAAGCCCCGCTTGCCGCAAGGTAAGCGGGGCCTTTCTATCGCCCAAAGCGGCTTCACGGCACCGGCGAGATCTCGGTCAACTGGCCTGTCGATAGCACTGCAGAGTTTGGCTGATGACGGCAAGGTCGGGTTGCGGTGCCGCGCATCCGGCTAATGTCCAACTGTTGGATGACATCCAGCACCGTGACCCTGTACTGATAATCGGTCTCGCCAGTCGCGATACAGGCCGACGCTATGCGGCGCCAGTTTGAGCGGGTCATCCCTCGCGGCCAGGATGAACATGGGCGGCGCATCGGCCGGCACGCCGTTGGATTTGATGGTCCAGTTATTGGAACAGCTGCGGCGCGAACTCGTGCAGATATTCGCGCCAATTAATCCAGGTGTGGGCGCCGTCCGTCTCTTTGTAAACAACGTCAAAGCCGTGTTTCTTGAACATCGCCACGGTGGCGCGGGAGGTTTCGACCAGAAAATCGTCCTTGCCGGTGGCGAACCAGAACAGCTTGAGCCCCTTCTTAAGCTTGGGATCGTTCAACTGCGTCGCGTGACGTTCTTCGAAGGTGGGGCCGGCCGGCGCGTTGGTGTTGGCGCCGAAACGATTGCCTCCCGCGATCCCAAACACGCCCGAGCTGTAGACGCCCAGATACGCGAACTTGTCCAGGTGCGGGATCCCAATGTTCAACGTTTGTCCGCCGCCCATGCTCAAGCCCGCCAACGCGCGATTCTTGCGATCGGTGTAGACGCGATAGTTCTTTTCCACCAGCGGCATGATGTCACTCACAAACTCCTGATTAAACTCATCGACCGTAAGCCGCGGGCCGCCGAAGCGAAACGGGCCGGTGTGCCCGGCGGGCATCACCACGACCATCGGCTTGGCCTGCTTCGCGGCGATCAGGTTGTCGAGGATGAACCCGGCGCGTCCGACCGAACTCCATGACTCGTCGCAATCGCCCGCCCCGTGCAGCAAATAGAAAACCGGGAACCGGCCCTTGCCGAGTTCATAGCCCGGCGGCGTGTAGACGTGCAGACGCCGAAATCGTTTGAGCGCCGTCGAGTAATAGGTCACCGCCGACACGGCGCCGTGAGGAACATCCTTGGTATCCATGAAGTCCGCACCCGACACCTGGACCAGGCTCCAGGTGTTGTTGTTTGATTCGCTCGTGGCCGGATTACGGGGATCGATGACGGTGAGGCCATCGACGGTGAAGTTGTAACGATAAGCGCCCGGCCGAATCGGGCCGAGCACCACTTCCCAGACGCCGTTGGTGCCTTTGGTCATCTCCGCGCCCTGATTGTTATTCGGAATGTCACCCGCGCTAAGACGAACCGCCTCGGCTTTCGGGGCCAGGATACGAAAGGTTACGCGCCGATCGGCACTGACTTCCGGGGAGGTAACTTGCGGGCCTTGTGGGCCGCGGCCTCGCGGCGGTGCATTGGTGGCCGGCGCATTGGTGGCCGTCGATTGGGCCAGAGCCGTCAGGTTCAGAATGAGGTTCAGGTTCGCTAACAGGGTCAGGGAAATGATGAGAGGACGGGCGCTCGGGGTGTGCATGATGATCGAACTGACACTTCGGGGCACGGCACGGTTACGATTGGATGCCCTGCTTGCTGCACGTATTGAAACCTCAACCTCTGTGTTCCTCCGTGTCCTCCGTGGTAATCCTCCCTCCTCGGTCGGTTGCGGCTTTGCCGCGCTGGGACCTCTGTGGTAAATCCAATCTAGGGCCCGCAGTGAGGCTCACCACAGAGGAGGGCACTGCCAAACAAGCTTCGCCAGCCTGCTAAGCCAACAGGGCGGGCACCATCTGCGCCCCGGTGACTTCCGGATCAGTCAAGCTGGCCGCGCGTCCTTCGTGAGGAAAATGCAGCGCCCGATGATTGAGGCCCAGAGTGTGGAGCAGGGTCGCGTGGAAATCATGAACGCTCACGACGTCTTGCACCGACTGGTAACCGAATTCGTCGGTGGCGCCATGGACGTAACCGGCCTTGAACCCGCCGCCGGCCACCCAGAGGGAAAACGCGTGCCGATTATGGTCGCGCCCATCCTTGCCTTGCGAGATGGGGAGCCGCCCGAACTCACCGGTCCAAAGCACGATGGTGGAATCGAGGAGTCCGCGGGCTTGCAGATCGCGCACCAAGGCCGCGCTGGGCTGATCGGTTTTCGCGCAGAGCCCTTTCAAGCGTTCGGCGTTTTTGTCGTGGGTATCCCAAGGTTGGCCGCTGAGAAACAGCTGGACGAAGCGAACACCGCGTTCAACCAGGCGCCGGGCGAGCAGACAACGCCGGCCGTATTCTTCGGTGACCGGGTTGTCCATGCCGTAGAGTTTCCTGGTGGCCTCGGATTCGCCCGAGAGATCGAGCGCCTCCGGGACGGCGGTTTGCATCCGAGCGGCCGTTTCGAAGTTGGCGATGCGCGCGCTGAGCTCGGTATTTTCGGGGAAACGAGCGGCGTGCCGCGTGTTGAGTTCTTTGAGCAGGCCGAGTTGGTTTAAGCGGGCCTGGGCCGGAAGGTAGGAGGGGGTTTGGAGATTGAAGACGGGCTCCTTTCCGCTCCGAAACGGCGTGCCTTGATAGATCGCCGGCAGGAAACCGGAAGACCAATTGCGCTCCCCATCGACGGGTAACCCGCCCGGGTCGGACAAGACGACGTAGGCCGGGAGATTCTGGTTTTCAGAGCCCAGCCCGTAAAGCAGCCAGGAACCCAGGGTGGGCAAGCCGGCCAGAAAACGGCCGGTATGGATGATGCGCAGCGCGGATTCGTGATCGACGGACCCGGTGGTCATCGAGCGGATCAGCGTGATCTGATCGGCGATCGAGCCGGTGTAAGGGAGCAGTTCGCTCAGCTCCATGCCGCATTGGCCGCGCGGATGAAACGCATACGGCGCTCCGAGCACGTTGCCGGCTTGTTTATCGAAATGAACCTCGAGATTGCCGCCCGGATAAGGCTTGCCGCTATACTTGTTCAAGGCCGGTTTGCAATCGAACAAGTCCATCTGACTGGGACCTCCGTGTTGGAACAGGCTGATCATGGCTTTGGCCCGCGGCCGATGCTGTCCTGGCTGCGGCGGGTTGGCGGCCAGAGCGCCGGCCGGAGCCAGCAGATGACTCAGCGCAAGCGCACCCAGCCCGCCGGCCGATCGGCCCAGGAAGGCGCGGCGTGTCTGTGAAACAAAAAGTGGATTCATTCGAGATACAGGAACGAGTTCAACCCGAAGAGAGACTGACAAAAGTCGGCCCAGACGCGCCGGTCGGCATCGGCTTTGCCGGCATAAGCGAGCCGTTGCTCGCCCAGAAACCGGAGAGCGATTTGCAGCGTCGCGTCGTCCGGCGGGCGGCCGGCTGTGAGCAGGAACGCGCGCCGAAGGCGGGCGCCCACGTCGGTGCCGCAGTCGCGTTCGAGGCGTTGGGCGAGATCCTCGCCGCGTTTACAGGCAAAGTCTGAGTTGAGCAAACTCAACGATTGCAACGGCATGGTGGTCTCGGCACGACGCGTGCAATTGAACACAATGGAAGGGGCATCGAACGTGCCCAGAAAAGTCGGGACCTGCGTCCGGCGTTGTTGCAGGAAAATCGAGCGCGCGAAAGCGTCCGGCTTGGATTCGTCGACGACAATCTCCCCGCTGCCCTGCCGCGGCGTGGGGACGTAAGGCCCGTTGGTTTTTGAGCCCAACTTGCCACAGGCGGCGAGCATGGCATCGCGCACCGCTTCCGCATCGAGCCGATGGATCGGATAACGCCACAGCAACTGGTTGGCCGGGTCGCGGGCGAGAGCTTTCTCGCGCGGCCCGCTCGATTGGCGGAAGGTGGCGGATTGAAGCAGCAGCCGATGCAATGTCTTCAAGCTCCACCCCGACTCCACGAATCGTTCAGCCAGCCAGTTGAGGAGCTCGGGATGAGTGGGTTTGGCGCCACTCAGACCGAGGTTATCCGGCGTAGCCACCAAGCCGACGTCGAAATACTGTTGCCACACTCGATTGACCGTGACGCGCGCCAACAGGCCGGCCTCGGGCGAACCGGGTTCCGTGAGCCACCGGGCCCAGGCCAGACGCCGGCCGGTGGTGGTGTCGGTTTTGGTCAGGTGAGCGGGTCCTGAGGAAGGGGCCATGGACGTCTGATCGCCGCAGGTCTTGAAAAAGGCCGGGAAGGCCGGCTCGATCGATTCTCCGGGCGTCTTGTGGTTGCCGCGTTTGAGCAGGTGCACTTCGGGGGCATCGGGTCCGCTATCGGTCATCCAAGCGATGCGCCCGGGTTTGGGAGCATGACGTGCGGCAATGGCTTTAGTGGTCTGGTCGAGTTCTTTTTTGCGTTCGGCCAGCTCCTTTTGAAAAGTCGCATTGGCTGCGATCCATTCCGCAGCGCCCGCGTTGGATTGTTCGACCACCACGTTATCGACAATGAAACTGCGCCCGCAGCAATACTCGAACGCAAAAGCGCCCGCCGGCAAATCATCGGCCTTGAGCTTGATTGAGCCGCCATCGGGCGAGCCCTCCACCAGGTGTTCGAGCGTGAACTCGTCGGAACCGGAGCGGGTGACGCGCACGCCATAATTACGCCCGGGCTGATACCCGAGGGCACCGATCTCGCCGCGGCTCTTGGAATCCGCACCGGGATAATCGACATGCACGCTGGTGGCGCCGCCAGGGTTGCCGTCGATGAGAATGTTCCCCCCGGCGACGGAAGAGTTATCGTTGAAATCGTGAGCGGCAATGAAGTAACCGATCCGTTCGGCGGAGGCGCCTTTGTCCTTCAGACGCGCGGCGACCAGGTCGAATGTGACCTGAATCCAAAGGCCGGTGGTCGCCGGGCGCCAGTCAAAGGCGGTTTTGGTGCAGAGCCAGCGATCGCCGGAGCCGCCTCCTTCGATGATGCGCAGGGCGCCGTTCTTGATCTGGGCGGCGGGAGCCTGATCGGAATCAAGGGTGACGGCGGGCGAGCCGCCCGGGGCATCATCGCCGGGAGCCGTGTTGGACCAGCGCGCGCTTAACGGCTCGGCGGAATCGAATCCGTCTGAGAACAGCACTTGCGCCGGCGGACGATGGGCGGCGAACCAGGCTCGGAATTGCTGCTTGTGGTTTTCCAGTTCGGCATCGAGTTGCTTTTCGGTCGCCTGCCAGGCCTCCAGTTCGCCGGGTAGATTGGCTTGAACGACGCGGTCATTGGGTTTGGTCCATTTCTCGATAGGGAAGGCCGGATAAAGAAAGGCCTGGAAAGCGTAATAGTCCTTCTGGGTGACAGGCTCGAACTTGTGGTCATGACATTTCGCGCACTGGAAGGTGATCCCCAGCAGACTCGAGCCGATAATTTGCATCGCCGACTCCAGCGCATAGTACCGATCGGTGCGCACCTCGTCGGGATTGCCGTCGCTTTCACCCGAGCCATCCTGTCCGTTGCGTAGAAAATGAGTCGCCTCGAGCAACTCGATGATCTCGGCCGTCGCCGCCTGGCCCGGCTTCCAACCAGATAATTCGTCTCCAGCCAGTTGTTCGCGCACGAATTGATCGAACGGCTTGTCGTGATTGAGCGAGCGAATGACGTAATCGCGATAGCGGTAGGCCAGTGGCCGATCCGAATCCGCGTTGAAATAGCCATTCGAGTCGGCATAACCCGCCGCATCGAGCCAGTGCTTTCCCCAACGCTCCCCGTACCGCGGCGAAGCCAGGTAACGTTCCGTCATTCGCTCGTACGCATCCCGGGCCCGGTCATTGACAAACGTCTCGATTTCCTCCGGCGTCGGGGGCAGCCCGGTCAGCACAAAGCTGACGCGCCGGATCAGCACATAGCGATCGGCTTCACGCCCCGGCAATAGCTCGGCCGACTTGAGTCGGCGCAGGACGAAGCGATCGAGGGAATCCTTCCCAGCGGTCCTGGCACCGCCGGGGCCGAACGATTTTGCCAACGGTTGGAAGGCCCAATGCCTGGCGGCCGCGTTCTGCCGCTCGGTGTTCTCAGCGCGGACCCACACCATGCTCGCCAAACCTGACGCAAGCAGCGAGAGGAGAATCTGCCTGCTCCAGCGCCGCCAGCAGGCCGCCCGCCCGGCTTTCGCGCCGGCCGACAAACCCGCCGCCGCCAGTGCCGCGTCCATCGCTCTGGCTTGGATAGCACGTGCTCGCTTCATGATGAGGACTGCTCATCCTGCATTTTTCCAGGCCAATGAACAACCCAAGAGATGGAGAGTCCTTGATTCTGAAAAGAAGGGGTGAGCAGATCAAGTTTTCGAGCGGCTACTGAGTTTGGACATTTTTTCGTGGCGGCCATGCTCCTTCTTGATTACGAGTTCCATCCCGCCCTCGGGCGGTATGAAACTCTTACCTCGTTAGACCTGTTCGTCACTTTCCAAGTTGCGTCTGCTCCTGATCACGAGATCGTTGCATTTGTGGCGGGCTTTTTCCTTGGCAAGGGCATGCCCAAGTGCTCCTCTCACCGCCAAGAAACCGGCCGCAGAAACAGCCACGGGCGCGCCATCGATTGCCGACTGCGCCGAAACTCCGCGTTGATCTCTTCCAGTCCAGCCGGCAATGGCTCCGGCAAGTGCGCCGAATCGCCATGGAAGTCCACCCTGGCTTCGGATCCGTCTCTGATTTGCGATCCATCATCGAGTCGGAGGGCATGAGCGTTGAGCTCAGAGATAATAGCCTATAAGAATCATTTGACCCGGAGCGAAGTGCGGACGAGGTTTGCCTCAAGCCTGTCACAGCGCGACGCGTTGTGATCCATGCCAGGCAGAACTGAAACACAAAAACATATATGAAGACGAATGTTCTGACTGTTCTCGTTCTGTTGGGGATGGCGGCGTGGCGGAACGCCGATGCGGAAGAACCCGAGCACCGTTTCGGCGCGGGCCTGATCGTGGGCGAACCGACGGGCGCGAGCTTGAAATATTTCTTTAATGACAAATTCGCGGTGGACGGTCTGCTGGGCCAATCCTTCCAGCATGACAACGATTTCTATATCCATTCGGATGTCTTGTATCACATCGACTTGTTCAAGTTGGACGAAGGGCGTCTGCCCATTTTTTTCGGCGTCGGGCTGCGCGGACGGTTCGATGACGGACGCGAGGATTCTGCGGGTGTGCGTGTGCCGGTCGGTGTCAGTTATATGTTCGATCGGATCCCCGTGGATGTATTCTTCGAGGTCGCGCCGATCTTTGATTTCACGCCCAAATCCCGGACGGATTACTCGGTTGGGGTCGGGGCGCGCTACTGGTTCTAGCGGCTTGGAACCTCGAACTTGCGCAGCGCTTTCCTGTCCACTTCGATCCCCAGACCCGGCTTGCGCGGCAGGGGGATCTTGCCGTCGACAATGGTCAGTTCGTCGGCCACCAGTTCTTTGCGGAGGAGAGAATCGCAGAGATTAGCAGGCAGGAATTCAATGTAAGGACAGTGCGGAGTGATCGCGGCCAGATGGGCGCTGGCCGCGATGCCGATCCCCGTTTTCCAACAATGCGGCACGATGAGCCGGCCACGGGCCTGCGCCATGTCCACCACCCGCTTGGCTTCTGTGAGGCCTCCGACGCGGCCAACGTCAGGTTGGGCCACATCGACCAGGCCCACGTCCATCAAGTCCGCAAATTCGTGCCGGGTGTTTTGCCATTCGCCGGCCGCAATTTTCATGGGCGCCTCGTGGTGCAACCGGGCGTATCCCCGCAAATCATCGATTTGAATGGGCGTTTCCAGAAAAAAGAGGTTGAACTCGGCCCAGTCGCGCACGGTTTTTAGACAGGCCTCCGCGTTCGGCCAGGCATATTGGACATCGACCATCATGACGAACTCCGGCCCCACCGCGGCGCGGCAGGCGGCCACTACTTCGGTGGCGCGTTCGTCCGGTTCGTTAAGCCCGCTATGATTGTAGGGGCCGTTCAGGGTTACCTCCATCTTCCCGGCCGTGAACCCAAGCTCCTTGGCGCGTCGCGCCCACGCCACCAGCGAGTCGCGATATTCCTGGAAGGTATGTCCGGTCGGCTGCAGGGACGCGTAGGGCACAATATGATCCTTGGCTTTGCGGCCCAATAATTCCCAGCACGGTTTGCCGGCAGCTTTGCCGCAGATGTCCCACAGGGCCATGTCGATCGCGCCCATGGCGCAAATCACGGCGCCGCGGCGTCCGTTCATCGCGCTGCCGGTGTAGAGCTTCTCCCAGACTCGTTCCGGCTCGAGCGGATTTTCACCGAGAAGCATATCCCGCAGGCCCAAACCCATCGTGTGCGTGCTGGGCGCTTCAATACAGGCTTTGGCGATCCAGGGATTCACGTCGGTCTCGCCGACTCCGGTGATCCCCGCATCCGTATGCACAAACACCACAATGTCGTCCTGCGCGGAGGACGTAGCGCCCGTGTCCAGATCAGGCACCAGCAGGACATGACAGTCGATCCCGGTGATTTTCATGCGCAGCAATTCATTTAATCCCGTGCGCCAATCGCGGCCCAATCGAATGGCCGCCGTCAACGACGAGGGTTTGGCCCGTGACCATATCGGCTTGGATGAGGGAAAGGATGGCGGCCGCGATGTCTTCGGGGCGCGACACGCGTCCAAGCAACGCTTGTTCGGCCTTGGCTTGTTTGGCGGCTTCGTAGTCGGCGCCGAGTCCTTGGCGCAGCCATTCGCCCTCGATGAATCCGGGCGCCACGGCGTTCACGCGGATGGCCGGACCAAGCGTGCGCGCCAGCGCCAGGGTGAGGTTAATCACGCCCGCCTTCGACGCGCAGTACGGGATGGAACTGCCCGCCCCAGTTAATCCAGCCACGCTGGCGACATTGATGATCACACCGCCGCCCGCCGCCTGCAGATGCGGCCGCGCGGCGCGCGCGCATTGGAAAGCTCCGCGCAAGTTAACCGAGAAGATGCGGTCCCAATCCGCCTCCGCCACCGCTTCGAGATCCGTGAAAGGAATAAAGCGGGTGGTGCCGGCGTTATTGATCAACACATCCAGGCGCCCGAACTCTTTGACCGCAGCGGCCATCAGCGAACGGCAGACGGCGTCTTGCGCAATGTCGCCCTGGAAACAAGCGGCTTTCACGCCCAAACCGCGGACCGCAGCAGCGGTCTGCTCCGCGTCATCTCGCGAAGAGTTAAAGTTGATTAACACGGAGCATCCAGCTCGGGCCAGAGCGAGCGCGGTCGCGCGACCCACACCGCGGCTGGCGCCGGTGATAACTGCGGCTTTACCTGGCAGGTTCATGCTGGTAGCGCGGGAAGCCTGATCCAAGCGCCGTGCGCAGGCAAGGGGGAACACCGAAAGCGGAAAGCGGAAAGCGGAAAGCGGAAAATGCGGAATGCCGCCTGCCACGGCGTAGCCCGCAGGGCGAAGCCGGGAATGCCGCCGTCGGCATTTATCAGTTTCCTTTGCAGTCGGCCTCGTTTCTAATGGTCGCGTGACCAACCAGCGGTTCAAGCCCCATTGTTCAAGGAGAAAATGGGTTCGTTGGTGGCTCGGCCTTCTGGCGGTCTCGCTCATGACGGCCTCCGCCAGCGAGATCACCGCGGACCTCGCCTTCTTCGAGAATCGCATCCGACCGCTGCTGGCCGAAGAGTGTTTCGCCTGTCACGGACCCGACAAACAAAAGGGCAAACTCCGCTTGGATTCGCGGGAAGCGATGTTGGCCGGAGGCGAGCATGGTCCGGCCTTGGTGCCTGGACAGCCGGAGGAAAGCAAGTTGATCGAAGCGGCGCGTTCCAGCCACGCCGATTTGCAAATGCCCCCCAAAAAGCTGCTGGGCAGCCGGCAGGTGTCTGATTTGGTGCGGTGGATATCACTGGGAGCGCCGTGGCCCGAAACGCCGGCGGGCGCGACGAACGTGGCGCGAGCGGCCAAACCGAGCGGATTGCCCGGCAAACAAGATGGACCCTGGTGGGCATTTCAACCGCTCCGGCGTCCCGCAGCGCCGGCAAGGCAAGGATGGGGAGTCAACGCCATCGACGGATTGATCTTCGCGCAACTCGCCGCCAAGGGTCTGGCCCCCAACCCGTCGGCGACGCCCCGTGAACTGATTCGAAGGATTTATTTCGATCTGATCGGCTTGCCCCCTTCACCGGAGGCAGTGGCGGCGTTTGTGGCCGATCCGTCGGCGCGCGCCTGGGATCAATTGATCGACGATTTGCTGGCGCGACCGCAGTACGGAGAACGTTGGGGCCGCCATTGGCTGGACGTGGTGCGCTACGCCCAAAGCAACGGCTATGAGCGCGACGGCGAAAAGCCTTACGCGTGGCGCTACCGCGATTATGTGGTGAAAGCCTTCAACCAGGATAAGCCGTACGATCAATTTGTTCGCGAACAGATCGCCGGCGACGAACTGGAACCCACCACACCCGAATCGCTCATCGCCACCGGATTCCAAAGGCTCGGAGTCTGGGATGATGAACCGGACGACAAACGGATGGCGGAATTCGATGAGCTGGACGATATCCTGTCCACCACCGCCACCACTTTTCTGGGCATCACGCTGGGCTGCGCGCGTTGTCACGAGCACAAGTTCGATCCCATTCCGCAGGCGGATTACTACAAGCTCCTGGCTTTCTTTCGGAATGTGAGTCCGTACGAAAATGCGCGTTACACTTTGGACTCGCCGAATTACCTGCCCCTGGCCCGCCGCGGGGAGGTCGACGCGTGGAGCAAGGAGCACGACAGCAAGCTGACTCGGTTGCAGGAGCAGTTGAAGGGAGCAACCAACGGCGAACTGAAGAAGAGACTGTCGGGCGACCTGGAGCGCGCGAAAGGAGACCGGGCACCCTTCGAATGGGCCTTAGGGGTGCGGGAACGCGGGCCCAAACCGCTGCCGACGCACGTGTTGCTCCGAGGCAATGCCGGGAACCCAGGCCCCGAAGTGGAACCGGCCTTCTTAAGCGTGCTGGGCGCAGAACGACCGTCCGTAACCAGTCTGCCCGATGGCCGCAGTTGCGGCCGCCGCCGCGCGTTGGCGGACTGGGTGACCAGCGTGGACAACCCGCTGACCGCGCGCGTGATCGCCAACCGCATTTGGCAACATCATTTCGGCCGCGGGATCGCCAAGACGACCTCTGACTTCGGACACGCCGGAACCCCGCCCACCCACCCGCAACTGCTGGATTGGCTGGCCAGTGAATTGATCGCCCAGGGATGGTCGCTGAAGAAACTGCACAAGATCATCCTGCAATCGGCGACGTACCGGATGTCCTCGCGCGCCGAACAGCCCGCGGCCGTGGTCTTGGATCCCGGCAACGATTTGTTCTGGCGACAAAACATGAGGCGCTTGGAGGCGGAAGCTGTGCGGGACACCATTCTGGCGATCAGCGGGCAATTAAACCTGACGATGGGAGGACGCGGCTTTTTCCCGCGCTTAAGCGGCGAGGCCCTGGCGGGGCAATCCCGGCCCGGCCTGGACTGGGAACGCTCCACGCCTGCCGACAGCTCGCGTCGAAGCCTCTACGCTTACGTGCGCCGAACCATGCCAGTGCCCGTGTTCGAAGCCTTCGACTACAACAACACCGCCGCGCCCTTAAGCGAGCGGCCCGTCACAACAGTGGCTCCACAGGCGTTGCTTTTGCTCAATGACCAGTTCATGCGCACGCAGGCCGCCGCCTTCGCCCAACGCTTGCAGAAAACCGGCCCCGCCAGTTCCGCGCAACCGATCGAACGCGCCTTCCAACTCGCGCTCGGACGCGACCCCACGCCAGCTGAACTGGGCGTAGCCGGGGAGTTTGTCGCCCAACAACAACATGCCTTCCTTGAACTGCGCCGCCGCCAAACCTTCAGCATCGAAGTGCCTGCCTCCCTCTCCGTCGATTACATGGAGAAGCTGCGCCCCGCCGATTTTCTGTCCGGCCCGCTCGATGGTTGGAGTTATCACCGTGGGATTTGGTCCGGCCCTTACGAAGGGATCCGGACGGTCGATCGACTGCGCGGCCCGTTTGCCCTGGCCAGGCAGACCCATTTCGTCGATGCCCAGATCCGCGCCCGACTACTCCTGCACAATGCGTCCGAGTCCGCCGGTCTTCTCCTGCGGGCGCGAGCCGAGGCTGAACAATTGCGCGGCTACGAACTTTTTCTAGACCCGCGCGGACAACGTCTGTCACTTCGTCGGCACAGCAAGGACAGCGTCACGTTGGCCGACGTTCCCTGCGCGCTCGTCACGGGCCGGCCCATCGAGCTGCGCGTCGAGGCCCAGGGCAGCCGAATCCGCGTCTGGCACGACCATTTGCCGGAGCCATTGTTGGATCACACCGACCCAAGCCCAATGGTGGAGGCCGGATCTTTGGGCATTAGAATCTGGGGCGCACCCTTAAGCCTCGACGAGTTGAAGTTGCAGACCGCAAGCAATCCGGTCGAACTCCTTAACCCGGACACACTCGGATCCCCGACCCAGCGGGCGCTGGAATCCGTTTGTCTGATGCTGCTCAATCTCAACGAAGTGGTCTACGTGGATTAGGCGCCAGGTTCACGGTTCAGGGTTCCAGGTTCACGGTTCGGGGTTCAGGGTTCAGGGTTCCCCGAGATCATTTTTCTGCCCACCATTTTTCTGCCCTCCCTGTCTTTCGGGCGTATTCGGGCACTGCCGCCCGTTAAGTCGCCATCCAGAGCCCTGGATCAACCGTGAACTGTGAACCAGGAACCTGGAACCCTGAACCGCGAACCAGGAACCGCTTGCATGTGGCGGTTGATTTCCGGCACAACCAAGTGCATGCAACAAACAGCCGTGGTGACAGGAGCAGGCAGCGGGGTCGGGCAAGCTGTGGCGCTGAAGCTGGTCCGCCTGGGTTGGAGAGTAGCCATCCTGGGGCGTCGCTCCGCCACGCTCGAAGAGACCGCGAAACGCGCCGGAGACGTCGGGGAAGGGCTGTTGATCTGTCCATGCGATATTGGGAGCAGCGAAGCGGTGGCGGGAATGAGCCGCGAGGTCCTGCGGCTATTCGGAGGCGTGGAGGTGGTGGTGAATGCGGCCGGAACCAACGTGCCCAAGCGTTCGCTCGAAGTGTTATCCCTGGAAGATTATCACGCCATGATGGACGCCAATCTGCACGGAGCCTATTACATCACCCAGGCATTCTTGCCGTCCATGCGCGCCAAAGGCTCCGGGACGATTATTCATATCGCGTCCGAGGCCGGGAAGCAGGCCAGTCCCAAGTCTGGGCCCGCTTATGTCATGTCGAAATTTGGCATGGCCGGGCTGACCCAATCGATCAACGCCGAGGAACGCAGCCATGGCGTCCGGGCTTGCGCCATTTTCCCGGGGGACATCGACACGCCACTGCTGGACAAACGACCGGCCCCTCCGCTGGCCGAGGCCAGGACGCGGATGTTGCGCGCGGAAGATGTGGCGGACTGTGTCTTGTTTGTGATCCAGTTGCCCGCGCATGCCATGGTGGAAGAACTCACCATCCGCCCGCGCTGAACAGAAAAGAAAAGAAAAGGTGTGCGGTTGACCGGGGTCTGTTAAGGTGCGGAGCGATGGGTTCTGACGAATCCGAGTTGCTGGCCCGTTGCCGGTCAGGCGAAGCCGAGGCTTGGGATGCCCTGTTCGATCGACATTACCTTCCCGCCTCGCGGTTCATCTTTCAGCTGGCCCCGGACTTTTCGCGCGAAGACATCGAGGAGGTTTGTCAGGAAGTCTTCCTGACTGTGATCAAGAACCTCCATACCTTCCAGGGCAATTCCCAGTTCCAGACCTGGCTCTTCCGAATTGCCGCCAATAAGACGCGGGATTATCGGCAGCGCCTCCGCGCCGCCAAACGCGGCGGAGGCCTGCAGCCTATCCCCTTGCATCAGGACCCCAGAACCGATCTGCCGCCGCCCGACCCAGCCTCCCCGACCCTCGGACCCGATGCCGCCCTCTTGCGCGCCGAGGCCATTACCCTGGTCGGCCAAGCTCTCCAACGACTGGGCGGCCCTTGCCAGGAAATTATCGAACTCCGTTATTTCGCGGATTTGAGCTACGAAGAAATCTCCGCCGCCCTCGAACTCAATCCCAAAACCGTCAGCTCACGTCTCAGCAAATGCCTCGATAAGCTGGAAGCCGTGACGCGGAAACTGCTGGCCGAAGCCGAACCGCCCGGGCAACCTCTGGCGGATTCAGTGCAGGCACCCAAAACCTTGCGGGAGAACTCAACCACAACTTCCGTCTAACCTCGCGATGTCCGACCCTCCGGAAAATCAAGGCAAGATGCATGACTTGGTCCAGGCTTATGCCCGCAAACGGCAGGCCGAGGCGGGAACCGGATCCATCCCCTCCGAGATGCCCGCCAGCACACGCGCGCGCCTTCAGGATGCAGTTCGGCAACAGTTTACCAAAACCGCCGCGCCAAAGCCGGACCCTGAAAGCGCGGGCAGCTTGCTTAGTCGTTGGTTGCCCTATCTGCCTCGGCTGGCCTTTGCACTGGGCCTGTTGCTGATGCTGGCTCTGGCGGCCCGACTGCTCGTCCGGAATGAAACACCACGAGAAACCGCTCGGTTAGCCAAGCAGGCTGTGCCCACCCGTTCGAGCTTAGAGCAGGCCCCCTCGACAAGCTCAGGGCAGGCCGCTTCGACAGGCTCAGGGCAGGGATCGGCGCAGCGCCCCTTTTCTTCCACAAGCCCTGCTCCAACCGCCGAGCCTTACGCGCTTCAACCTGGTGCCCCGCGGCCCACGGCACCGACTGCTCCAGTCCCTCCGGCAACCATTCCGGCTCCGGCCCAAGCGCCGCAAGCGTCCCTTGCCGATGCCCAACCCTTGCCACAACGTCCGGCTCCTTCGGACGTTCGACTCCAGGTGAAGAATGAGGCCGCAGTCCCCGCGCGTCGCGATGAGGCGACTCGGACGGAGTCCCGCCTGCGTGAAAACCCAGCCGTCCTCACATTCAATGCCCCCGCCTCATCGGCAACGCAAAAGAAGACCGCATCAGCCTCGCCCTTGGAGGAGCAACTGGCGACGGCGAATCTGAAGGCCGCGGACGGTTCAGCCCCGACACCGCGCGGAGCGGCAACGCCGGCGGCGCCGGCCGCAAAACTGGAAATCACCACGCAACTCGCTGCCGCTGCAGAAGCCAACCGCCGAGCGCCCGCCAATCGCGTCGTGCTGGCCAATTTCGAGCTTATCCAAGCCGGAACCCAATTGCGGTTCATCGACAGCGACGACGGGTCAGTTTACGAAGGCCAATTCGCGACGAGCCGCGAAAAACGAAGCAACCTCGCCGACAAGGACTCCGAAACCGTGCGAGCGCAACTCGAGACCACCAGGTTGCCCGTGAACGGTCAGGATTCAGTCGGAGCCACGAAATTGAAATCGCTCGACGCTCAAGTTCCGCGGGGTTGGCCGTTTCGGGTGAGTGGCACGAATCGGTCGCTGCAGGAGCGCGTGGAACTGGAGGGGGTTCTCCTAAGCGCCGGGCCTTCCAACGCGTCTTCACCGACCGGTTTGTTACGTTTCTCCCAGAACTTGTCCACCTCCTCGCTCGCCGTAGCTCGCTTCTATCGGACTCAGCCCACGCAATTTTCTGCTCCTTCTGCTTCGCCGCGGAACGAAACCGACGCGTTGTCGGCGCTCCCGACCAATCTGGTGTCCATCCAACGGATTCAAGGCACCCTGCGGGTTGGCTCCACCAACTTGACGCAGATCGACGCCTATCGCGTGGGACGCTGAGCCGCCAATTCAACCTCCGAGTTCCCGACTTCCCTTTGCCGTTGGCAGCAAGAGGAGCCGCGGTTAGCCTCGAGGCGTTGCACATGAGCGCCCGAGCGGACCTCGATCGATTTGCCTGGGAACGGTGGTGCTGGGAACAAGGCTTACGCCACATCGCCGGCGTGGACGAAGCGGGGCGCGGCCCTTTGGCGGGCCCCGTAGTGGCGGCGGCGGTAATGTTTCCGCCCGACTGGTTTCCTAAAGGCGTTCCGGCGTGGTTGGCCGGCCTCAACGATTCCAAGCAACTCACGCCGCGACAGCGCGAGGAATTCTTCGAAAAACTGACGCGAGCCGGAACAGAAGCCATTCGTTTTCGGGTGGCGTGTGTGGATGCGGCCGGGGTGGACGAATTGAACATTCTGCGCGCGACCCATCAGGCCATGAACGAAGCGCTGCGCGAACTCACTCCAGCCCCGGATCATGTCCTGGTGGATGGCAATGCGGTGCCGGTCCTGGCCCAGCCCCAGACCGCCTTGGTGCAGGGCGACGCGCGCAGCTACTTGATCGCTGCGGCCAGCGTTTTGGCCAA
>DATLUX010000308.1:0-7077 GCA_035577805.1 Verrucomicrobiia bacterium
CCGGGTGCTGGCGCATCCGACACGAACGACACGTTCGTTGGCGGCCAGCCTGGAAATTGGAGCCCGTGTGCAGTTGGAATTGTCGCCGTTCGACCTGTCGACCGGCCGGATTGTGGCAGCCGCAGCGTGAACAAACCTGATGGCCGCCGGCATGACAAGAATTGAAATTGAAACGAAGCTAAAAACTGAACCTTTGATACTCATGAAAGTTCGCGCATCCGTGAAGAAACTCTGCGAAAACTGCAAAATCGTTCGACGCAGAGGCGTGATCCGTGTGATTTGCACGAACGCGCGGCACAAACAACGGCAAGGTTAAACTGAAAATTTATGGCACGCATCATTGGCGTTGAGATCCCCGGCGAAAAGCGCATCGACATCGCGCTGCGCTACATTTACGGCATCGGCTCCACCAACGCGGTGGAAATTTTGACCAAGGCTCAGATTGATCGCAGCATCCGAGCCAAGGACCTCACCGAACAACAGCTTTCCCAAATCGTTCACGCGATCCAGGATGGCAAATATCTGATCGAAGGGGATCTCCGCCGCGAGATCGGTTTGAACCTCAAACGACTGCAGGCCATTAAATGTTATCGCGGGGTCCGCCATCTCCGCGGCCTGCCGGTGCGCGGGCAGCGCACCAGCACCAACGCCCGCACCCGCAAAGGCCCGCGTAAAACCGTCGGCGTCCAACGCAATCCCAACGCCAAAACCGGCATCCACTAACCATCGTCCGTTCCCGCCCTCCTCTTTTCACTACCGTTCTGTTTATGGCTGACGAAACGAAACCAAAGAAAACCGAAGCAAAGAAGGACACCAAGCCGGCCTCTGGCAAGGCGGCCGCTCCGAAAACCGGCGAAGGCGCTCCCAAGGCCGAAGCGGGCGCCAAGACTGCCGACGCTCCAGCGACCGAGTCGGCCAAGGCGCCCGGCGCGCCCAGTGGGGCTAGCGGAGCGGGCGCTGCTCCGGCTGCTCCAGGTGCACCGGCCGCTCCCGGAACCCTCGTGGCCGGCGCCGCCCCCACCGCGGCAGAGTTGCTGGGTGAGGATCCGAACGCCAAGAAGATCATCAAGGCCAAAGGTTCCAAGAACATCGCCAGCGGCATCGCCAACATTCTCGCCACTTTCAACAACACTCAGGTCAGCATTACCGACATGCACGGCAACCTGCTGGGTTGGTCCAGCGCCGGACGGGTCGGGTTCAAGGGCTCGCGCAAAAGCACCGCCTTCGCCGCTCAGCAGGTGGCTCAGGACGCCGCCCGCCAGGCCATGTCCCATGGCATGAAAGAAGTCGAGGTGCGCGTCAAAGGTCCGGGCTCCGGACGGGAGTCGGCCATTCGCGCTCTGCAAGCCATCGGGCTTGAGATCAGCATCATCCGTGACGTGACGCCCGTGCCGCACAATGGATGTCGGCCGCGCAAAAAACGGCGCGTGTAGCTTCATCCAGTCGCTTTTGCTGCCACAACTTTATTGGCCCTAATCTCACGTAACTTTATATGGCTCGCTACACTGGTCCTCGCGTTCGCATCAGCCGTCGCTTCGGGGTGCCGATCTTCGGTCCGACCAAATATCTGGAGCGCCGCAACTATGGTCCCGGGGTGCATGGCCCGAAATCGCGTCGCAAAACCACCGACTACGGGCTGGGTCTGCTGGAGAAACAGAAGCTGCGTTATTACTATGGGCTGCTCGAACGCCAGTTTCGTGGCGTCTACGAGCGCGCTTTACGGCGCCGCGGTGTGACCGGCGAACAGATGCTGCAAATCCTGGAGACGCGTCTCGACAACGTGGTTTACCAGCTGGGCTTTGCCAACACCCGCGCGGCCGCCCGCCAATTGGTAGGCCACGGCCATGTGCGCGTGAACGGCCGGAAGGTCTCCATTCCGTCCTACTCGCTGCGGGTCAATGACACGGTGGAGGTGCGCGACCACAGCCGGTCGCGCCAGTTGGCCAGCAAGAACCTGGAATCTTCAACCAGCCGGGCGGTGCCCGACTGGCTGTCGTTGAACAAGGACGCCTTTAAGGGCGTGGTCATGCGCATTCCATCGCGCAACGATATCCAGCCCATCGCCAACGAGCAGGCGGTGGTCGAGTTTTATTCCCGCTAACCGGCTGCTCCTCTTGGGAGGAGCGGTCACATCGTGATCCGGCAATTATACGGGCCTGTCTCCCCGGCGGGAATAAAGTAGGGAGACCGGTCAGATTACAATTGCGAAAGAGAAAAATACTATGCCAGTTCGTCTAGGTCGGTTTGAAATGCCCAAGCGGTTGCAGAAGGAAGAATCCTCCGCCACCCCCACCTTCGCCCGGTTTGTGGCGGAACCGTTTGAAACCGGTTACGGCCATACCATCGGCAACTCGCTCCGGCGCGTTCTGCTGTCCTCCCTGGAGGGGGCGGCGATCACCTCCGTCAAGATCGACGGCGCCATGCACGAATTCACCACCATTGAAGGAGTGGTGGAAGACGTCACCGATCTCGTGCTGAACCTCAAGCGGCTTCACTTCAAGTGTCATGTCCGCGAGCCGCAGACCCTGCTGCTCAGCATCAACAAAGAGGGCAGCGTGACGGCGTCCGATATCCAACTCAATCAGAACACCGAACTCATCAATCCCAAGCAGCTCATCTGCACCCTCGACAAAAAGAAAAAACTCGAGATGGAACTCGAGATCAAGGTCGGCCGCGGGTTCTGTCCTGGCGACGAAAACAAGAAGCCGGACCAGGCCATTGGGGTCATCGCCATCGATTCCTTGTTCTCGCCCGTCACCCGCGTGCGTTACTCCGTTGAGAGCGCCCGCGTCGGCCAACGCACGGATTACGACCGGTTAATCCTGGAGATCTGGACCGATGGACGGCTTTCGCCCGATGACGCGCTCACCCAGGCCTCGGCCATCCTGCAGCATCACCTCGATGTCTTCGTGGGCTACGACAAGAATGCCGTGGAATTCGAAGAGGCGGAAAGCCGCCAGGACGATGACAAGGCGAAGATGAAGAAGCTCCTCAACATGAGTGTGAATGAGATCGAGCTGAGCGTGCGCGCCGCCAATTGCCTTAATAACGCCAACATCACCACCGTCGGCCAGTTGGCGATGAAAACCGAGCAGGAAATGCTCAAGTACCGCAACTTCGGGAAGAAATCCCTCAACGAAATCAAGGAGAAACTCACCGCCTTGGGCCTGAGTCTGGGCATGACCTTCGAACAGGAATTGCTCGAGGCCCCGAAGGAAGAAGTCAAAGCGACGATCTAATCTCCGATCGACGCCCGATTTGCTTGTTTGTCTTATGCGACACCTCAAACGCACCGCCAAACTGGGCCGCCAGTTCGAGCATCGCAATGCGATGCTGGCCAATCTGGTCTGCAGCCTGATTAAGCATCGGCGGGTTACCACGACGTTGGCCAAGGCCAAGGCTGCCCGCAGCGTGGCCGAAAAGCTGGTCACGCTCGGCAAAAGCGGCACGCTCCATGACCGACGTCTGGCCGCGGCGCGCCTGCGCCAGCAAGCGCGCTCGCACTTCGCGGGTTCGCCCAAGCACAAGGGCGCGGCCGAACGAAACGCCTGGCGCCAACATGAAGATGTCGTGCGCATTCTTTTCGATGAAATCGCTCCGATCTTCAAGGAACGCGCCGGCGGATATACCCGCATCATCCGCTTGAACCTGCGCCAAGGCGATGCTGCCCAACGCGCCATCCTGGAATGGGTCGACGCGCCGCTCGACGTCGCCCCCGAACCCGTTAAAGAAGATAAGAAAGCGGCTGCCGCGTCATCGTAAGAGCCCGTCACGAACAGACAAACGCTGCGTGCATGCGGAGGGAGAAGATACAAAGGCTGGAGCGGCGGTCTATGACCGCCGACCCCTGCACATGGAAAGCTTCGACCTCCGAGACTTCGGACGCACATTGGAACCATGAACCCAACCCAATCTCACGTAGCAGCCGAGGTAACGAGGTACACCCTGAGCCTGTTGAAGGGCTCTGATCTTTTTCCCGGAGAACGCGTTGGGTAGAGTGAGCCTCCTGACGTCGGCTGCTACTTGAGGGTCGGGTCATGGGTAGAACGAACGGCGGTCGCCGACCCTCGCTACTGGCGGTCGGGTTTTCAGGTTGCATTCGGGAGAAACCAGCATTGTCCTTCGGTGCGGCTCCCGGTAGTCTTCAGGGAGCATTGAACTGATGACCAGAGGCCTGTCCATCGCCGCGATGTTTGCGCTCAGCCTGGCGGCGTGTGATACGGCCGAAACCCAGCGAAAGCCATCCACCGTGTCCGCATCAAACAGCTCGTCGCCCTCGCCCTCGCTCTCATCGTCGTCCGCGTCCCATACCAACCGGTTGGCGCGCGAGAAGTCGCCTTACCTGTTGCAACATCAGCATAACCCGGTGGATTGGTTTCCCTGGGGGGAGGAAGCGTTTGCCAAGGCGGCCCGGGAAAATAAACCAATCTTTCTGAGCATCGGCTACTCGACCTGCCATTGGTGTCATGTGATGGAGCGGGAATCCTTCGAGGACGAAGCGGTGGCAGCGTTCCTGAACCAGCATTTCGTGAGCATCAAGGTCGATCGCGAGGAACGTCCGGATGTTGACAAGATCTACATGACCTTCGTCCAGGCGATGATCGGGCAGGGTGGCTGGCCGTTGAACGTGTTTCTGTCCCCGGACCGCAAGCCGTTTTACGGGGGAACCTATTGGCCGCCGGAGAACAAGCAGGGCCGCCCCAGTTTCCAACAGGTTCTGAGCCAGATCCAACAAGCCTGGCAATCCAAACGCGACCAGATCGCGGGGTCGTCCACCAACCTGCACGAGAAACTGGTCGAGTTGACCACGCGCCAGCAACGCAATCCGCTCGCTTTAACCAGCGCCACCCTCACGAACGCCGGGTCCGAACTCAAACAAGGTTACGACGCCCGTCACGGCGGCTGGGGCACCGCGCCGAAATTCCCCTCGCCCAGCCATCCCAGTTTCCTGTTGCGTTACGGTGTCCGCTCCAAGGATCCCGAGGCGGTGAACATGGTATTGCAGACCTGCCGGCGCATGGCCGCAGGCGGAATCTATGACCAGGTCGGCGGTGGCTTCAGCCGATATTCCGTCGACGCCAAATGGCTCGTGCCGCACTTCGAAAAGATGCTTTACGATAATGCCCAATTGCTGGGGCTTTATCTGGACGCTTACCTGGTGTCGAATGACGAACACTTTGCCGACATCGCTCGTGACATCCTGCGGTATGTGCTCCGCGATATGACCCATCCGGACGGCGGCTTTTATTCGGCGGAGGACGCCGACAGCGAAGGCAAAGAGGGCAAGTTTTATTGTTGGACCCGCCGGGAAATGGAACAGCTGCTGACTCCGGAGGAATTCAAGCTGGCGGCGCGCGTATTTGGCGTGACGGAACAAGGGAACTTTGTCGATCACAGCGATCCGGAGCCTTTGCTCAAGCAGAATGTGCTTAGTTTGGCCGATACGAACCTGACTTCGAGTGAAATGACCTTATTGGCGTCCGTTCGAAGCAAGCTGTTCCAGGCGCGCAGTCAGCGGGTGCGTCCTCATCTGGATGACAAGATTCTGGCGTCCTGGAACGGGTTGATGCTGGGTCCATTGGCTCGGGCGGCCGTGGTGCTGGGCGATGACAAGTATCTGCTGGCGGCCCGGAAGAATCTCGGGTTCCTCCAGAGCAAACTCTGGGACCCCAAAACCCGCACGCTCTATCATCGCTGGCGGGATGGAGAGCGGGACAACGCTCAACTGCTGGAAGCGTACGCGTTTCTGCTCGGCGGCGTCCTGGAGTTATATCAAGTGACGCTGGAGACGCCGACGCTGGAGTTTGCCATCGCCTTGGGGGAGGCGATCCTGGCCAAGTTCTACGATCCGCAGGAAGGAGGATTCTGGCAGAGCAGCGCGGACGCGCGGGATCTCATCCTGCGCCTGAAAGACGACTATGATGGGGCCGAGCCATCGGCTAATTCGGTGGCGGTGCTGGCGTTGCTCAAGCTGGGCGCGATGACGGACCGCCAGGAGTTCAAGAAGGCGGCCGAAAAGACGCTGCGCGTGTTCTCCAGTCGCTTGCAGGAAATGCCTCAAGCTGTTCCCTATTTGTTGCTGGCGCTGGATTTTTCGTTGGAAGACCCGTATCGGGTCGTGCTGGCCGGGGATTTGCAAGCGAGTGCGACAAAACAATTGATTCAGTCGATTCATCGAGTTTATCAGCCGCACAAAGTTGTGCTCGCTGCGGCCGGTCCGGTGGAGCCCTTTGCGCTTACTCTCAAGCCGAAGGACGGCAAGCCCACGGTCTATCTTTGCACCGGGACGGCCTGCCAACCGCCAACCCACGACGGGGCACGGGTCAAGGAGTTGTTGAAGTGAGGACATGGGAGGGGCGGGCGTGTCGCGGCCGCGGGCGCATGGCGCGTTGTTCGATGTTGATGTCCCATGGCTCACCGGTCATCGGCGCGAGCAATGGATGGGCCGATGGAATGAACACGACCAGCATGCCATGACCCAGTAACCCCGGGAGGCCATGAAGCCTTTGGCATTCGCCATTCGGAATCCGAGTCGGTTGGCAAGAAGCTGGCTCCTGAATGGCGTATTGCTATGCCTGTCCGGGGAGATTTGCCCGGTTTTCCCCAGCACCCCGGTGCCGATCGCAGGTTGGCAACTTGAGTTGATCGCCCAAGCCCCGCAGATCCGCCATCCGTCGGTGGTTTGTGTGGCCCCGGACGGGCGAGTGTTTGTGGCGGAGGATCCCATGGACATCAGCTCCAAGAAAGCCAGCGCGCAGGAAGGTCGCATCCTGTGTCTGCATCCGCATGGGCGGACCACCGTCTTTGCCGATCAATTGTTTGCCGTGTTTGGGATGCAATATCTGGAGGGCAAACTTTACGTGCTGCAGAACCCGAAGTTCAGTGTCTTTCGCGATGAGGGAGGGGTCGGGCAGGATCGTCAGGAACTGATCGAGCAGACGAATCCGGAGCCCTGGGCTTTGGATTGGAACGATCATGTGCCGGCCAACTTCCGGCTGGCCATGGACGGTTATTTTTATGTCGCGGTGGGCGACAAAGGCCTGTTTGGGGCGGTGGACCGGAACGGAACACGGGTCG
>DATLUX010000309.1:0-6051 GCA_035577805.1 Verrucomicrobiia bacterium
GTGGCCGAACCGTCGAGCACATTGGAGATCGCCAGAAAGGTGATTTGGCCTCCGATGACCGGCAAGTAGGGCTGATGCGGGCCCGGATCGCCATGCCGAATGGCCAAACCATTCAAGGACGCCGACAAAGCGCCCAGGAAACCAAAGGAGAGCTGCAGATCGAAATTAGTGACCGCGCGCACCTGGAAATCGCGCAGCGACGCGGCCGCCAACGGGGCAAAACAATCCACCGCCAGGCTAATGGTGCCGTCGAGCCGCTGCGTATCCGAATCGCTTTCTCCCAAGACGGTCAGGGTCAGTTGCAGAGAGGAGGAATTGGTTTGGACTTGCAGGAAAGCGAGCACTTCTTCGGCCGGGACGCCGAGGGGCACCAAACACAGACAAACGATCAGGATTGGTTTCATGATACATCAAGTTAGGATGAGATCGATTCGGTCCTGCGGAACTGGAACTTATCGATGCCCAATTTCTTGATGCGAAACTCCAGGGTGGAATGCGGCAAGCCCAAGCGCCGGGCGGCGCCGCTCGGACCTGAAACCCGGCCGCGACAGGCGCGCAGGGCGGTTTCGATGGCCTCGCGCTCGCGCGCATCCATTTGCCCGCTGAGTTTCTGCGGGGCTTCGGCCCCGACAAACGATTGCGGATCCACGCGTAAACGGCCGTTGTGTGAGAGAATCACCGCGCGTTCGATGATATTCTGCATCTCGCGGACGTTGCCCGGCCAGGGATAGCGGACCAGCGCATCCATCACTTCCGCTGGGATGCTCTCGATCGGTCGGCTCATCCGTTTGGCGAACTGTTGTGTGAAATGGCGAACGAGCAACGGAATGTCTTCGTTGCGCTCGCGCAGGGGCGGCAGCAGGACCGGGAACACGTTCAGCCGATAAAAGAGGTCGCTGCGAAACTGGCCCTCCGCGACCATTTGCGCGAGATCACGGTTGGTCGCTGCCACCAGGCGCACGTCGACGCGGACCGTGCGCGTGCTGCCCAGGCGTTCGAATTCCTGCTCCTGCAAGGCCCGGAGCAGCTTCGGTTGGAGTTCGAGCGGAATGTCGCCGACCTCGTCGAGAAACAGCGTGCCGGCATTCGCCAGCTCGAAGCGCCCGACTCGTTGCGTGATCGCGCCGGTGAAGGCGCCCTTCTCGTGGCCGAACAGTTCGCTCTCCAGCAATCCGGTGGGAATGGCGGCGCAGTTCAGCTTGACGAAGGTCCGGTCCCGGCGCGGGCTTAAATCGTGGAGCGCGCGAGCGATCAGCTCCTTACCGGTTCCGGTCTCGCCATGGATGAGGACGGTGGAATTGGTGGGAGCGACGGTCTCAACTTCCTTCAGGACCTTGCGCAGGGTGGCGGACTTGCCGACGATTTCGCCGAAGTTACGCCCGGTGCGGACTTCCTCTTCCAGATAGACTTTTTCTTTGGCCAACTTGTCTTTCAGTTCGGTCAGCTCCTGGTAGGCCTGGGCGTTCTCGACGGCGATGGCGATCTGCTTGGCGATCCCGCTCAACAATTCGATGTCTTCGGAGCTGAACGCGCGCGGACACAGTCGGCCCACGTTGAGCGCGCCCAGCGCGCGGTCGTGCGACAGAAGGGGGATCGAGCAGAAAGCTTTGACTCCTTCAGCGACCAACTTCTGCGCCACGGGCGAGTCAGAAGATAGACGTTGCAAATCCGCCTCGTTGAACACCGCCGGTTTGCGGGAGGCAACCGCGATGCCCGAGGGCGATTTGCCGCCGCAGTCCGATTCAATCCGTCCTTCTTCAATGAACGACCTGTTCTTCGCGAATTGCAGCACGTGCACTCGGAAGCGGCCCGTCGCCTCGTCCATCAGCACCAGAGCCGAACCGTCATGTTGGACAACCCTGCGCAGGCAGGCGCTGACGGCGGGAAATAGGTCATCGAGATCAAGGTGAGAAACCACGGCGTTGTTGACTTCCAACAGCAGGCGCATGCGGTCCCTTTCGCGCGCCAACTGTTGTTGAGAGGCCAGAGCCGTTTCGTAGTTGACCGCATTGTCCACTGCCACGGCCACCTGGTTGGCCACCAAGCGGAGGAAATCCACGTCGCCGGTCGCGTAAACGCCCGGCTGGTGGAAGGCAAAACAAATCGCGCCGAGGCGATGCCTCGCCGTGGTCAACGGGAGAACGCACAAGCTGTTCATGCCGTGCCGCTGCGCCCATTGGTGGTAATCAGGCCACCGCTCTGCCTCCACCAGGTTGGAAACGATCACGGGTTGTTGGTTGCGCCAAACCCAGGTCGCCGCGTCGGCCTCAGCAAGTGGCAACCCCAGCGGAATGGACGGATCGGGGGGCTCGAGGAGTTGCAAGCACAACGTGTCGCTGGCGCGGTCATGCAGGTTTAGTCCCAAATAATCGAAGCGCACCACACGATGAAGGCGTGTGGCCAGATCTCGGAACAACCCAGGCAAGTCTCGTTGAGAAATGATCGCCTCGCCAACTTCCAGCAGAGTCCGGTACTGCTCGCTGCAAGACAATTCGCCGCCGTCTCGCGGCGGTTTGCTTACGTTCGGTTCAGGTTCAGGGACCAACCGTTTCGAAATCCGGGCCACGGTCTGCATTCTGACCACGCTAAGGCGGGTCAGGCGTGTTGTAAATTTACAATTTGTTGAAACTCCATCGCCGCGTTTACGCGCGGCGAACCACACCATGCTCCCGTTTCCATGGGTTTCTGCTGTCTCCGGGCACTGGCACGATGTCTGCATAGGCTTCTCGAAGCGTTTCAGGCGTGGTCCACCGACCGGAAGGTTGCCGAGACTTGGTGGACCCCAGCGCGTCATTGGACCGCAGCCAAAACGAGCAACTTGCTATGGCTGAATATTCACTCAAACCAGCGGCTGCTTCCGGCGGCCCAGTCCGGCGCGCCGGTTCACATAACGCTCCCCACACTCGCGGCAGCGGTGATCGTTGTCTGCGCAACCGGGTAAGCAAATATGGCTGTCCTCCCGCGTTGCCACCGTTCGTCGTTTCACTGAAACGAATCAACGAAGCCAGCGCAGCGACCAAAGAAAATATCATAGAGACAACCGTGACAATATCGCATCCGAATCAGTCAGCTTCGCGATCAAGATTCTAATCACAAATCCCATGAATACATTTGAACTCACCGAGGAGGAAGCTCACGAAACGCAGGCGGGCACTTTCCTTGCCCCCATCGAAAGACCCCACGGATTAATCATGAAGCTGGCGTATTTCTTTACGCGCCGGCAATTCGGCAAAGTGCTGACCCCGCTCAAAGTGCATAGCGCGCGTTTGCCGGCCGCGTTCGGTTTCTTCTACGCGAAGATCGGCAAGCTTGACCAGAAGCTGACGCTGTCACCCGAGATGGTCATGCTCGTCCGCGAGCAGGTCGCGCGCATCAACGTCTGCCTATTCTGCATCGATATTGGCCGTTCGTTCACGATTAAGGCGTCAATGAATCAAGCCAAGTTCGATGCGCTCGAGCAATGCCACACGAGCGACCTCTTTACCGATGCAGAACGCGCAGCCCTGGATTATGTGACCGAGCTGACCAACGAGAAAAAGGTTCACGCAGAAACCTTTGCCCGCCTGTCTCATCATTACTCCGAACGCGAGATCTGTGAGATCGTCTGGCTCGTCGCCAGCGAGCATGTTTACAACATGACCAACCTCGGTCTGAACATTCATTCCGACATGCTGTGTGATATCAGCCGCAAGAGAAACAGCCAGGTTGCGATGACCGCATGAAGGCCATGAGAAGCAAATCGAAACATCCAAAGACACCCCGCCTCTGGCGCAGACGCGCCAGCCGCGAGATTCTCAGAATCCGCGTTGCCCACGGCAACATCAGTGGCGATGGGGTGTGGCCCTTTGGTGGATTTAACGCAAGAACCCAAACACTACGGAGAACCACATGATCACGGTACTGGGCGCAACCGGGCATACCGGGTTTGCGCGGAAGAAGTGAGCACTCTCTCCAACCGCAGCACGAATCATGAACGAAACCACGCCGGGCGATCGGCAAACCGCTGAGGCCGGAACGACTCCTGTCAAACTGCGGTTGCGCTTTCCTGCCGTGGCATTGCTGGCGTTTTGGGGGGCCACCCTGGCCGCTTCGTGGTGGGACAAGCCGTACTTTGTGGCCTTCATGTATGCGCTCGTTTCCACGGGCCTCATCACCCTGCTCTTTCTCGGCTGGTGGTGGTTCAATCGCGGTTTGCGGATGTGGGAGAAATGTGCCGGCTTCGCCTTGCTGGTTGGGGAGGCTTGGGTTGTGGGGAGGTTTTCACATCGTTCGATCAACTTTTTCACCGTCTGGCTGGTGGGATGGCCGATGGTGGCGAGTCTGATCGTCGCCTGGTTGTTGGTGGCAAAACGATACCGATTCTCGTCAGCTCGAATTGGTCTTGCGGTGGTGGTGACCCTGGGGTGGAGTTACCTGCTGCTGGTCCGTTTCGATAGCGCAGATTCCACGTTGAAGACAAAATCTCATTGGCGCTGGACGCCCACGCCAGAAGAACAGTTTCTTGCCCAATCCCATGCCGGTCCCTCCACGGCGCTGACCCCACGCGCCAACGGGCTGGCTCTGGCAAGCTCAGCGGCCGGCGACTGGACTGACTTTCGCGGTCCCAACCGTGATGGCGTTATTCTCGGGAGCAGCATCGCTACGAATTGGGCTGAGCATCCACCCGCTCGGATTTGGAAGCGCTCAGTCGGCCCGGCTTGGTCCTCTCTGCTGGTTGTGAGCAACCACGTCTACACTCAGGAGCAAAGGGGCGAAAAAGAAACGGTGGTCTGTTACGACGCCCAGAGCGGCGACCAGACATGGATCCACGAGGACAACGCGCGGTTTGATGAAGCCGTCTCGGGGGCAGGCCCGCGCGCAACGCCCACCTTCGCCAACGGGCGATTGTTTACTTTGGGCGGAACCGGGTTGCTGAACTGCCTTGATGCGGAGACTGGACAGCTCGTGTGGGCGCAGGACATCAAGGCCGCTTCGCAAGCGAACGTCCCGATGTGGGGTTTTGCAAGTTCGCCCCTGGTGTCCGGTGAGGTGGTGGTGGTTTACGCGGGTGGTGAGGCTGACAAAGGCTTGCTCGCGTACAAGATCCAATCAGGCGAGCTGAAGTGGGCTGCTGGCGCCGGCGCCAGCAGCTATAGTTCGCCCCAACTGACGTCTCTGGCTGGTGTTCCGCAATGCCTGATGCTCCACGATGGCGGTTTGACGGCGGTTGACGTGGCGACGGGCAAGGAACTTTGGAAGACAGGCGTGGTCATGAAAGGCGCGCCTCGCTCTGGCCAGCCTCGCTTGATCGAAGGAAACCAACTTCTGGTGGCCGCTTTGGGCGGGGTCGGTTGCTCTCTGGTCGAAATCTCAAAAAACGGAGAGCCCTGGACCGTCATCAATAAATGGGAATCAAAGGACCTTAAACCAGAGTTTCCCGACTTCGTGGTTCAGAACGGATATGCCTACGGATTTGATCTCGCGATGTTCTGTTGTCTTCGCGTGGCGGATGGCAAACGTGCGTGGAAAGAGGGCCGTTACGGACGCGGTCAAGTGATGCTGCTGCGCGATCAAAGCGCGCTCCTGGTCCTGTCTGAAAGCGGCGAACTGATCCTGCTCGCCGCCGATGCCAGTGCGCACCGGGAACTCGGGCAGTTCCAAGCGCTTGACAGCAAGACTTGGAATCACCCGGTCGTCCGAGGGGACCGAGTTTATCTGCGCAATGCCGAGGAGATGGCTTGTTACTCCATTTCACCCAAGCCCAAAAGCTCTTCTGCCCGTGATTAATCACATGAACCAGAAGTCGGCGAGGTTAGGCCATGGAGAATTTCCATCTGCTTTTGCATGCGCATTGGGGCCTTGAACTGCTCCCTCTCCCCTCAACGGGGAGAGGGCCGTGGGAAGGCCAAGAGTTTCGAGTTCCCGAAGGTCAGGTTCATGGGTAGTTTCCATCTGCTTTTGCACATGCATTGGGACCTTGAACCGGGACAATCGGCATTCGGCATTCGCCATTCGCCATTCGCCATTTGAATGAGCCGGTTAAGAAATGTCGAATGTCGAATTTCAAAGTTC
>DATLUX010000310.1:0-3181 GCA_035577805.1 Verrucomicrobiia bacterium
CTTCTGATCAAAGGAACAGAAGTGAAGACATACGCTGAGATCGGTCGCGAAGCCGGCCTGACCGAAGAAGCGGTCAAGAAAGCCGTGCAACGAATGCGCCAACGCTATCATCAACTCTTTCGCGAGGAGATCGCACACACCGTCGCCACTCCCGAGGAAGTGGAGGACGAACTGCGGCATTTGTGCGGCGTCCTCAGTTCGTCATAGCGGCACGAATCGGAGGGCTTTCCAGTCCGCAGCCCGAGCTCCCAAACCGATAGTTGAGGTTTGTTGTCCCTTTTGTCCGAATTTTCCTGTGTAATGAGTGACGGGACCAAAAGTCGACGTCGAGTATGGCAAACAAAACCTCGTGCCTCAAATGCGACACGCCACTGACGGGCGACGCCCGGGGTGGCTTTTGTCCCAAGTGCCTCTTTACCCAGGCGAGCGCGGGCGACTTCGACGACCTTTCGCACCTCATCCAGATTGATCCATCCAGCGCTGCAGCGCCCGATGCCTCCGGCTCGAACGATCAGGCCTCAACTTCGACGGCGACCGGGCTGTCGTTGCCGCGCACCTTCGGCGATTATGAACTTCTCGAAGAAATCGCCCGGGGCGGGATGGGCATTGTCTATCGGGCGCGGCATCTGAGCCTGGGCCGCATTGTCGCGGTGAAGATGTTACTGTTCGGTCCACTCGCCAGTCCGGAGTTCGTGAAACGGTTTCGCGCGGAGGCTTCGGCGGCGGCCAGTCTGCAACATCCGAACATCGTAGCCATTCACGACGTCGGCGTGTGCCAAGGACAGCAGTATTTCGCGATGGATTACGTCGAAGGGCAAAGTTTGGCGAAGTTGCTGGCCAACGGCCCACTGCCGGCGAGACGGGCCGCGAGTTACCTCAAGACCATCGCCGAAGCCATCCACTACGCGCACAAACGCGGCATCCTGCATCGCGATCTCAAGCCGTCGAACGTCCTCATCGACCCCAGCGACCAGCCGCGCGTGACGGACTTTGGATTGGCCAGACGGTTGGAAGACGACTCCGAACTGACGATGACGGGCCAAGTGCTCGGCTCGCCCAATTACATGCCGCCCGAGCAAGCCGTGGGCAAGCGCGGCAAAGTCAGCCGGCGCAGTGATGTCTATTCGCTCGGGGCGATGTTGTATCACCTGTTGACGGGCCGCCCGCCCTTCGTGGGCGAAGCGCTGACGGACACACTGGAGCAGGTGCTCAACGCGGAGCCGGTTTCACCGCGTCTATTGAATCCGAGCCTGCCGCGCGACCTGGAAACGATCTGCCTCAAGTGTCTGGAGAAGGAACCAGACAAGCGATACCCGAACTCGGAGGCTCTCGCCAACGAACTCGGCCGGTTCCTCCACGACGAGCCAATCCACGCGCGACGTATTACGCCCGTCGAGCGTGCCTGGCGTTGGTGCCGGCGCAAACCCGCGCTGGCCGGGTCGCTGGCCGCCGCGGCCATACTCCTGCTCACCGTGTTCATCGGCTCGCCGATTGCCGCTTACCGTATCAACCAGGCGCGCAGAGCAGAACAGCTGCAACTCCAGCGCGCCGAAGCGGGAGAACTAACCGCCCGGCAGAATCAATACGCCTCAGACATGTTCCGCGCCCACGCTGCTGTCAGCGAAGGCGACATCTTCAGCGCCTTGCGATTGCTCGATCGCAATCGGCCCACCCCCAATCAACTTGGTAGCGGCCGACGTGAGGAGGCTCACTCTTTCCAACAAGACAGTCAGAGCCTCGTTACCTCGGCTGCTACCGATCTTCGCGGCTGGGAATGGCGTTACCTCTGGCAGCAATGCCAGGGCGACCAACTATTCATTCTCGGCTACCACTCAAACGGAGTCAGCGCGGCCGGTTTTCTACCCGATGGCAAGACGGCTTATTCGGCCGGAAGAGACAAGGCGGTGCGACTGTGGGATGTTGAATCAAAGCAGCAGATTGCTCTGCTCGCGCACGATGACCCCGTGAAAACAGCCGCCTGTTCCCCTGACGGCCGCTGGCTGGCTACCACCACTGAAACTCAGGGGAAAGATGCACTTCGACTGTGGGACCTGGCAACCAGGCGCGAGGCTGCGGTCCTGACCACCAACGACCGCGCCATTGTTGATCGCGAGCGATGGTTCGAGCTTCGGCCCAATAGCACGATGTTTTCTCCCGACAGCCAATTGCTCGCGTGTGTTGATCTTTACAGCGGAGTTCATCTTTGGAGCGTGGCTACGCGTCAGGAAGTCGCCAATATCCCCGCCTATTTTCGTAGAACTGCCCCACTCGGCCTTGCGTTCTCACCGGACGGCCAGACTCTGGCCTACAACGAAAATTACTATGGCGAAATTGCGCTCTGGGACATTCCGAGCCGGCAAACGAGAGAGCGGAGGCTGAAGGGTCATAGATTGTACGTGCCCTCGCTGGCGTTCACTCCCGACGGACGAATCCTGGTTTCCGGCAGCATGGACAGGACGATCAGGCTATGGGATGTGGCTGAAGGGCGCGAACGAGCGACGTTCACAAATTACCCGGTTGGTGTTTCGGCTTTGCGCATGTCACCCGACGGCAAGACGCTGGCGTTCACCGCAACAGTTGGGTCGCAGCAGGTCATCTTGCAGGACACCCTTACGGGCACGACCACCGGCCAGCTTCGAGGCCACAAAAATTCGGTGAGCGGCGCAGAGTTTTCGCCCGATGGCCACACCTTGATCAGCGGTAGCGTGGATGGAAGTGTCCGGATCTGGGATGTCACGGGTCGTCCGAAGGAACCCGATTGCCGGCCATTCCAGACGGACGTCGGCGAATTCTCCGGCGGCACCGGCAACGCTCTCATGCTCTCGCCGGGCGGACGGCATCTGCTCACTGTCTTTACAGACAAAACCTTTAGCATCTGCGAAGCCCCCGCGTTGACCGAGAGCCCACGCCATCCGTTGCCTCTGAGCGCGTTTTCCTGCGGAGCACTGGCACCGGGCGGAGACTTGGCTGCCTTTGTGGCAAGCGACGGAAATGTGGTCTTCTGGCATGCCGACACCGGTCAAACTAATTGGTTTTCCCGGCCGATTACCGATGCTTCCACTCGGGCCGTGTTCTCCCCAGACGGGACACGGCTGGCCATTGCGGGCAGCCACGAGGTCTGCGTCATGGATGTGGCGAGCAAACGGAAGCTTCACCGTTTTGCTTTCAACGGGGTGATCGA
>DATLUX010000311.1:0-6341 GCA_035577805.1 Verrucomicrobiia bacterium
GCTCGTCTGCGAGAGATCATGCGGGGAGCGGCTGCGTTCGATCTCGGCGGCCGGAAGGAGTGACTGCGACGCTTTCCGTCCGCACCTCGGGCCACCCACACAGCTGCCTATCCGCCATCCAACCATGAAAACTGCGACGCGTTTCTCCTTCGTTTCTCTGGCCTTCGCTGCATTGCTTCATTCGTCTCTCCTTGCCGACGAACAAGCCGACAAAATCCAGGCTCTCGAAAAACGGGTCGAGCAGCTCGAGAAGCTGCTGCAACAGCGGGACGCCAAGGCGGCTGCGGCACCTCCCGGCGACGCTCCGAAACCGGCGGAAACGCCCCAGTCCCTGCCCAGCCTCTCGATTGGCGCCTCCGGTTTCACCCTGCGCTCGGCAGATACCAACTTCATGCTGCGTTTCCGGGGCCTGCTCCAGCTGGACTCGCACTGGAGTGATGATGACGCAATCGGGGACAGTTTCCTCGTGCGCCGTGCGCGGCCGATCCTCGAAGGGACGGTATTTCGCGACTTCGACTTCCTATTGACCCCTGAGCTGGCCGGCTCCTCACCATCGCTGCGAGATGCCTGGGTCAACTACCGTTATAACGAGGTGCTGCAACTACGCATCGGCAAGATGAAACCGCCCGGCAACCTGGAACGTTGGCAGTCGGCAGCCAACCTCCTCTTCATCGAACGCAGCCCGGTTTCCCTCCTCTGGCCCGTGCGCGACGTAGGCGTCATGTTGCACGGCGAGCTCTGGCCTGGCGACAAGGACACCACGAAGACGCTCGCCGCGAGCGGCCTGGCCAACTATTCAGTCGGCCTCTTCAATGGCACGGGTGATGGGCGTTCGGCCGGCAACAGTGATTTCGACAGCGACAAGACCGTCGCCGGCCGGCTGTTCTTCCACCCGCTGCTCAAGAGCAGGATAGAGCTGGTGCGAAAGCTCGGCGTCGGTGTTAGCGGCACCTACGGGGAAATGTCGGGTGACTCAGGTCTCCCGGAAGACTTCGGTTACGCCGCCGACGTCACCGCCGATGGCCCTCACTGGCGGGTGGGACCTCAAGCGTACTGGTACTGGGGACCCTTCGGCGTGATCGGCGAATACGCTGTATCTTCGCAGCGCTTGGAACTCCAGGTTGCGCCGTTCGGTTCCACACGCGCAGAGAACTCCGCCTGGGCGATCACGGCGTCGTGGTTGTTGACGGGAGAGGAAGGAACCTTCGGCTATCCCACGCCAAAACGGACCTTCGATCCGGCGAACGGCGGCTGGGGCGCGTTTCAATTGGTCGCTCGTTACTCTGGCCTGGATATCGATGACGGGCTCTTTCCGACCTTCGCCGACCCAGCTGAGCTGGCGACCAGCGCGACCGTGTGGGGCGTCGGCTTGAACTGGTTCCTGAACCGCAACATCCGGGCCTCGTTTAACTACACCCACACCGACCTAAAAGGTGGACAGAGCGGCAGCGTCGCGGACCTCGGCGAAAACGCCTTCCTGACCCGCGTCCAGCTGGCGTTCTGACCCCACTCTTCCATTCGCGCTTGGTGGCCGCAACGCTGTCGGAGCGGCGAGATCCTGTCTGGCTCTGAAGCGCCTTCTTCATGGCACGCCCATTCCTCCCGTGCAGGGCGAGTTCCTTGGTTCTATGATGTGACCATGGTGTTGAATCCCTGTGACTCTTCGCCGCATTTCTTTCAGTAAGGGAGTGAGACCCAAAGAACCGTGGGTCAGAGATCCCAACTAACAATCAAACGACCCCTATGAAACTCACAAAACACATCCCCCTGGTCCTGATGCTCGCCGCCCTAACGGCCGTTCCAATCGCACAAGCCGACGCGCCTCAATCGCTGGCTTCGAATACAACCATTGTTTACTTCACCCGGCATGCTGACGACGTGCCGGAGTTGGTGGGATCGGATCCCACCTTTACGGTCACGTTCAACAACTGCAACGCCGACGACTCGTGTTGCGTGGAAGCACTCAATCCACTCGGCAAAGTGCGCGCGGCAGCGTTGGCGGACTGGTTCGAGACGAAAGGCATTACGCGCACATTGACCCACGTCATCGCCAGCCACAAGCTGCGCACACGCCAGACGGTCGCGAAGATCGCCAACCTCGCCGGTCTAGGTGGCGACCTCGATGGTGACGGAATCCCGGACGGCACCGACGTTGATCAAGCTCCTGGCGACGGCGTGATCAACGTCCCGGCCACGCCCGCAGAGTGCGACCCCGGCTGGACCTCCTCCTCCTCGGTCAGGCAGCCGCAGATCGACTACCTCAAGACCTTGCCCCTGGGGAGCCGGGCGGTCTTATGCTCCCATAGCCCGGTCTTGTATCCCCTCATGCAAGCCTTTGGGATCGACACGAGCGATCCCGTCAGCTTCCCGAAGGACTCCAGGGGTCGAGTCAGCGGATTCAACAACCTGTGGGTCGTGGAACTGAAACCGGTGAACACCGGCGGCGTGGTCACCTACCAGGGTCGTCTTCTGTCACATGTTCTACTCGATTTCGACTTGGGAGTGTCTCTCATCCACCGGGATTACGGCGTTGGGCCAGGCCAGGGGTCGAGGGCCGACGAGTAAGAGTAATAAAGAGGTGCGTGAGCCTGGCGTCGGTCCGCGCCGGCGCCGGGCGACGAACCTGTCAACACCCGCGGCAAAAAGAGCCACCGCGCGGCATCTTCGCGACGCTCAAATTCGAGTCCCGCGAGGTTTTTGTCGGTTTCGTGGCGGGTCGGGCTTTATATAGGGTGGAATGAGCACGACAGAATCACAGGTTTTGCTGCTCGACTATGCCCAGAGCGGCTCGGAAACGGCCTTCGGTGAACTCGTATCCCGTTACCTAAACCTGGTCTATTCCGTGGCGCTGCGCCGGGTGAGCGGAGACGCCCACCTGGCCGAGGACGTCGCGCAGACTGTCTTCACCGATTTGGCCCGCAAAGGCCGCTCGCTCCCGCCCGACATCATGCTCGGCGGCTGGTTGCATCGGCATACCTGCTTTGTCGCCAGCACGGTCATGCGAAGGTCGGATGGGGCGTGGTGTCGCCTGGTCATGATACGGGTCGAATGGCCCAGTGGCCGGCTCCGGCCGCCTTTGTGCAATGGCGAATCTTGAGGCCCATGAAAAACTCCGCCGCGCCCACCGCGAAGATCTGTGGTGTGCGCATGCTTGAATTCCTACGGCTCTGCACCGCCGGGGCGATTCTGGCGTTAGCCAACCCGGCGGCGTGGTCGGCTTCCCCCCTTCAGGCGTGGGTGCATCGTTACGGGAACGTCCTCACCAACTCCCAGGACACGGCTGTCAAAGCGGTCGTGGACCCCAATGGCGACCTCATTGTCGTCGGAGCGGTCACGGACCAGAGCACCGGAAGCGATATCCTAACGTTAAAATACGCAGGTGGGACGGGCACTATGCCGGCTAATCTCCTTTGGGAAGGTCGTTACGATGGGCCAACTCATAACAATGACGTTCCCGCCGGAGTGGCCGTAGACTCCCAAGGGAATATCCTGATCACGGGGTCTTCCCTCGACGAGCAGGGCGATCCCGATGGGGTCACCATCAAGTACGCGGGTGCAACCGGCGCCCTTCTCTGGGAGAAACGTTTCGTCGGCGCACCAAACACTCGCCAGGAACTTCATGCGGTGGCCGTCGACGGAAACGGGAACGTGTTCGTGACCGGCTATTCGGTCAAAACGATTTACCCCGACATCTACACGGCCAAGTATTCGGCCAGCGGCGAATTGCTATGGGAAAAAGTGTATGACAGCTCGGACAAGAGCTGGGACGAAGCGACGAGTATCGCGGTGGATGCAGCGGGCAATGCGGTGGTGGCAGGCTTTTCGGCGGAGAGCGACGGCTACTTCGATTTTTATGCGGCGAAGTATGCGGCCGCCAATGGGGCTCTTCAGTGGCAAAGACGTTACCAAGGTCAGGCACATGGGCATCACAACTTTTACGCCGTGGCTATCGACTCCAACAACGACGTCGTCGCAGCCGGTAGCACATCCTCAACAGAAGGAGGGACGTATGCGCAAGGATTCTACACGGTAAAGTTCAGCGGGGTGGACGGAGCCACGCGGTGGAACAAAACCTACACCGGCCCAGCTAATGCCGGCGGCGTGGCGACGGCCTTGGCCGTAGACGCCAATAATGACGTAATAACGACTGGCGTGATCTGGGACCCTTCCGTGTCTGACGCTTACACCGCGAAATACTCGGCAAGCGATGGCCGACTTCTTTGGGAACGATCTTACAATGGGGCGAACAACAAAGAGGACGCGACGCATGCGGTGGCCATGGCCCCGAACGGAGATGTCCTGGTCACCGGTTATTCAGACCGCAGCGGCGCAACGGCCGCCGACTATTTCACCGCGTGTTACGCCGCCAACGATGGCCGCACGCTTTGGGAACGTCACTACGATGGCCCGAGTAGTTGGGAGGACCAATCGACGGCGGTTGCGGTCGATGGCAGCGGCGACGTGTTCGTAACGGGGTTCGTCAGTGCTCCTCCCTACAGTACGGACTGCTACACCGTGAAATACCAGGGGCTTAATGGTAGCACGCTTTGGGATATCACCTATCGCGGGACCGCGCAAAGCGGTGAGTCGCAGCCAACGGTCGCGTTGGATGAGAACGGCAATGTCCTCATGGCGGGCCTCTCCAACTACCAAGGCGCGTCCGGCTATTACGCGGCAAAATACGCCGCCACGACCGGTACGCTGCTTTGGGAAACGCGCTATGACGACTACCCTTTTGAACAGGCTCAGGCCGTGACCGTGCACGGAGGCACCGCCGTGGCTTTCGCCGGATTTTCATGGCCGAACGGTGACCGTTACGTCGCCAAGCTGGCAGGGAATAACGGCACTGTCTTGTGGCACAGGCGCTACCCGTCGATGGCTTTTACCGAGAGCATGACCATGGACAGCCAGGGCAATGTCCTGGTGGCGGGTGCCTTGGTGCCAGGATTTGCCTACACCAATTTTTACGTCGCCAAACATGGGGCGGGCGACGGCATACTGCTTTGGGAGAAACGGAGCTCGCTGGCTCGCGCCCAGGAACGCTTGGTCGCGGTGACGGTGGATCGCCACGGCGATGTCGCGGTGACCGGCCCATCCTACAACAACACCACCTTTGTCTTTGACTATTATACGGCCAAGTATGCCGGGGAGAGTGGAGCCTTGCTTTGGGAACGGCGACACACCGGTGATAACACATCGGACAATCAACCAACGGCCATCGCGGCCGACGCCGACGGTAACATCGTGGTGACCGGAACTTCCGGGTACGATTACCTAACGCTCAAGTATTCCGCGGACGGCGCGCTGCTTTGGGCGAAACGCTACAACGGTTCAAACGGTCCTGACGTTGCCCGAGCCCTGGCCGTGGCCGCCAACGGGGACGTTATTGTCACCGGCTCTTCCATGGGGAGCGAACATAACTTCGATTACTACACCGTGCGTTATACCGCGGCGCAGGGCGTCGTGCGGTGGGAAAAGCGATACAACGGCCCCGCCAATGGCGAAGATGGCGCTCTGGCCGTCGCGGTGGATCTCAACGACTCGGTCGTGGTCACGGGATATTCTATCAATGCCGCTGCCACCACTGACTATTTGACCATGAAGTACGCCGGCAGCAACGGGGACTTGCTCTGGGAAAAACGCTACAACGGCCTAGGCGACGGAGACGACTTCCCGGCGCGCGGCCAATCGCTCGCCCTTGGTCCCGCCGGAGTGGTCGTCGTCGCGGGCATATCAGACAGCCGCCCCGGTGACCGCATAGAGAAGGATTTTGCCACCGTCCGTTACACGGAACCGCCTGGCATCAAACCGCTGCTCACCCGAGTTGGATACCAAGTGCAATTCTACTCTGTTCCCGGCCGACGTTGTGGAGTGCAACGCGCCGAAACCTTGACCGGTCCCTGGACCACCCTCGCAACGGTAACCGCACCGACCACCGGTCTGATTGTGTATGACGACCTCAATCCGATTTCGACCGGAGCCTTTTATCGGCTGAGCACGCCTTAGAGGGCGTGGCCTACGCACTTTTGAACAAAGCGGCCAGACGGTGAGAGGCGGCTTCTGATTGTTCGATAACTTGAGCGAGCACGGATTCCAATATCCCGGCCGGAATACGCGCGAGATGCATGAGGACATGAGCGATGGGCCGCTCGTCCGGAAGCGCGGCCGGGAGGCGTCGCCATAATTCGCCGCCCGATTGAAGCATCCATGCTTCGAGGTCAATCCGGTCGGTGACGTGGATGACACGATGATAGATGTCGTCCGAAAGCTGGCTGAGTCCGTGAAGGCAGATGAGTTCGGCGGTGCCTTTGACAAGTTCCTTGGCCAGGAGTTGCCAGTTC
>DATLUX010000312.1:0-2596 GCA_035577805.1 Verrucomicrobiia bacterium
GCCGCCGGTCGAGGACGAGGACGTGCGTTGCCGAGCCTCAAAAACGTTCAATATTCGATTCAACCCTGAACCGAGAACCCCGAACCCTGAACCCTGAACCGAGAACCCTGAACCCTGAACCCTGAACCCTGAACCCTGAACCGAGAACCCTGAACCCAATGCGGCGAAAACCCATACACTGTTGTGCAGACACTCACCGACTTTTTGGGAAGGTGACGTAGAGCTCTTCATTCTAATCGGCAATGCACGCGCTCAAAAATTTGATTGCCATCCATGGCCATCGCGCCGGAACGTGAGTCCGCATGAATCAAACTCTTGAGTTCCTGGTTCGCCATGGCACTGCACTGGTCTTCGCCGCTGTCTTCGTCGAGCAGCTGGGAGCTCCACTGCCGGCGACACCGTGGTTGCTGGCGGCTGGCGCGTTAGCGGCTACTGGAAAAATCAATTGGCTTATTGCGATCACGGCGGCAGCGTTCGGCTCGCTGGTTGCCGATGCCATATGGTTTTATTTGGGGCGCTATCGCGGCCAGCGCGTGCTGAGCTTTCTTTGCCGAATGTCATTGGAGCCCGACTCCTGCGTTCGTCGGACGCATGATGTTTTCACCCGCTACGGGATGCGTGGGGTGATCGCGGCCAAATTCATTCCCGGCTTAAGCACCCTGGCTCCTCCGTTGGCAGGGAGCGCGGGCATAAGCGCCTCCCGCTTCTTCTTCTTCGATGGATTGGGTTCTGTGCTGTACGCGGGTTGCTTCATATTCCTCGGCATTCTGTTCAGCAATCAGTTGGAACAAATCATCGACGCGCTGGCTAGTCTGGGGAGCAGCGCGCTTGCATTGGTCGTCGGATTGGTTGCGCTTTACCTCGGCTTCAAATACTGGCAGCGGCGCCGGCTGTTGAGCGAATTGAGGATGGCGCGGATCAGCGTGGATGAGCTGCATCGAAAGGTGGAAACCGGAGAGAACCCGGTCATTCTGGATCTACGCTCTCTGGCGGACGTCGAACGGAACCCAATGTTGATCCGCGGCGCGCGTCACATGACCGTCGATGAGGTGCAGGCGCGCGAGCACGAAATTCCCCGCGACCGTGACATCATACTCTATTGTTCCTGACCCAACGAAGTGAGCAGCGCCCGGGTGGCGTTGTTACTGCGGCAAAGAGGCATCCTGCGCGTCAGGCCATTGCTGGGCGGGATTGATGCCTGGCGAGAACGCAATTACCCGACCGAACCGCGTTCCAGCGGAGTCGCCACGGTCGTCACCAGTTCGGCAAACGATCAACCAAAAGGTTAGGTTGAGGAATGATCTGCGGTCGCCTGGGGTGGCGTGAGGCCTCACCGGTGTCCGCCTAGGTAGGCTTCCTAAGTTGGAGCAGCCCTGGACCGAGCGCGGGAACGCGTCCCACCTCATTGCCAGGGATTCTGAGAGCGGGGAGGATGACAGGACTTGAATCCGTTATCAGGCAAACCGATGGAAAGCTTTGGCGTATTTCCGCCGCGACACCCTTCAGGTCACAGGAGATTGCGGTGGTCGCACGTCAGCCCTGATACGAGACCGGCTGGCCACCCCCGAACGGTAAGGCAATTGGGACCAGAGTGGAGCCGGGAGCGAACGGCGAACGCAGGGCCAACAACGCTGGCTGGCGCGCGAAAAAGCTCGAACGCCCTGCCCATTCGGCCACCGCGACCCCGCTAATTGCCTAGGCCCGTGAGAGGCGGGCTTGGCGATTGGCGGGGGAGTGGTGGTGGGAACGGGACGAGACAACTGAACATGAATGTCCTGGCGAGAGCCCCTTACTCACCATTGGCGGAGCTGCCGTTGGACCCATCCGAACCATCTTGGTTCTGCATCCGGTCGCATTTGAAGCGTGAACACATCGCCGCGGCTCACCTGCGCTTGATTCCCGAAGTCGAGGTGTTCAATCCGCGCTTGCGGCTGTTGCGCTCGACCCGGCGCGGGCTGGTTTGGTTTACCGAAGCCCTGTTTCCAAACTATCTATTTGCACGCTTTGCTCTCGCCTCGAAGCTGCAAACGGTCCGATATACCAATGCCGTGGCGATGGTGGTGCAGTTTGGGAACAGCGTGCCCAGCATAGCGGAGGCGGCGATTGAGCAGTTGCAACGAGATCTGGAGGAGCTGAAATCCAAAGTGCTCAGCGATGCCCCGGAACCAGGCGAGGAGGTCGAGGTCGCCGCCGGCGCCTTCAAGGGTGTCAAGGGGTCCGTAATTCGTGTGTTGCCAGCCAAACAGCGAGTGGAGATTCTCCTCGACTTCATGGGCCGTTCGATCCCCGCTGAGATCAGCCTCTCGTCGCTCCTGTTCCGCAGGAAAGAGGCGGCCAGCCTCGTGATTCCGTCGGTTGAAGCCGTCGGCGACCCGAGTGACGTCTGCAGCGCCCAGGCCGATCGGTGGGAACTGTGCGGCTAGTGATGTGTCCCCTAGCTGTTTAGGGGACACATCACTAGTGCACTGTATCAGAAATAGCTAGACATATCCTAATTTCCCGTGCAGGGTCCGATTCATGCCGAAGATCCCATTGCCGGTGACGCTCACCGAGCTTGATCAAGCTCAGCTCAATGAATGGGTTCGAGCTCAGTACA
>DATLUX010000313.1:0-2523 GCA_035577805.1 Verrucomicrobiia bacterium
TTGTTACTCGTCAGCGTGGCGGGGAAAGTCCAGCCATTGGTCGTGGCGGCGAAATCGAAGCCGCTATTGTTTCCATTCGTATTCCCATCATAGCCGGTGGTTCGGTAAGGCAGGTCGGACGCGGCAAAGTAATCCGTGCTCACCCCGCTGATCGCGTTCTCGAACGTGTGCGCATGCGCCGTCTCGATCCAGTTGGTGTAGCGGTTGGGGGCAATGAGGCCGCCGCTGTGACAAAGCACGCACGAGGCATTGACCCCAAGGTAGCTGCTGGCGGTGATGCGCTGCGTGAGATTGGTGTTGCCGCTCGAGGCGGTCTGGATGCTGGCGCTCACCGTGTAAGACCCGATCAGATCCGGGCGGAGCATCGTCCGCCCCGCGACCTTGAAAACGGGAGCGCCATTCTGGTCGATACGGTCAGCGATCTTGTAGGTCGGTATGTTGGGTCCCAGCGGACTCGCTTCCAGCACCGCGCCGGACCCGGGCGGCCGGCCGGTTAATGTCCAGGTAACGTTGGTGATGTCCGAATTGGGAACGGCATTGTTCACCAGGACCTCCAGGTAGGCCGGTTGGCCAACCGCCATGGTGGACAAGCCGCTGGCCCCCTGAACGTCGGTCAAACCATAGTCGTAAATCTCCTGGGGCGTGAGCGGTCGCAAAGTGATCTGCCCCTGCAAGGGCGGAGCGGATGCCCAGGCTGCGGTCGTGGAAGTGATGGCGAGGATGCCAAGGATCACGCCGAGGACCAGCGTGCTTCTGATTGGGGCTTTCGCGCTCATGTGGAGTGGGTGGGAGTATGAAGTAATGGGGTTATACCACTCTAAACCTTTTTTGGGCTCTTCCGCAAGCGACGAGTTAAAGGAATGCAAAAGTGATCGGCCGGCCTGTCCCCCGCCTTCGGGCAACTGGCTTCAACCGGATCCAGAGCAAACCGAGGGTCGCGAGGGAGAACCGCCAGCCGTTTAGGCCCCTCCATCCTGGCGGTCTTGTATGTAATTGGGCCTGCTAGATAGATTTTCATGCGCCGTCCGAACTTGCGGGCCTGAAACACCCGGTGTCACTACGTGTCCAGACTCGTCCTTTCCCCGTCCTCCCGTCTACGCAATACTTGCCATTTCATACACAGAAAATGTGCAGCGCGGCCGCGCGTGCTCCTCGTCGACAGTGGAAATTGAATCTCAGCTGCCTTGAACAAACCGGAAGCGGCTGGCGTGCTGGCGTCGCATCGGGCGCTGCGTAACAGGCTTCTGAACTCCGGCCTTGCATCGCCGTTCGTCACTTTCGTATAACTCCAACCAAGCTCGACGCCATGAAAAAACTAACTCTCCTCACTGCCGCATTGGTTCCTATTCTCCTCGCCTGCCCCTCCTGGGCTGCGGACGTCCAGGCCAACTGGGCCAAACATTGTGCCTCCTGCCACGGCAAGGACGGCAAAGGCCAGACCAAGGCCGGACGCATGGCGGGCGTCAAAGACCAGACCGACGCGCAGTACCAGTCCGGCTTGAAGGACGACAAGATGTTCGCCGCGGTCAAGGACGGCTTGCGGGAGGACGGCAAAGAGAAGATGAAACCGTTCAAGGACAAGTTGAGCGACGACGAGATCAAAGCGCTGGTTGCCCACGTGCGCTCGCTCAAGAAATGAAGTGACCGAACAAGAAGGGGATAATGAAAAGAACTATTGCTATCATGATGGTCGCGGCTGCGACGGTGGCAGCGAGCCGCGCGGCTGATTCGAACGCCCTCTGGGACCAACATTGCGCAGCTTGCCACGGCAAAGATGGCAGCGGCAAAACCAAGATGGGCCAGAAGGCGGGCGCGAAGGACTACCGCGACCCGAAGGTGAGCGCTGAGTTGCAGGACGAAAAATCTCTCAAGGCCGTCAAGGAAGGCCTCAGTGAGGGCGGCAAGGAGAAAATGAAACCGTTCAAGGCCAAACTGAGTGACGAGCAGATCAAGTCCTTGATCGGCAAGATGAAGGAGTTCGGCAAAAAGTAAGGTGCCGGTTCTGAGTTCAAACTTCAGTTCAATTCAAAGCTCAAAACAAAGTGCTCTGGTAGCCCGCCCTAACGGGTGCCCCCGCCCGGCAGACTTTATTAGTTCCTGTTTTGGGAACTCTTTGAACCACGCCAGATTCCTCGACAAGAGTTGCGACAAGGCCCCAATGTGCGTTCAAAAGTTGGAGGTCCGTCCTACCCATGAACCTGACCCTCCGTAGCAGCCGACGTCAGGAGGCTCACTCTACCCCAACCCGTTCGTCGGAAAAAAAGATCAGAGCCTCGTTACCTCGGCTGCTACGTCAGATTGGTGGGTTCATGGTCCCAATGCGTGTGCAAAAGCAGATGGAGGCTACCCATGAACAGACCCAATGGTCGATTTCCAATTTCCAATTTTCAATTGCGGCCCAATTGGGAATCCGCAATATCGGCAATTGAAGATATTGAAGATCGAAAATCGAAAATCGTTCATCGTCCCAATGCGCGTCCAAAAGTTGGAGGTCCGTCCTACCCATGAACCGACCCTCAGGTA
>DATLUX010000314.1:0-3330 GCA_035577805.1 Verrucomicrobiia bacterium
ATTCGCCCCGACCGCTGTCCCTCCAACCTTCCTCCACCGCTTCGCTCTCTCCTTTTCTCGCAGACACTAACTAAATGACTTCGGTTGGAGGTTGAGGATCGTTGTTTTCGCCCAATAGGAATCCTCATGATCGTAGTAGAACCAACCCCAGTTGGTTCCTGGTTTTCGGTAGTAGACCGAAGTATCAAGAAGGTCCCCCAATTTTTGAACCACACAAAGTTCAGTCCCGTCTAGCATCTGGATAAGTCGGCACGCTTGAAGGAGGCTCATTGTTTGTTCCCCCTCCTCGGCTCTCGGGGCTTCCATTGACCGTACTGCCATCCCAGGCAGGCGTTGTACCAACGGTGTTCCAAAACCAACCGCCGACTGAGACCCCGCGCACAAAAAGACCCTCCGAACAACGCAGCCTAAAGCTAAGGGCCGTGCCCTCTTCACGCCTTCAGATCGCTCTCTATCCCGCGTGCATGAGAGCAGGGGCGATCAGCAGCGCAGCCGCGCACATGAACCAGAGCCCGAGCAGAACGGCCGAGTTTAACAGCAAGACCAGCGACCCGAGGGCGAACCGCCGATAACGGGCCCATTGGCGAGCGCGAAATTCGCCGGCGACGGCCAGCAACCCGGCCACGAAAAGGATTTGCGACCCATGATGGACCAGGAACATGACCAGACTCATCACCCACTGCGCGTCGCCGGTGGTGCCACCGCCGCGGGCCCAAAGCTCTTGTAATTTCGGCGCAAAAAAGACGCTGGCGAATCCCCACAACACGACTGCCGGCAGGAGGAAGGCCGCGGCTTTCAAGAAGGTTTTCCAACGAGCTTCAACGATAGTTTCGGTCGTGTTCATATTGATATTTGATATCTCAATGGCACAGGCTGAGGGTGCGCAGACGATCCCTTTGACCGGAGCCAACTCGCCGGCTCACGCCCGGATTGGGTCCATCTCCTGAAGCGTCCTTCTGGCCAGGGTGGCTTCGCGCCGGGCGCGCCGTTGCACCAACGCGACCATCCGCCGCCAAGACGGCCCCAAAAATCGCGGGCTGCCCAGACTTTCCAGTGCATATTTGCCCGTGGCTTGACGAAGATCAACATCCGCGACGATCACCGTTTCCCGGCGGTTGTCCGCCAAACGCAGGCACCGCCCGTCGGCCCCAACAATCTTGGAATCGCCGGCCGACCATTTGCCGTCGCCTTGCGGTCCGACGGAATTGGCGAACACATAGGGGATGGCGTTTTCGAATGCGCGCACCGCGATGCCGTCGCGGCCGCCCCACTTGCGTTTGGAGACCGCGAGTGAATCCAGCCCGGCATTCGGATGAAAGAGCAGCCGCGCCCCCGCCATGACCGCGAGGCGAACAAGCTCCGGGTAACGTCGTTCGTGGCAGATGATGGCCGTGGCCGGAATTCCATCCACTTCGAACAACGCGATGGCATCGCCGGGTGTAAAGATGCGCCGATCCATTTCGGTGAGTTGACACTTGGCGTAGACGTAGGTCACCCGGCCCATCCGATCGAAGACCACGAGGCAATTGCGCAAGTGGCGTCCATGGAAGAGGGGTGAGCCGATCAACACATTCAGGCAATGTTGCGCAGCCCAGGCCGCCACCTGGGCCAGGGCGATCTGCAGATCACTTGGCCGCAGCGTGCCAAAGTTGAAATGATAACCGGTGATGGCGCATTCGGGGAACAAGACGACGTCCGCGCGGCGCCGGGCTGCCGTGCGCAAGGCTTTCTCGATGCACGCCAGGTTCCCGGCCAGGTCCGAGGCGAATCGCATCTGCACCGCGGCCAGACGCAGCTGTACCGGTTGGGAACGGGCGGGGTGAGGAGAGCGTGCGGCCATTGATATGTTTGATTCGATCAAAAGCGCGCCATTTGGTCCAGGATCTTTGAACGTGGGTAGTGTCCTAATTTGAATCGCTAATTGTAGCGGCGGTCGCAGACCGCCGCCTTTTCGGCTCCTTTTCGCGGACCGGCGACGGTCGCAGACCGAAGACGGTACCTGATCGAGGACGAGGCCTGCCCGCCGCCTGCCACGCCGTAGCCGAAGGCGAAGGCGGGTAGCCCGCAGGCGAAGGCGGGACGATTCCCGTGTTTCCGCTTTCGGCTTTCCGCTTTTCGCTTTTCGCTTTTCTGCCTGTTCCACCTTGCTATTCGGGGGGCGGGCCACTAGAAACAAGGCCGTTCAAAGGTTCATGGGGTTGGGGAGTTCCAGCCGAGCACGCCCTGCAGGGGAAAACAAATTCAAATGGAAGGCAGACCGGACACCATCCGCGCGCGGATTGATGGCCTCAGGCGCGGATTTATCATTTTTATACTTGGATTGACAGGGATAACCCTGGCGGACGCCGCCGATCCCCCGACACCGGCCTCCCGAGAAACGCCAACCTGCGTGCTGCTCACTGTGGAGGGCAAGGTCGAGGTCGCACCCAACGGGACATTGGATTGGCAGCCGGCGCGCACCAACCAGGTGTTGCATCCGGGGGATCGCTTGCGAACCGGCCTGCGCAGTCGCGCTTCGCTGCAATGGTCCGGGTTGAGTGTCCTGCGCCTCAATGCGCTCACCACGATGCAAATTCAACCCCCGCCTCGTCCCGGGGGCACGCCCGCACTCGAGCTCAACTCCGGCGCCAGCTATTTATTTAGCCGTGAGCGGCCGGGCGAGATTCAGTTTAGAACGCCGCTGGCCTCGGGAGCCATTCGGGGAACCGAGTTTCAGCTGGCGGTTGGGGACGACGGCCGCACCACCTTGTCGTTGTTGGATGGGGCGGTGGCCATGACCGCGGGAGCACAAACCGAGCAAGTCAATTCGGGTGAAGAACTGTTGGTCGAACCGGGGCGGCCGCCGGCCAAGACGGCGTTGCTCAACGCGCGTCGCGTCATCCAGTGGGTGCTGTATTACCCGGCCATCGTTGACCCAGCAGAATTAGGCTTGAGCTCTGCCGAGCAGACCGCGCTGCAGGAATCGTTGCAGGCCTACCGAGATGGAGATTTGCCTCATGCCCTGGCCCGGTATCCAGCCGAGCGCCAGCCGGGCAGCGATGCGGAACGGCTCTGGCGGGCGGCTTTGCTTCTGGCCGCCGGCCAAGTGGACAGCGCCCTGGCCGGATTACCCGAAGCGGGGACGTTGCGTCCGGTCACGCGCGCGTTGCAGGAGATGGTGCAAACCGTGCGAGGCGAGGAACTGGATCCGGCGACGGCACCAGCGCCCCGCACGACCAGCGAATGGATGGCGCGTTCGTATCTCTGGCAAGCGCACTCGCATTTGGACGAGGCCCTGGTGGCGGCGCGGGCCGCGCAAGAACAGTCGCCGCAGTTTGGGCCGGCCTGGGT
>DATLUX010000315.1:0-54284 GCA_035577805.1 Verrucomicrobiia bacterium
AATGCGTGTGCAAAAGCAGATGGAGGCTACCCATGAACCTGACCCTCACCCGGCCTGCGGCCACCCTCTCCCATCCGATGGGAGAGGGGCTGGGGGTGAGGGCTCTTTTTCAGTGGAAGTTCAAGGCCCCAATTCGCGTGCACATGACGTGCAGGTGAAAGCTACCCATGAACCTGACCCTCACCCGGCCTGCGGCCACCCTCTCCCATCCGATGGGAGAGGGGCTGGGGGTGAGGGCTCTTTTTCAGTTGAAGTTCATGGCCCCAATGCGCGTGCACGTCATGTGCAGGTGTTTGCAACCCATGAACCTTCCCCTCCGTAGCAGCCGACGTCAGGAGGCTCACTCTACCCCAACGCGTTCTCCGGGAAAAAGATCAGAGCCTCGTGACCTCGGCTGCTACGTGAGATTGGGTTGGGTTCAAGGCCCCAGTGTGCGTCCAAAAGTTGGAGGTCCGTCCTACCCATGAACCCACGCGCGCCCGCCTGCGCGGCCACCCTCTCCCATCCGACCATGGCTACGCCGGAGGCTTCGCCGAGGCGAGTGGGAGAGGGGCTTGGGGGGGCGCTTTTTGTATGCAGGTTCATTGTTCCAATGCGCATGCATAAGCAAGTGGAGGCTAGCCAGGAACCAGGAACCAGGAACCAGGACTAGCGTGGCGATGGGGAGGCTTGGGACTGTTCGTACTCTTCCAACCGTTGTTTCCATTGGGCGCCCTGGTCGGGCCGGCCGGTGGCGTCATAAACTTGGACCAGGTTTCGAGCAGCGTCCTCGAGACGGACCCTATTTCGACTCGGGATGTTGGCTTCGCGCTGCTTCATGCCTTCATAGCCGGAAAGCAGGAGCGGTTCAGCTTCGGTATGCCGCTTGAGTCCGAGCAGACATCTTCCCAACACGGCGGCCGAGCTGAATGTGCGCCAGTCGTTGGGGAAGTTTGCCTTGCGGAGGGTCCAGCACTCGCGGGCCAATGGTTCCGCATCGGCGAATTTGCCTTTGTCCAGCAGGAGATGGGTCAGTTGCGAAAGGGTGCTGGAGAGTTCAGCCTCGTCGATGGGCACACGAGTCCGAAGGCTTTCGAGTTGTTCCTTCAAGACCGCCTCCGCTGGGGCTGTGTTGCCCAAGTCCGCCTCGACCCGGGCTTGGATTTGGACGGCATGCTGTTTTTCGGTGACGCTCAGCTCGGGGTGAAGGCGGTACAAGGCCAGCGCTTCTTCGGCGAGTTCACGTGCCTGGGGCAGAGCTTTTTGTTTGCGCAACACCTCGGCCAGGTGATGGAGGACGATGGCCAGGTTGGAGATCTCCTGCGGTGGCTCTTTAGCGGCCTCCGTTCGAAACACGGAAAGGGCGCGGCGCAGCAAGCTCTCAGCCTCTGGCAGTTTATTCTCTTGCCCAAGGATCTGGGCCAAATGATGGCTTTCGACGGCCACATCCCGATGCATTGGGCCCCGGCGCTTGCGCTCAATCTCCAACTCTTCACGCAGCAACGGCTCGGCTTGAGCCCACTTCTCCTGAGCCTCAAGCGCACGAGCCAGATTTTTGAACGAGTTCGGCCGTTTGGAGGGATCATCGGCATACAGCTTGCGCTCGAGTTCGAGCGCTTCGCGGTAGATAGTCTCGGCTTCGGCCCATTTGCTCTGGGCCTCGAGCACGCCAGCTAACTCACCAGCCGCGGCCACGGTAGCCCGGGACCTTTGGCCGGGTTGTTTCCGAAGGATGAGAAGGGCCGCACGATACGTTTCCTCCGCTTCGGGCAAGCGCTTCTGCGCTTGCAACACGCTCGCCACGATTCGCAGGTTGCTGGCCACTTTTGGATGGTCGTCGCCGAAGAGTTTCTGCTGCAAGGTGAGGGCCCGGCGGGCCATCTGCTCCGCTTCAGGAAGCTTGCCCTGATCCTTGAGGCAGTTGGCCAAGGTAGCCAGGCAAGTCGCCACGTTAGGATGCTCGCCCAACACTTTCTCGGCGCTCGCGAGGGCTTCTCGTTCCATCGCTTCGGCCTCAACAGGCTTGCCTTGCCTCTGCAGCACTCCGCCCAGGTTAATGAGTGAAACGAGATAGGAGGGCGAGTCGGGGCCCAGGATTGTCCTTCTCAACGCTAAGATCTCACGCCCGATCGTCTCGGCTTCAGCCAGCTTGCCCTGGTCTCGGAGGATATCGGCGAGATTACCGAGCGTGGTCGTTGTCTCCGGATGTTCGTCGCCGTAAACCTTGCGGTTGATCCGGACCGCTTCGCGGGCGATGGCTTCGGCCTCCGGCAGCTTCTCCTGCCCTTGGAGGATCACTGCCAAGTCATTGAGCGAGTAAGCCACGCGATGATGTTCTTCCCCGAGTTGCAGCCGAAACAAAGCCAATGCCTCCCGCGTGAATTGTTCGGCTTGTTCGAAGTCCCCGAGATGTTGTCGTGCGTCTCCTATTTGTTCGAGGGCGGCGGGGATATGCAAATTGTCTCCGCCGGGCAGGGACTGAGCGATCGGCAGCATCTGGCGGGCGATCTGCTCCATTTCCCGGTATAAACCCAGCTCGTGATAGGTGTTGGCGAGGGTTTGTCTGATCTCCAGCTGGACTTCCGGCTGGTTGGTGAGATCGCGCCCGACGCGCTCGGAAGTCTTGTCGAGGATCTCCTTCAACATCGTGGTGTCGCGACCGCGGGCTTTGGAAGGGCCAACACCCCGGAGCATGTCCGACAGGAACGAGGCCACTTGCTGGCTTTTGGCAGCTTCAGTTTGGGCCTTGAGCCGCGCGTGCGCTTCGTTGGTTTGGGCTCGCTCCGCTTGTTGGCGTAGCTCCTTCTGTTGGCGCTCGGCTTCGGTGGCGCGAACGGCTTGCCAGGTGCTGACGGTCACGCCCAGCAACAGCACCGTGGCAATGGCGATCACCGATAGGGTCGCGCCTTTGTTGCGGCGGACAAACTTCTGGAAGCGGTAGAGGTTGCTGGGCGGGCCGGCCACGACCGGCTCGTGATGGAGGTGCCGCTCAATGTCACGGGCGAGGCCGTTGGCAGTTTCGTAGCGACGCGCGCGATCTTTCTCCAGACACTTCATCACGATCCAATCGAGATCGCCGCGGAGTTGGAGGATAAGTTCGCGGCGTTGTTTGCGGGGCGCGGGCGGCGGTGGGGCCGTGCTCGGCGCTGCGCCCTGGCTCTCGGTCGTCTGCCGCGAAGGGAGCTGGAGGCTGTTGGTACCGCGCACGCGTTCAATTTGCTGGGCCACCCGGGTGCTGGGCGTGACTGGCTCCGTCTCCCGAATTGTCCGCCGCATGGCTTCGAGGCCGGCGCCCAGCAACTGTTTGGCGTCGAACGGCGTCTGGCCGGTCAGCATTTCGTAGAGCAGCACGCCCAGGCTATAAATGTCGCTGCGGGTATCGATGTCCAAGCCGCCCACGACGGCCTGCTCCGGGCTCATATAGGCGGGGGTGCCAAGGAACTGTTCGAACGCCGTGAAGAAAGTCTGATCGGTGAGACGTCCCTGGGTGGCTTTCGCGATGCCAAAATCAATCACCTTCGGTGTCGCCACGCCATCGTGCGTGATCACGAGGACATTGGAAGGCTTAACGTCGCGGTGAATGATGCCCTTTTGATGCGCGTGCTGGATGGCGTGGCAAACCTGCACGAACAGATCCAAACGCCCGCGCGTGGTGAGCCGATGCTGGTCACAGTAATCGGTGATGCGGATGCCGTTGACGAGTTCCATCACGAAATACGGCCGGCCGCCGGCGGTGGCGCCCGCGTCCAGGACCTTGGCGATGTTGGGGTGGTCCATCAGCGCCAAGGCTTGGCGTTCTGCTTCAAATCGGGCCACCACCTGGCGGGTATCCATGCCTAGTTTGATGACTTTAAGCGCCACCTTGCGGTGCACCGGTTCCTCCTGCTCCGCCAGAAAGACCACGCCACAACCGCCGCGGCCGATCTCTTCGATCAACCGATAACGTCCAATTCGGTCTCCGAGCTTCTCGGCGACGAAAGCGGTGAGATGATTGGCGGGTTGGCCGGGTTTAGCCGGGGACGAGGGCTGGGAGCAACTTTGTTCTCCGACCGCAGGCCTTGCGCCGGTGATTTCTGAGCTGGGTTCGGCTGCTTTCAGCCCCAAACTCAGCAGGCACTGGCCGCAGAATCCTCCCGGGCTGTCGGCTGGAATGGCCGCGCCACATTCTCCGCACTGATTGCCTGAAGCCATGCGCTCACCTCTTACAAACGGAATTCCTCCAAAACCTTACCAGGCGGTGCCAGCAGCTGCCATCACCGGCCCAGCGACGGAGATGAGGTACCGGATCTCTTCCTCGATCTCGGCTTCGGAAGAGACGGTCCGCGCCACTTGCTCGCGCAGGAGAACTCCAAAACGTTGGCGCAAGCGATGAATAGCAACGTCAATGGCGCCGACGCTCACGCCGCGTTTGTTCGCCAAGTCGGTTCTCGACAAGCTGCCCTGGCCACCGGGCAGAAACCCCTGCAATTCCTCAAATTGCTGGGGCTGGTCCGCCTTGGAATATTCCTGCTGGAGCAGCTGCATCGTTCGGGCCAAAACCGCCATGGCCCAGCGACGTTCGAACAAAGCGTCCGGGGTCAGGTTATCGGCCGGTTCGAGCGAGTAATGAGTTTCGGCCGCCGCGGCGTCGAGAGAAAGGACGCGTTGTCCACCGCCTCGGCGCTGGGCCTGCGCCCGTTCGCGTTCGTTAGCCAGGAAATTCTTCAAACAGACGAGCAAGAACGAACGGAATTTGCCCGCCTCCGGCTGCACATTCTTCAGGGGCTTTCGCTCGAGAAAGCGGCAAAAGAACTCCTGCGTGAGATCCTCGGCCTCATGGGGACTGGCGCCTTGACGGCGAATGAAGGAGTAAAGCGGGAACCAATAGGTCGAACACAAATTGGCGAGCGCCTCCTGGGCCTCCGGTCCGGCCTCCGCGCGGGCCGTCAAGACCACTGTCCAGTGCGTCGTATGGAAACCCATGGCGGCAGTGGGTATCTCGCCAGGCTTTTGGAACTCCGGTGGCATTGGACTGCTAGTATGTATAATGTTCTCGCTTCAGCACAGTCAATCGGAAAGGTCTGCCCCGGCGCATTCGGGCAATGCCCCGCAATCCGCAGTTGCGGAGCACGGTTGTGTGCAAAGCAAGGCCAGCGTTAAAGTGTCCGCGCCGGTGATGGTCTCGTAGTGTTCGCTCTTCAGACTGGCCGGATGGAAGAGGGTGGTCCCGCGACTGTGGGGCCGGGTGAGGGTCTGTTCATGGAGAGAGCCTCCATCTGCTTATGCATGCGAATTGGGGCCATGAACCCAAGCCAATCTAACGTAGCAGCCGAGGTCACGAGGTACACCCTGAGCCTGTCGAAGGGCTCTGATCTTTTTTCCGACGAACGCGTTGGGATAAAGTGAGCCTCCTGACGTCGGCTGCTACCTGAAAGGGTCGGTTCATGGAGGAAGATGGCGGGCGATGCCTATAGATGCCCGGCGCGGAGATGCGGAGTCAGGAGGGGACAGACCAGACGTTCAGTCATGGCCTCCTTATTTTCTGCCAGCCATTTTTCTGCCCCATCCGGGAGCAATGCAGTCCCAGTTCGGTTTGATTTTCTGCCGGTCATTTTTTGCCCTGTCCGGCTTTATTTTTCTGCCTTTTATCGATCGATGCTGTTGGAGGGGCAACGGACGGCGGTGATGTGCAGCACCTGGAGATGCAATTCCACCAAGGCCAAGGCCAAGGTGTCGGCGCCGGTGATCGTTTCGTAGTGTTCACTCTTCGTGCTGGCGCGCGGCAGAGGACTTTGATCGAAGAACTTGTCCAAGGCAAAGCGCCCGAGTTCACGGGCGCGTTCCAAATACTCGGCACGGGCGGTCGAGCGCCAGGCAGCCAGTTGCAGGCTGATCACGTGACCGAGCGTGCCCGGCCAGAGGTCCAGTTCGGGCGGCGGGGATGAGTTGCGATAAATGTCGGCGGCGGCGTGAATGAACTCGCGATAAGCCAGCAATTTGGCGCCGTTTTCATAGCGGGAAAGGCACATCAGCGCCACCTGCGCGGTCGTGGGTGTGCCCGGTTCGGCGCTCCAAAGCCGGCTGACCACCAGGTTCGAACCGATGATGAAGCCGTGCGATTCCTTTAATGAATGAGGCAGCCCGCAAAACAGTTCGTCTGCCTGCGCCGCGCAAGTGCGTAACCTCGCGCTCAGAGGCTTGGGCACATGATGAGCCGCGCCCGCGCAATCGATCGCCAGGGAGAGGCTGGATACAGCGACGGCCCCCTGGACCGGCCCGGAGATTCTCTTTTCAAAGCGAGCCAAGAGCCGGTCGCATGCGCGGAGGAACTGCTCGTCCCCGGTGCGCGCGTAAGCGATGGCCCAGGTGCGAAGGAAGAAGCCTGCCTGACGCGGATCATCGAGTTCATCGTGCAATCCGTGTTCGGCGAAGTCTGCCTGCAGAGCGAGCGCCCCCGTCCGAGGGTTCAGGTGGTGTTCGCGTAAGCCCAAAGCAACTTGCTGGCTGGCGGCGGGAGCCAAATCAAAGCAACGCTCCCAGAGGATCCACGGACGAAAGAACTGATGCGTTCCCAAGCGCGCGCCATCGGCAGGCGCGGGTTCATCCCTGAGGACGTCCCAGCCCAGATGCTCGCCCCAAGGCAGCAGGTGCGTGTTGGTGGACGGGGTGCGAGTAAGAAAAGCGGTCAGCGCAGCCGCGGCCGCGTTGCTGTACTTTGGTTTCGCTGACAACTCGCTCAACGTGAACAGAAGGCGCAGTAGATTTTCATCGTGCTGCAGGTTCGCACAGGTCAACGCTCCGTTCTTGGCCCCGGCGCGGCTGGTCTCGCGCACTCCCGCCGGTGCCGGCGGCCGATTCGTCAGTAAGCCAAGGGTAGTTCGATCCAACGCACTCAAAAAAAAGCCGGTCGAGATTGGCCCGAACGTGTCCCGACCCCGCTCGAGCAGGGTATCGGCATATTTATAGATCACGGGAAGGAATGGGGAGGCCGGGACCGGAGCGGCCTTGGGAAGCTCGGCGCTGCGGGCGGGCGCCATGGCGCACAGCATGGCCAACCCGATTGCGATCGGAGGACGCAAACTCATCGATCGATGGTGTTGGAGGGGATGCGATTGGTCAGGCCGTGAATGAGGGCATGAACGTCGAGCAAAGCCAGGGCGAGCGAATCGCAACCGGTGATGGTTTCGTAATGACCGGTTTTCAAGCTGGCGCGCGGGAGCGGTCGATCCTGCCAGAACCATTCCACAGCCAGGCGAGCGAAGCGAAGGGCCGCTTGGAGGTATTCCGGTTTGGCGGCCAAGCGCTGAGCCGCAAGCTCCGTGCTGATGACGTGACCAAAACTCATCGGCCAAACGTCCACATCCTCGCCCGGAGTCGCGTCGACATATCGGTCCGCGATCGCGACGATCAACTTCTGGTAGGCCGGATTTCCGGTTTGTTCGTAACGGGCCAGACAAAACATGGCTTCGCCGGCCAGCGTTCCGGCGCTGTAACCAGTCTGCCATGCGGGCGGCAGGTCGACGTTGGTCGCGCCGCTCAGCCCGGCCTGCAGGCGGGCCAGGATCAGTTCGTCTTCTTTGGCGGCAAACGCACGCAAACGCGAAGCCAGCGGGTCCGGCACCATGGTAGCAGCCAGCTCGCAGTCCAAGGGGCCGATGGTGGCAGCCAGCGAGCCGTCTCTTTGCACGCGTTTCCGTTCGAAACGCGCCAATAACGTTTCGATCGCGCGCAGGAAAACCTCGTTGGTCGTGTGCCTCCACGCATAACACCAGGTGCCGATGTAAAAGCCGGCGTGACGAGCAAAATCCTTCCCATCAACGGGTCCGTGCTCGAAGTAGGGCGCGTGCCGATCGAAGCCGCCGGTTTTCTGGTTGGCGATTTGATGTTCCCACAAGCCGAGGGCAAAACGGACGCTGGGCTCGGCGGCCAGTCGATAACATTGGTCCCACAGCACCCACGGACGGGCAAACTCATGCATCATCTCCTCGCCGCCGCTGATCGGCACATCCCACACCACATCCCACGATAAATGTTCGCCCCACGGCAACAGGCTGGTCTTGGGCGACATGGTGTGGTGAAAGAACCAGGACAACTCCTCGTCCGCCACCCGGGCGTAGCGCGCTTCTCCGGTCAGTTCGCTGAGCGTGTAAAACACGCGCAGCAAATTCTGATCAAGCATGGGGTTGGCTCCGTTCATTTCCACCCACGCACGTCCTGGTCGATCTCCACGGCGGATCCCTCCCGGCGGCGCCGGGCGCACTTTAAGCAGCTGCAAGGTGCCACGATCCAACGCGCTCAAAAGCAAACCGCTTTGCTGCGGGCCGTACGTATCGCGCCCGTGCTCGATCATCGTGTCGGCATAAAGACGCACCACGCGCAGAAGGTCGGGTGCGGCCGAGTCGGACGACAACTCGGAAGCAGCGCGAGCGCACAGCTGCAGATAGCTCCCGCCGGCCAGGGCCAGCGCCAATGCATTGGCCAGGAGACGCCGCAGGATCCAGGTGTGCGCAGGGCGCTTCATCGCGGGTGAGTGTGGTTGCCTTCCTGCATCGCTCCCACGGGAAAACTGGCGAAGAACGTTCTTCCCGAACTTGTCCCCAAACCAGGCCGGCACACCGCTGTTCAGTTTGCCGATCCCGGAAAAACCCCAGACCATGAGACACTGGAGATTGATGGCGAGCAGCGCTCCCGACCGCGCGACCTGGGACAGGTTCATGGTGGAGAGCATCTTAGTAATGTCGGTGCTGAATAGCTAGAGCTTGTCCCAGGAACGTTCTCGGGACAAACTTTGTCGGAATCTTTGTCGGTTATGTGGAGCTCCACATAATGTCGCAAACTTTGTCGAAATCCCAACATTGTCACAAAGTCCTCGACAAAGTTTCCGACGAAGTTTCCGACAAAGGCCGAAATCGCCCTTTTCGGGACAAGCTCTAGCTAGAGCTGTCCGAAAAACTCGAAAAACTCTCGTCGGAAAGCCTGGAAGCTTTTGTCTTACGTATTGCACGCAGACAGGGCTAGCCGGCTGTCCTTGTGTCGAGGCGATCGTCGTGCCATAACCTTGTGGCTAGCCAAACCGTGAAAGCTACTGCCTTGCTTCTCTGTCTGCTCGCGGTTGTTGTTTCCAACTCGTCCGCGTCCGACAGTGTTTTTATTACAGAGTTCATGGCGGCCAATGGCGGTGCGATATGGGATGCTGACGGGGATTCGTCGGACTGGATTGAGCTCCAAAATGCGGGAGGCACCTCGGTGAACCTGGCGGGCTGGCACCTGACCGATGATCCTAACGAGCTGGGCAAGTGGACCTTCCCTGCCCTGATCCTGGCTCCGGGAGATTTCCTGGTGGTCTTTGCGTCGGGCAAGGACCGGACTCAGCCGGACCTGGAGTTGCACACCAACTTTCAATTGGACAACGAGGGCGAATATCTGGCCTTGGTTCGTCCGGACTCGAGCATCGCCCAGGAGTTTGCGCCCGCTTTTCCAGCCCAAGTCCAGGATGTTTCGTTTGGTGTCACGGTCGGGGTTATCACCAACGTGCTGCTTGGGCTTAACCAGCCACTGAAATGGCGAGTGCCAATAAGTGCCGTGGAACTGGCCGCGAATTGGATGGCGACGGATTTCAACGACTCGAACTGGGCCAACGGGGTGGCCGGCTTTGGATTCGACACCAGCACAAGATTCGCCGCATTTATCCGCACCGATGTCGAAGCGGCGATGCGTGGAGTCAATGCGTCGGCATTTCTGCGCTGGTCGTTTGTCTACGATGCCGAAGAGGCGCCTCCATTGGGCGCGCTGACCTTGCAGCTGCGTTATGACGATGGATTTGTCGCTTATCTCAACGGGGAGGAGATTGCACGCCGCCATGCACCTGACCCGGCGTTATGGAATTCCACTGCGACAGAGGAACAACCCGATGGAGCAGCGATGGCGTTGACGAACATTGATGTGACGGCGGGACTTCCCTGGCTAAGGGACGGCACGAATGTGTTGGCGATTCATGCATTGAATCTGGCGGTGGCCGATGACGATTTGTTGGTGGCGGCACAGCTGGTGGCGCGTTCCAAACCTACCCTGGTCGAACGTTATTTTCCGAATGTCACTCCGGGTTGGAGCAACTCGGTGGCCTATCTCGGAGTCGTGGCGGACACCAAATTTAGTGTCGACCGCGGGTTTTACAGCACACCGTTTACGGTGGCCCTGACCAACGCGACGCCTGGCTCAACCATCCGCTACACACTGGATGGCAGCGCACCGGGCCCGGGCATGGGTATGCTCTACCTGGGTGCGATCCCGATCAATAAGACGACCACGCTGCGGGCGTCCTCGTTCAAGCCGGGTTATTTACCCTCGGACATCGATACCCACACTTACATTTTTATCGAAGACGTCATCCACCAAACCTCGGCCACGGCCATCGCGCGCCGTTTCCCAGCCACGTGGACGGATGCGCCTGCAGACTACGAGATGGACACGAATGTCATTGGCCCAGGCGATATATTTGCCGGGCGTTACGCCGCCACCATTCGAGACGATCTCAAAGCCATCCCGACGCTGTCCTTGGTCATGAACATCGTGGATCTGTTTGGCACCGCCGGTATCTACCTGAATCCTGGGATGCACGGGACGGAATGGGAGCGGCCGACTTCCGTGGAAGTCATCTTCCCCGATGGCACCAAAGGGGACCAAGTGAACTGCGGGGTGCGCATTGAAGGCAACGCCTCGCGAAGTTTGAGTTATGGGAAGCTTTCGTTCCGGCTAGTCTTTAAAGATCAATACGGACCGGGCCAGTGGCATGATCGGATTTTTGGCACTTACTCCAACGCCACCGACCATCTCGACGACTTGGTTTTGCGCGCCAATGCACAGGAGGGCTGGGTCGGGGACCGGAGCGATTCCACGTATCTGCGGGACACCTTCGCCCGGGAAACGCTGTTGGCGATGGGGGGCGTCGCCTCGCATTCCCGTTGGTTTCACCTGTATCTCAATGGGCTTTACTGGGGCATTTACGAACTGGTCGAACGCCCGGATGCATCGTTCTCGTCGGCCTACTTCGGAGGAGACAAAGACGATTGGGACGCCGTAACGCTCGGTTCGAGTGGCTACGACCGGGCGTCCAACGGGGATTTGAACGCCTGGAATGCCCTGTTCAGTCTGTGCACCGCTGATCTCTCATTGACGAGCAACTATATGCGTTTGCTGGGACGGAACGGCAACGGCACTCCAAACCCGGCCCTGCCCAACTATCTCGACGTCACGAATCTGGTCGATTACATGATTCTCAATATTTATTTGGCCATGGGCGACTGGCCCGGGAACAATTATTGGACGGGACGCGCACGCACGATCAACTCAACGGGATTCAAGTTTTATCCGTGGGATGGGGACTACTCGATGGACAACGTCTGGGGGGATAACACCGAAGCGTGTTGCGGCGTGGCGACGCCCTACGCGGCCTGCCGGCGCAGCGCCGAGTTCCGCATGCTCTTCGCCGATCGGGTGCAAAAGCATCTCTTCAAAGGAGGTGCCCTCTATGTGGACGGGCTTCAACCGCAGTGGGACCCGAACAATCCGGAGCGGAATGTGCCGGCGTGGCGGTTCTCCAAACTGAGTGATGGGATCCGCCGTGCCCTGGTGGGGGAGTCGGCCCGGTGGGGTGATCTCCGGCGATCGACCCCTTACACTCCCGATCAGGACTGGCAACGCGCCATCACCCTCTTGCTGACCGGTTTTTTCTCTCAACGTCATAGCATCGTCATGCAACAACTTCGTGCGGTCGGCCTTTTCCCACCATTCGATGCTCCTGAGTTCAGCCAGTCCGGCGGCGCCGTTCCCGCCGGATACCTGTTGACGCTCACCAATCGAAGCGCGAGCGGAGCTATTTACTACACATTGGATGGAAGCGATCCACGATTGATCGGAGACGCGCTCAATCCCGCAGCCATTGTCTACACGGGACCGATCGAGTTGCACCGCGCCACCACAGTACGCGCGCGCATCCGATTAAGCGCAAGGTGGAGTGCAATCGTGGAAGCCGATTTTTACCTGCAGCAAGATCTCTCGAAACTACAACTTAGCGAGCTGATGTACAATCCGCCCAAAGTGGGACAGATTGATGGCGAAGAGTTCGAGTTCCTGGAGCTGCAGAATACCGGCACTGAACTACTGGACCTCACTGGCCTGACCTTCACCCGCGGCCTCGATTTTACTTTCACCAACGGAACGCTGCTCCCGCCGGGCCAATACTTCGTCATCGCGCGCAATTCGGCGCAGTTCACGGCGCGTTACCCGGCGGCACCGTTCCACGGGCTTTACACGGGCAAACTCGATAACAACGGGGAAACGCTCGCGCTCAGCACTCCGCTCGGAGCGACCCTCTTCTCGGTTACCTACGACAACGCGGCGCCGTGGCCGGCCGAGGCCGACAACTCCGGCCTGTCCCTGCAACGGATGACCTTCAGTCTGGATCCGACTAATCCGGTGAGTTGGGTGGCCGCGCCGCCAACTCCCGGGGCACCGCTTCCGGCGGGCCTGCAAGATAGCGATGGCGACGGTTTGCCGGACGGTTGGGAGCAGACTTATGGCTTTATCTCCGGAGTCAACGAAGCCAATGACGACCCGGATGGTGATGGGCTGAGCAATCTGGCGGAGTTCATCGCCGGCACCAACCCGCGCCTGGCCGAAGATGCGCTGCGGCTCAAGCCGGTTTCGGCGACGAGATCCGGCACCAATGTCGTGGTCTTGCTCGAGTTCGAAGCGCGATCCAACAAAACCTACACGATCAGTTACAGTTCCGGCGGGGAGGCAACGAATTGGACCCGGCTCTTGAATATCAGCGCAACGCCCAGCAACCGTTTCCTCACCGTGAACGATGTGCTGCCCCCGACGGTCAGCCGGCGTTTCTATCGCCTGGCCACGCCAAAACTGCCATGACATCCGGGGCGGGCCCCAGTGCCTGGTTCCTGCGCCGCGCAAAACACTGTCGTCGTAAGGGACCCAGAGGCTCACATTGCCCTGGCCGCCTTCGTTAAATCCAGCGCGCTGATGACCTTGCTCAGGTCGGAAAGAAGGTAGGCCGAGACCCTGGACGGCCCTCCAATTCTTGGATTCGTGCTAATCCCGCTTACCTCAACCACGTCGCACTTCCTCCTTCGGGAAATTCCCTTGCCCAAAATTCCCATGCCCAATCCCCCAGCCTTATCCGGCGACAAAGCAATTGCGGGCAGTCGGTGCCTTTCAAACCTGGGGACAACGTCGGCCTCGCTCACTTGCGCTCAGCTCCAAAACCAGCATTCCTCACCGATCACTGGCCCTGTTGGGCAAAGGAATTGGGGCTGCTTTGCTTCTCTGTTCACGACGGTAGATGTTGCCTACGGAAAGGGTCAAAGAAACGGCCAAGTTCTTCTGCAAGGTTTCTCGACGCTCAAGATAAGGGGCCGTTAACTGAATATCCACGGCCCGGGCTCCGAAACCAAGCTTGGTCCCTCACGCGGCGGCCGCCGCGGTTTGTGGAAACCACTTGCTCTTGATGAAATGTTCCCACAGATAGTTGGCGGCTTTTTCCCCGCGGCCTTCAATGCCGATCAGGTCCAGATAAGCTTGGTGCGGCGCGGTGACCTTGGCGTGGTCATACTGTTCCGCGCCGCGCAAGACACTGTCGTCGTAGGGAACCCAGAGACTGACGTTGCCTTTACTGGCCTCAGTCAGGTCCAGGGCGCTGATGACTTTACTCAGATCGGAAAGCACGTAGGCGGAGACACGGTCGTGCCGGAGCAACGGATCGAATCGCATGGCCGCAGAGAAACCCATGAGCGCATACGGGATGATCTGCTCCTGACAGACGTGGGCCAGGGCCGCTTCGATCTCGAGTCGGCTGCGGCGCGACGAGAACACGCGTTCCTCGCTGCGAGTGGGGCTGTAATTCTCGGCCCATTCGTCGAGTAACAGATCGGGGCGGGCCAGGCGGAAGCCCTGTTTGTCTTCTTCGAGCCAGCCGTGAGCGGCCAACTGGTTTTTGAGACTGAGCGCCTGGTTGGGAGAAGCATAAGCTTCCAGAGCCAGCTCGCGGATCTTCCAGGTGCGGTTGGGGTGCAGGAAGAGAGTGCGCAAAATCCGCTCGACTCGAGGGGAATACCAGGAGCGGAAATTCTTCCGCGTTGGTTTGGACACGGAGCGTCCGGTCTTGTTGATGTAGATGAATTCGAGGTTGAGCAGGCAATTGCCGGAGAAGTCGAGGTAGCCGATGCCCTCCTGGCCACAGATCTTGATCGACAGAGCGCTGAGCGCCGGTGCGATCACCAAGCCGTATGCGTTGGGATAATTTTGCCGGTATTGCAAAATGTCCGCGATGGCTTCGCGGATAAGACGGGGCTGGCCGTTGGCTTTCACCTCGGCGACCACGGTCCGATCCTGGCCATTGATTCGAATCCGGGCCACGATTTCGGGCCGGCCTGGGTGAGCGAACATGCGTTGCTCGACCTGCTTATGCTCGATGAAAGGGATTTCATCCAGCGTTTCCCAAAACAATCGTTCCACCGCCTCGTCCGTGGCGATTTCTTTCACAGGTGCATTGCGCTTCTTCATGATATAAAGACGTTGACGTTGACGTTTTGGCGCAGGACACGGAGCAGGAGCAGTTCCAACGTTTGAGAAACGGATGGGAAAGAGTTTCAGGCGCTCGACTTTGCGGGAAAAATCACCTGAAGCGATGCGAAAACGAATCGGGCGCCGCGACGGGCAGCTGTCCCGGAACGAGACATTCCAATGCGGAGTGCGGAGTGCGGGGTGCGGAATGCGGAATCGTTCGAGTGTGGAATGCGGACTCAGCGACAAAAGCTGTCGGGAGGGAGGGTTTTGCTATGGGTTAGGCAGGTAGAAGCGGCGACCGCGTTCCGCACTCCGCACTCCGCACTGGGATCATCCTGCGGCCACGGCCTCGGGGGTGGCTTCGGCGTTGGCTTTGGCGCCGGCGCTGGTTTTGCCGGCGCTTTCAGCTTTGGTGGCCGCTTCCTTTTCGCGGACCAAGGTGGCGCCTTTACCGATGCGCTTGCGGAGGTAAGTCAATTTGGCCCGGCGCACTTCGCCGCGGCGTTCCACCTCCACTTTTTCGATCCGGGGCGAGTGGATGGGGAAAATGCGTTCCACGCCTTCGCCGTAGCTGATCCGGCGGACGGTGAAAGTCTCGTTGAGACCACGGCCGCGCCGGCCGATGACCACGCCGGAAAAAATCTGGATTCGTTCCTTGTCGCCTTCCACGACTTTGGTGTGGACACGGACGGAATCGCCGACATTGAACTTGGCGGGTTCCTTGCGGAACTGTTCGGATTCAATCTTATCAAGTAATGCCTGGTTCATAAGCTCATTCAGTTTTTCAATGTTGCGACGTATCGCCCGCGCCTGCGCCTGAACGCGGCTGGCCGGATTCGTCCAGCAAATCCGGGCGACGCTCGGCGGTGCGTCGTTTGGCCTGGTCCGCTCGCCATTCTTCGATCTCCGCGTGATGACCGGACAGCAGCACATCGGGTACTGTCATCCCGCGGTATTCGGCTGGCCGCGTGTAATGCGGATACTCCAGCAGCCCGTGGCTGAAGGACTCGTCCTGGGCGCTTTCTTCGGCGCCCAACGCTCCGGGCAACAGGCGCGCCACCGCATCAATCATTACCATGGCGGGCAAGCCGCCATTGGTCAGCACATAATCGCCGATGGACAATTCATCATCCACCAGGGCCTGGCAGACCCGTTCGTCCACGCCCTCGTAACTCGGGCAGATGAACAGCAAATGTTCTTTCCGGGCCAAGTCCCGGGCGATGGCCTGGTTAAAGACCCGCCCGGCCGGCGACGTCAGAATGATCCAAGTGCGATCATTGGCCAAACTATCCACTGCTTCAAAGATCGGTTCGGGTTTCAGGACCATGCCGGCCCCGCCCCCGAAGGGTTTATCATCGACCGTTTTGTGCCGGTCATGAGTCCATTGCCGCAAGTTCTGCACTTGCACATCCAGCAGCCCGGCTTTCCGGGCCCGGGCCACGATACTGACATCCAACGGGCCGGAAAACATTTCCGGGAACAGCGTGAGCACATCGATTTTCACCTCGGGAATGTTGCGATCAACCCGCGGTCAGGACTGCTGGCGCAGCCTGCTGGGCCGGCCTCGGATTCACCGGGGCTGGTCTTCGACGATCTCGAGCGAACAACGGAGCCCTTTGCGCGCGCTGCCGGCCGTGAGCAACGAGCGGATGGCATTAATCGTCACCCCATCGCGGCCGATAATCCGGCCCACATCGGCGGGGTTCATGCGCAATTCATAAATGGTCATGCCGCTGCGGTCCACCGGCGTCACCGAAACTTCTTCGGGCTTCTGGACGAGCCCCTTCACCACATATTCCAGAAACACTTGCATGGCATGGGGGCAATCCGCCGCGGTTAGACCGCCGCGGTGCGCCTAGCTTTCTTGATGAAACTGGCGACCGTGTCCGAAGGCTGAGCACCTTTGCTTAGCCAATAGCTGGCGCGATCGAGGTTCAGGGTGAAGTTATCGCCTTTCTTGAGCGGCAGATACGTGCCGAGCTCTTCGATGCACTTGCCGTCCCGCGGGCTGCGGCTGTCGGCCACGACAATGCGAAAAGCCGGCGTGTTCTTCGCCCCGATGCGTTTCATGCGGATTTTCACTGACATAATAGAAATCTCTATCTTAGAAATCGGCTCTATCCTGACTCAAAAAGAGGGGCGAGGTTAGATAGACCCCACCCCATTAGCAAGCCCTGTTTTGAGGGTTCCAGGTTATGGGTTCCAGGTTCCTAGTTGCTGGTTATTGGTGCCACGCAACCCTCAACCCCGAACCCTCAACCCTGAACCGGGAACCCCGCACCGTTGCGAGCAGATTTGCGCAGATAGACGCAGATGGGCTTCGCCCTGTTGGTTACGCCGCGGCAGGCCCGGCTCCGCCCATTTCGTCTTTCCGCTTTCCGCTTTCCGCTTTCCGCTTTTCCTCAAAGGGCTTCTTCCGTTTCCAGGAAGCCCTGGAGCTGACGGATGCGGGTGGGATGCCTCATTTTGCGGAGAGCTTTGGCTTCGATTTGGCGAATCCGTTCGCGGGTGACCTTGAACTGTTTTCCGACTTCTTCGAGGGTGCGGGAGTAACCGTCGCCCAGGCCAAAGCGCAGCTCGAGGACTTTGCGTTCACGCTCCGTGAGGCTGGAGAGCACATCACTCAGCTTGTCCTTGAGCAGGCTATAGCTGGTCATGTCGGAGGGATTTTCCGCCGACTTATCCTCAATAAAATCGCCGAAGTTCGTGTCTTCGCTATCCCCGACGGGCGACTGCAAGGAGATGGGTTGCTGAGCCATCTTGAGGACGGCCCGGACGCGTTCCACCGGCATCTGCATTTCGTCGGCGATCTCCTCGGGAGTGGCTTCGCGGCCGAAATCTTGCACCAGCTGTTTTTGCACCCGCATGAGTTTATTGATCGTTTCGATCATGTGCACCGGGATGCGGATGGTGCGGGCCTGGTCAGCGATGGACCGGGTGATGGCCTGGCGAATCCACCAGGTGGCGTAGGTGGAGAACTTATAGCCGCGGCGGTATTCGAATTTTTCGACGGCCTTCATCAGGCCCATGTTGCCTTCCTGGATGAGATCGAGGAAAGAGAGGCCGCGGTTGGTATATTTTTTGGCGATGGAGATGACCAGGCGCAGATTCGCTTCGACCATTTCGGTTTTGGCCTGAAGCGCTTTGGCGGCGAAATGCTTCAGCTGATCGTAGGCGCGGAGGTATTCGTCGAAGGGCATGCGCACGAATTCCTCGAGGGCTTTGACCTTGCGATTTTCGCCTTGGATGATGGCCTGCTGCTGGTTGGAGCGGCGCAAGGCTTCCCATTCCTGGACGGTGCGCAGGCTCAGCTGGATCTTGTCGTGGATATTCTCCGCCACCAGGGCCATCTCTTCGATCACCTTTTGTTTGAAATAAAATTTGGGGAACGAATCCTGGAGTTTCTTGTCGAGCTTCTTGAATTCGCCGCTGGCCCGATCGCGTTTGGCTTTGTTGGGCGCATTCTGCCAGTGGGCATATTTGTCGTCGACGGTCTGGTCGAGGGTGCGCACGACCTTGACGAGTTTGCGCAGGTCTTTGAGGTGGTTTTCGCGGTTTTCGATCTTTTTATCGACGATCACGCGATCGAAACGTTCCTTGGGCGGCTCGGAGATCAACTTTTCGGCCAGGGCGATGTGTTCCTTGCCGGAGAAACCGAAGCTGTAGATGATGCGTTTGAGTTCGTTTTCGGCGGTCTCGATGCGTTTGGAGATCTCGACTTCCTGTTCGCGCGTCAGGAGGGGGACCTGGCCCATCTGTTTGAGATACATGCGGACCGGATCATCGAGAATATCCAGCCGGGTTTTGTCCTCTTCTTCTTCGGGCTCGGGTTGTTTGACGCGATCGACTTCGGCCTGATCGACGATCTCGACATCGAGATTGCGGAGCTTGATGTAGATCTCATCAAGGTCCTCGGGGCTGACGATATTATCGGGCAGCGCGTCGTTGATGTCGTTATAGGTGAGGTAACCCTGTTCCTGGGCGAGTCGGAGGAGTTCTTTGACCTTTTCGGTGAGCTCGACTCCGGTAGTGCTTTTAAAACTGCCGATGGCCTGCTGAGCTTGTGCGAGTTGGGCTTCGGGCGAAGTGAGTGCGGAAGCATCGGCATGGCCGTTAGGCGAGCCGGTGCCCGGCTTGAGGTGCGCGTTGGCGTGCGTCGGCGCATGCGGATGATGCGCGGCGTTGGGGGCAAGCCGCTTGGCGTGCAGTCGGTTCTTCTTCTGGGAATCTTTGTGGGTGGAATCTTTCTGGGACTTACGCGGCGGTTTGTGGGCGGACGGCTTCGCCTTCGATTTCACCATAGAGCGTTGAGTTGATGGACGTACAGAGCTTGTTAGCTTCAAAAGAGCCGTGAAATATGCTGACGGTGTTGGGGGTAGTCAAGTATCGATTATTCACAAACTTGCATCCTCCGGACTTGCCGGCCGAGGCAGGGTAAAGCACAAAGAAGGCCGGACCCGGGATGGCCGGTGCAGGCCGGTTGTCGGGGAAGCATTTGATCATGATCAAACTCTTCGTTCGCTGGTTATTGAGGCTCCTTTACGGCTTCCGCGGTTACAACGAAGCCGTTTTAAGCACGCCTGGGCCCGTTTTGCTCATCCCCAACCATGTTTCCTGGCTGGATTGGCTGTTTTTGGTCGTATGTCTGGACCGGGATTGGAAGTTCGTCGTCTCGAGCGTTTCGGCCGAGACCAGCTGGCTGCACCGGAAGATCATGTTGAACAGCCGGACGTTCCCGATCGATACCAATTCGCCGTACGCGGTGAAGCGCATGGCCGAACACCTCCAAGGCCAAGGCCGCCTCGTCCTGTTCGCAGAAGGGCGCCTTTCCCGCACCGGATGTCTCATGAAATTATTCGACGGAACCGGTTTCCTGCTGCACAAGACCCAGGCCAAGGTCATTACTTGTTATCTGCGAGGAGCTCATCGCCTGCCGTTTTCACCAAATCAGGACCGAAAGCACTGGTTTCCAACGGTTACAGCGCATTTCAGCCCTCTCCGCAGCCCGCCCCGCTTGGAACACCTCAGCACGGCTGAATCGCGCACCCAGCTCACCAACTGGCTCCGAGACCTCATGGTCCTGCAGAAGTTCGAAACCGAGATGGCCTTTGGACCAGGCACCATCCCGGAAGCCATCCTGCAAACCGCCCAGGCCAATCCAAAACAGAACGTCCTGGAGGACGTCAGCGCCAGGACTCCTTACCGGCGGCTCATGGTCGGCGCCGATTTATTGGGCCAACAGTTATTGCCCCAACTCGGGCCGGAACGGCATCCGGTCGGCGTTCTGTTGCCCAATATCAACGTGACGCCCACTGTTCTGTTGGGCTTATGGTTTCAAGGGCGCATCCCGGCTTTGTTGAATTACTCGACTGGTGCGGCGACGATGCTGGCTTGCGCCCAATTGGCCGGCATCGAGGTGGTGGTCACCTCCCGAGCCTTCCTGGAACGCGCCCGGCTTAAGCTGGATCCTCTGACGGACGGGGGGGTGCGCCTGCTTTATTTGGAGGACCTGCGAGAGGACCTGAGCAGCGGAGCCAAGATTCGGAGTTTGCTCCGCAGCCTGCTATGGCCGTCCATGCTGGTTCGGCAACGGTTTGCCTCGGACCAAACCGCAGCGATTCTCTTTACCAGCGGGTCGGAAGGAGTCCCCAAGGGCGTGGAACTCACTCATCGCAACATCCTCGCCAACATCCGGCAGATGCTGTCGGTGTGCGACCTTCAGGATTGGGACCGGATTTTTAATGCCTTGCCTCTGTTCCACAGTTTCGGACTGACGATTGGGACGCTGATGCCGCTGGTGCGGGGCTGCAGCTCGGTTTTGTATCCTTCGCCGCTGCATTATCGGATGGTTCCCACCGCGTTTTATCACCGAGACTGCACCATCATGCTGGGAACGAACACTTTCTTGAACGGTTACGCCCGGAAAGCACATGTCCAGGGCTGGCGCAGTTTGCGTTACATGTTTGCGGGAGCCGAAAAGCTCCAGGAAAGCACCGCCACCATCTGGGCCCACCGATTTGGCGTGCGGGCCCTCGAAGGTTACGGGGCGACGGAATGCGGGCCTTGCATCAGCGTCAATACGCCATTAGCGCCCAAATACGGCACCGCCGGCAAGCTGCTGCCGGCCATCGAGTACAAACTCGAACCCGTGGAAGGGGTCAGTGAGGGCGGCCGCCTGTTCGTCCGCGGCCCGAACATCATGCGCGGTTATGTAAACCCGGAAGCCAACGCGTCCTTTAAGGCCCTGGGCGGCTGGTATGACACCGGGGATATTGCCAGCGTCGATCCGGACGGTTTTGTCTCGATTCAAGGCCGGCTAAAACGCTTCGCCAAGGTCAGCGGGGAAATGGTGAGCCTGACCGCGGTGGAGGAGGCATTGGCGGGGGCGTTCCCACAGTTCGGCCTCCGCTGCCAAGTCGCGGTCGTAAGCCGCCCAGACCCGGACAAGGGGGAGACGCTGATTGCCATATCGAATGAGTCCAGGCTGCAACTGGACCAGATCCGCTCCGTGCTGCGAGCCAAAGGGCTGCCCAATATCTGCGTGCCCAGGGAGTTAAAGGTCATGAGAGACATCCCAAAGCTGGGCACTGGCAAGATTAACCATCGCGAACTCCAGCGCGTCCTGGCCCAGGAAGCCGCTGCCTGAGGAGCCTGGACAGCCCGGGCTCGCAAGATGCAAAAAGTTGCCATGGCCGGAAGAATTGGAACAAAACCTGTTGCACGGCGGTCCGGGAAAGGAATCGGGGCGACGGGCGACGCTGGGGCACCGGATAAAGTGGACAGAAGAGGGTGGGATAATCGAGAAGAGCCGCAAAAAATCCTCTTGCACCGGTTCGGTTTATGCCTAACCTCAAACTTCGCCTGGGCGCCGTTTTAGCGGCGGCCCGCTGAAGGCTGAGAAAAGATCGTTAACTCATAACCTAACAATCAACCCTCCGTTGCCACCGCAACGTCAAGGTCCGTTAGGCAATGGAGACTTCGCCGGGTGCCATGGTGCATCCGACCTGGCCTCCCGTACGGAAGTTCGACCGAATCGTTATGCTCACGATGGAAGAAGCCATGAAGCAAAGCGCGATGCGTTTTGCGGCTGGCGAGATAGTCAAAGGTACCGTCATCGAAGTTCGACCGAAGGAAGTGCTCGTCGACATCGGTTACAAAAGTGAAGGGGTAATCCCCGCCAATGAATTCATCGACATCAAGGCCGTGAAGATCGGCGATGAAGTTGATGTGCTCATCGAAAAACTCGAGGACCGCGAAGGCATGGTGGTTCTCTCCAAGGAAAAAGCGGAATTCAAACAAAACTGGGACCGCATTTTGACCATCTGCAATGAAGGCGGCGTGGTGAGCGGCAAGGTCAAAGCCGTCGTCAAAGGCGGTTTAATCGTCAACATCGGCGTGGAAGCATTCCTGCCGGCCTCCCAGATCGACATTGTGCCCCCGAAGAACCTCGGCGCCTTTGTCAATAATACCTACGATTTCAAAGTCGTTAAGATTAACCAGGAACGGCAAAACATCGTCCTGTCCCGCCGCGAACTCATCGAACAGGAACGCACCGAACGCCGCCAGAAACTGCTCTCCGAAATGATGCCCGGCGATATCCGCAAGGGCACCGTCAAGAACATCACCGACTTCGGCGCTTTCATCGACCTCAACGGCCTCGACGGCCTTCTCCACATCACCGACATGTCCTGGGGCCGCATCGGGCATCCCAGCGAATTGCTCAAAGTCGGCCAGGAAATCGACGTCGTGGTCCTCGATATCAACAAGGAAAAGGAACGCGTCAGCCTTGGCCTCAAACAAAAGCTGGCCAACCCCTGGGACAACATCGAAACCAAATACAGCGTCAACCAGCGGGTCAAGGGCAAGGTCGTCAACCTCGTTCCCTACGGCGCTTTCGTCGAACTCGAACCGGGCGTCGAAGGCCTCGTTCACGTCACCGAACTTTCCTGGACCAAACGCATCGCCAAACCGTCCGATGTGCTCAAACCCGACCAGGAAGTCGAAGCCGTCGTCCTCGGCATCAATCGCGAGGAACAAAAGATCTCGCTGGGCATCCGCCAGCTCGAAACCAACCCTTGGGATCGCGCCCTGGACAAGTATCCGCCTGGCACGCGCATCAAGGGCAAGATCCGCAACCTGACCAGCTACGGGGCCTTCGTGGAGTTGGAAGAAGGCCTCGATGGCATGATCCACGTGTCGGACATCTCCTGGACCCGCAAGATCAATCACCCGTCGGAGGTGCTCAAGAAAGGGGACGAAGTCGAGGTGCAGGTGTTGGAGATCGACAAGACCAACCAGCGCATCGCCGTCGGCATGAAGCAACTGGCCGAAGATCCCTGGAGCAATATCGACAAGTATTACAAGGTCGGCGACCTGGTGACCGGCTTGGTCACGAAACTCGCCAGCTTCGGCGCCTTCGTTGGTTTGCAACATGACATCGACGGCCTGGTCCATATCAGCCAGGTCAGCGAGGAGCGCGTCGACAAGATCAAGAACGTCCTGAAGGTCGGCCAGGAAGTCACCGCCCGCGTCATCAAGATCGACAAGGGCGATCGCCGCATCGGCCTGTCGATCAAGGCAGCCAATTACTCCCAGGAACAACTCAAGGCCGAACAAGCCCTGCTAGATTCACTCAAACCAGGTGAAGATCTGGTGGCGCTCCAGCACGCCTTCGACGCCGCCGACGAGGCGCGTCAACAGGAAACCAAGCCCGAAGGGCAGTAAAAGGTCAGAAGGCTCAAAAGCATCAGAACACGGGCGGGCCGCCTTGGCCCGCCCGTTGTCTTTATGCACGACCTTAGAACTTCATGTTAAACACGGCTGCGATCAGGTGAACTCGGGAGACTCCGAAACGAATACGCCCGGCGCTGTTCTGCACATCCCAGGACGGTGCATCTGCATAATAGTACTTGTAGCCCAGGCCCGCCGACATCGTCTCGTTGATCTTGTAGAGAAGTCCCGCCGAAACTTGAAAGGCGAACACGACATCCGCATCGCTCCCATCCAGGCCCAGGGAATCATTAATGAAGAAGATGCTCGAATCGCCTCCCGCCCCGGCACTCGCGTAAGGCACCAGGCGAAAATTGTCTGCATCGTAGCGCAGCACCACGTTGGCCAGGAATGGCACATGCGACAAAAAGGCGTCAGGCGATGAGGACCCGATCCGATCGATGTTGTTGCCGATGTAACCGGTCTCCATTTCCACCGCCAACCAGCGGGTGAAATGGTACCCACCGGCGGCAGTGAAATGAAACCCAGGGTCCAGCCGCACTTTGCCGCTGCTGCTCCCGAGGAATTCGCTCACACCAACGTCCTCAGCGATAGCTGGACCAATCCCAGCATTAAAGTAGAACCCGCTCTCCTGTCCCGGGGCCGGGAGCGATGGAAGCGCGAGCAGACCCGCCAATAGCGCCAGGGACCGAATTGATGTCGTCGTTGGTATTCTCATGAATCACTCCTTCGAACATTGATGTTGGCTTTCCTCGTCCCGGTTTACAGCCAGTCGCACCGCCGCGCGGGTCATACCAGGACGTTTGCGATGGGAGACCATAAAGAAAAGCCCGGAGAAAATAAAGTACAAGATGACGCATCTTTCGCGGAGGGGCGTATTCAGGCACTGCCTCTGAACAATGCAAGTTTGGTGCGCGGCGTTTGCGACGCGTTCCGATGGGCGTCGGATCGCGGCCTTTAGGCCGCTTGACGATGGGGATCGGAGGAAGCGTTGAACAGTCCATGGCCCGCGAGCCGGAGGACGCTCAAGCGGTCCCGCCTACACGCGGGACCGCGTTCCGATGCGCGTAGGATTGGACGCCGTTTCTGGCGGTCCCAGCAGGCTCGTCGTCTCAGCGTCGAATCATGAACACCAAACTGATCCCATGCACGCCCCCGCCATCGAACCGCATCCGGTTGGCCGGAGAATTGTCATCCTCAAAACTGAGGCTGCCGGTATGGAAATACCTGTAACCGACACCGAAGGATAAGGACCGGCTTATCTTGTAACGAATTCCGGCCACCGCTTGGGCCGCGTAAGTGACATCCGTGAAGTTTCCTTCCAGGCCGATGGGGCTATCGATGTTAAGCAGGCTGACATTGCCGCCAAGGCCTGCGCCGATGTAAGGAACCCATGGAGTTTTCGGCGAGTCGTACATGAAGATCGTATTCAAGAGGACCGGGAAATGCGCCAGGTAACCATCAGGACGATCATCTCCGATCCGATGGATTTCGCTGCCGATCACGCCTGTCTCCAGCTCCAAACGAAGCCAGCGCTGCAGCTGGCCGCCCGTTCCCAGTGTCACTGCAAAACCAGGGTTCAGCTCCAGTTTGTCACCCGGCTTCGAAAACGGATATTCGCGCACACCGCGATCCAATGGCAGAACCCCGCCGACCGTGGCTAACCCCTGCAAAGTCGTGTCCCAGGGGTAACGCGGTTCGTAGGAGGGCAGCGGCGGGTCCGCCGCGCGCACAGCGACCGCCAGCAGCGGGAGCAAGAACACCAAGAGGAAAAACCGGTTGAGGATCGGAGGGAGCGCCGGGTATGTTCCTACGCTGGGGCCCAACCCACCATGAAGCGGCCTGAAGGCCGCGCCCCCTGTAAGCTGACACGTCACCTTCATCTCGCCCTGAAAGGGCACCCCGCAAAAGCACATGAACACAACTCAACTCAACTCAACTCGAAGGGTTGATCTGAATCTGCCGGTACCCGCCGCGGGCCTTGAAATAAACAATCAACAGCAGGTAACCCAACGCCATGGTGGCGGGTACCAGCGCCGTCCATTTCAGGCTCATCCGGGCGCCGTAGATGACCGAGTCTCGCACCAATTTTTCGTCCGGGGCAAGCTGCGTCTCAGGCTTGCCCAGGATCGGCTCGCGTTTGGCCCCATCCAAGCCGGTGGTTTTGGGGAAAAACAGGAAGGAATTCTCCGTGGGCGCCCGGTAGGTTTGGTAAACGGCCGGCGCTTCCTGCGCCAGCTTCTTCGAGGCGTAATAATCCTGCACGTAGCCGATGCCGGGCGTGCCGAGAAAACCACCGCTAAACACGCCGGCGGCGCCCACCGCACCGAGGGTCAACGCGCCGCCCTTGGGGAACCGTTCCGAGACCACGCCCAGCATGGTCGGCCAGAAGAACGTTTTGCCCACGCCATAAACTGTGGCGGCGAGGAACACGCCGATACCGGCTCGCGCGTCACCAAGCCAAAGCAACCCCAGCATCGCCAGCAGAGCGCAACCCAACAACAAGCCCAGCGGCGAAATGCGATGGACGATCGGTCCGGCGAAAAACCGCAGCACAAACATGATCGTCGACGTGTAAACCAGCAACAAAATGCCTTTCATGCTGGCGATGTTGGTCATCAGGTTGCCGATCCATGAATCCGTGCCCAGCTCGACGTACCCGACCAGTCCGTGCAGAATCACCAGACACAGCAGGACGGGCTGGGCGAACTCCCGCAACATTTCGCCAAAGGAGATCCCAGCGGCGCGCGCTTCGGAAACCGGAAACTTCTGGCCCAACATGAGCACTCCATAAAGCAGCACGGGCGCGATGAACACCAGCCATTGGATCTCCCAACGCACCACCACTTGTCCCTCCCGCTCGGCCATTAGATAGGAGAGGAGCCCGCCAAAGATGAGGCCCGCCGGCCAGCCCGCATGCAGAATGTTCAGGTAATGCGTCTTCTGCTTTGGATAAAGCGTGGCCGCCAACGGATTGATCACCGCTTCACAGGTGCCGTTGGCCAATGCGAATAAGGTCATCCCAAGATAAAGCAGCTTGTAGGTCGCATCCTTGCCAAACCGCGTGAAAACCATCCCCGCCCCCAACAACAGGATTCCGGACAGCAGATGCAGGAAAAACGCGACCGCCATGAGCCGCCCGTAGCCCGCGCGATCGGCGATCACACTGAAGAAGACAACAGCCAGGCCAAAGCCCCAGAGCCCGCTGCCTGTGATACCACCCAGCTCCGTTTGCGTGAAGCCGAACTCGCGTCCCCAATCATCCAGGATGCCGCTGCGGATGGAGAACCCGGCGCCGGCCGCGATCAGCGTGATAAAGCTGGCCAGAAACAAACGTCGCTGGCCCGCTCCCACGCTGGATACCGGCGCGGTCAAGGTTAGGTGGGTTTAACTGCTTGGGCGGAAGTCCCGACCAGGTGCACGGCTTTGTAGCCGCCGATGGCTTTGAAGTAGATCAACAGCACCAGATAAATGGCCGCCATGGCCGCCGGGATGAAGGAATCCGCCCGCAGCGTTTTCCGATCGCCCGCGATGCTGGCCTCCACCACCGCCTTCTGTTCCGGTGTCCGGGCTTCCGCATCCGCTTTCTGCGCGGCGGCCAGCTTGGTGCCGTCGAGCGCGCTGGTCTCCGAGAAGAAGAGGAATTTGCTGGGCTTATCCGCCTTAAACTGGGCGAGCGCGGCTGGACTGGATTGCGCGAGCGCCTCGCTGGCAAAACGGTCCTTCGCATATCCCAAGCCCGGCGATCCGATCATGCCGGCAGAAAGCATGCCGATGCCGCCCATGATGCTGATGGCGACCGCGCCCGTGCGAGGGAACCGATCCGAAGCCACCGCCAACATCGTCGGCCAGAAGAACGTCTTCCCGATCGCATACACGGCCAGCGCCAGGAACGCCACGTAAATGGAGGTCATGCCGCTGGCCAGATTGAGTCCAACGCAGGCCAGGATCGCGCACGTCACCAGGATTCCCACCGGCGACAACCCCAGGCGTTTTTCGATGAAATTGGCGCAAAAGCGCAAGCTGAACATGATGGCCGATGTCCACATGAAGAGGTATTTGCCCTGCGCCGACGTAAAGAGGTTGCCGGTGATGTTCTGGATCCAGCCATCGGTCCCGAGTTCGACCGCACCCACCAGGGCGTGGGTGATGAACAGCATGAAGAGCAGCAGCGAGCCGAATGAGCCCCGCGTGATCACCGCCACCGCGATGAGCAGCACTCCGGAGATGCCATAACCCACCGCGGCACTCAATCCGAGCGCGTTCTGGCAAAACAGCGAAAGCAAATAACACACGATCAACGCGCCGAGGACACCGACGTCCTTGAACATTTCCCCGAGACGCAACCCCTTCTCCGAGGCCTCGGACTTGGGCATGTGCTGTCCCAGGAACATGATCCCGTAGATCAAGGTGGGGATCAGATAAAGCGCCAGCTGCAGCTGCCAGCTCAGTTTAAGCATGTCGTCCAAGAACCAGCCGCAAACGCTGCCGATCACGAGCCCGGCCGGCCAACTGGCATGCAGGATGTTCAGAAAGTGCGTGCGATTATGCGGGAACAGCGTCGCCACCAGAGGATTCGCCACCGCCTCGAGTGTCCCGTTGGCATAGGCGAAAATAAACATGCCCCAATACAGACTTTGATAGGCGCTGGCCCCCGCAGCCGTAAAGGTCACCACCGCCGAAAGCACATGCAACGCAAACGCCAGGATGACCAGCTTGCCGTAGCCAATCTTGTCGCAGACCACCCCTCCGATGATGATCCCGAAACAGAACCCCGAAAGACCCGCTCCACCGATGTCTCCCAATTGGGTCGCGGTAAAGCCGTATTCCGCGCCCCAGTTGTCGAAGATGCCGCCACGGATGGCAAACCCGACCCCGGCGGCAAGGATCGCCATGAAACCGGCCCATAACAGACGTTTTGCATTCGGCGCGATGCCTTCATTGCTGACTTGGACGTTGCTCATATTGAGTGGGTGATACTGGGTGGATGCTCTAACAAATTCACAGCGTAAACCCCGGCAGCTTCACAATCGCGCCGCCTTTGCGCGCCGATTCGTGCGCGCACAAGCCCACGCAAGTCCAGTTAGCGGACTGCCGCGCGTTCGGGAATGGATCCCGTTCTTCCACCAGGGCGCTCACGAATTCGTTGACCAGATGCGGATGCGACCCGCCGTGGCCGGCGCCTTGGGTGAAGGACAGATGCGTTTTTTTGCCCAGGTCATAGACGCCCTTGGTGGTGAAACGCTGGATGCCTTTGGGCAGCCGTTTCGCGTAATCGGGCGTTTTGACGGGCTTGGGAATCTTGGGTTCGGGCAGCTTAGCCGTGTGCATGACCAGGGGTTCATGCTCGACCAAGGGCCATTCCACGGAAGCCTTGCTGCCATACACGTCGATGCTCTCGCGATACTGGCGGGCCGTGTCGAAGAGGCTGCGAATGATGCGCGCACTGACGTCCGTGCCCCGGAACTTGACGTGGGCCGTCTCCACCGCGAAAGGCGACCCGTAATGTTTGATCAATTCTTCGCGAATGGTGCCGGAACCGAAGCAACTCACGTACTCGGCTGGGTGACCGATCAATCCGGCGACCGGCCCGACACAATGCGTGGCATACCACATCGGCGGGAGCCCCGGCCAATAATTGGGCCATCCATCCATGTCCTGCTGGTGGCTGGCCTGGACGAACTGCAGTTTGCCCAACTTCCCGGCGTCGAGCAGTTCCTTCATGAACAGATACTCGCGAGCATACACCACCGTTTCGGCCATCATGTAGGTCAGCCCGGTCTTCTTGACGAGATCCACGATCTTCTTGCAATCGTCGATATTGGTGGCCATGGGCACCGTGCAGGCCACATGCTTGCCCGCCTTCAGCGCCGCGATGGATTGCCAGGCGTGATCGGGGATCGGCGAATTGATGTGCACGGCATCGATATTCGGATCCTTCAGCAGCTGGTGATAATCGGTGTAACGGTGTTCCACCTCAAAGGCATCGCCAATCGTGTCCAGCTTTTTGGGCGTGCGCTGGCAAATGGCGTACATGTTGGCGTAAGGAAGCCGCTGGTAGATGGGGATGAATTCCGCGCCAAAACCGAGTCCGATAATGGCGACATTGATGCGACGCTTACTCATGGCTCAGACAAACGTTCACAGCCGGGCCCGGAATGTAATCATAGCGCGAGGTAACACGGGAACGGCGATGCGCGACATGACACCGCCCGAGAAGCGCACTGTCAACGGAAATCTCCCCCAAGCATGGCCCCCGCTCCCCTCAACGGGGGTGCGTGTTTACCGTCCCCGGAGCGCGGGCTTTAGCCCGCTTCAAGTTGGGAATCCCCCCTTTGCCTTTGTCGCGTACCGATCCTGCTTGCCCAGAAAAAAGGTGGCCACCGACCAGACGCCTGTTAGGATGCGCCCCCAGGCCCTCACGAAAGGACTCGCTATGATAAGACGCCGGCGGACAACTTGGATGGCAGTCGTATTCGCCACTTCGACTCTGTGGTTCTCCTCCCTGCCGGTGCATTCGGCCACATCCCTGCCGGCGGTCGGCAACGTGGAATGGCAACCCTTGGCCGCCCAGGTCAAGCGCGTGGCGGAAGCGCTGGATTATCTCGGGTCGCCGCTGCGGCCCGATGAGAAGAAAGCGCTGGAAAAAATCCTGCAGTCCAATCAGACGGAGCAACTGCAGAAGTTCATGGATGATCACTGCCTGTTCGGCGTGAACATCAATCCCGAAATGCGGGTCAAGGTGATGCAGGGCCCGGCCAAGCCGCAGCTGGTCGAACAAGGCTGGCGGGTGTTTCTGATCAAAGTCCAGAACGAGTCTGGCACCACCGCGCGGTTGAAAGTTGAAAGTCCCAACGCCGGCCGGCTCCATGGAACGCCGCAGGAGGAGATTGGCGATCGCTGGCTTGATGTCGAGATGTTCGACAGACAACCGATGCGCGAAACGCTCAGCGGCCTGGCGCTCGAGTACCGGATCGTCTCGATCTACAGCCGCGACTCCGGCAAACGCGAAGGCAAGCTCAGTTTCAGCGTGGGCCAGGGGACCCAAGACCTCGGCTTTCGCAGCGAAGCCGATGTGCTGTTCCAATGCGCGCCCGCTCAACCACTCCTGTTGCGGGTCCGGGATGAAAATGATCAACCCACCACCGGCTCGTTTCTTATTCGCGACCAGCAGGGACGCGTTTATCCGTCTCAAGCCAAACGGTTGGCGCCGGATTTTGCCTTTCACCCGCAGGTTTATCGCAGCGACGGCGAGATTCTACGTCTGCCGGAAGGCACCTACCAGATCGAGTTTTCGCGCGGACCCGAATCTATCCCCAACCGGCAGGAATTGGTGGTGACTCCCGAACTGAAAGGCGCTGCCTTCCAGGTCCAACGCTGGGTCGACCCGTCCAAATCAGGCTGGTGGTCCGGCGACCATCACATCCACGCCGCCGGTTGCGCACATTATGTGAAACCCACCGAGGGTGTGCATGCCCCCGACATGTTCCGGCATTGTGTTGGGGAAGACCTGAAGGTGGGCGCCAACCTCACCTGGGGCCCCTGTTTCGATTATCAGAAACAATTCTTCTGCGGCAAAGTCGACAGTGTTTCGCGCTATCCGTACTTGCTTCGTTATGACATCGAAGTATCGGGCTTCGGCTCCCATAACTCGGGGCACCTCGTTCTGCTGCGTTTGCATGACCAGATGTATCCGGGCGGTGATTCTTCCAAACATTGGCCAACCCTTTGCCTGAATACGCTGCGTTGGGCGAAAAAACAGGGCGCGGTCGTGGGGCCGGCTCATTCCGGGTGGGGACTAAAAGTGCCGGGCAATTTCCTTCCCAATTATACCGTGCCCGCTTTCGATGGGATTGGAGCCAACGAATACATCGTGGACGTCACTCATCAGATTCCCGGGCCCGACGGCAAGCTGGTTCCAGCGGTGGATTTCATTTCGACCGTGGATACGCCTTACACGTGGGAACTCAACATCTGGTACCACACGCTCAATGCGGGGTTCCGCACCCGGATTAGCGGGGAGACGGATTTCCCCTGCATCTACGGCGAAAAAGTCGGGTTGGGCCGCAGCTACGTGCACTTGGACGGGAAGTTGGACTACGACGAATGGTGCGAAGGGATTCGGCACGGACGCAATTACGTCAGCGACGGCAAGAGTCACTTGATGGATTTCAAAGTGAACGGTTTGGAAGTCGGCGACAAGAACGATGAGATCAAGCTCTCCAAACCGGGTTCGGTGAAAGTGACGGCAAAAGTGGCGGCGCATTTAAATGAGCAGGCCGATCCGCGATTGCCGCAATTGCGGGCTGACGAGAAACCCTATTGGGACATCGAACGGGCGCGCCTGGGATCAAGCCGGGAAGTGCCGCTGGAGTTGCTGGCGAACGGCGTTCTCGTGGCCCGCAAATATATCGTGGCCGATGGAACATTGCAGGATGTCGCCTTCGAAGTGGAAATCCCGCGCAGCAGCTGGGTGGCGATGCGGATTTTGCCCTCCTCGCACACCAACCCCATCTTCGTCCTGGTCGGCGGCAAACCGATCCGCGCCAGCCGTCGCAGTGTCGAATGGTGTCTGAAAGGAGTGGAAAATTGCTGGGCGCAAAAGGAGCGATTTATCAAGGCGGATGAGATGGAACAAGCCCGCGAAGCTTACGCGCACGCCCGGACCACTTACCAGAAGCTGCTGACCGAATGTGAGGCGGATTGATAAGCCGGCCCTCGGCGGCGAATGGCTCGCCCCGGTTCGCGAGGCATGATCAAACTGGCTCAGCGCTATAAATGGTGGTTGTTTGCGATCATCATCCTGGGAGGGTTGGTCACGTTCATCGAACGCTGGCGCGTCTTCCGCGAACACAGCCAGGATAAAGTCATCCTGGCCGCGGGCGCGCGTTATGGAGTCGACCCGGCGCTGATCAAGGCCGTGGTTTGGCGGGAAAGCTGGTTTAATCCGCGCGCTCGCGGCGGCAGCGGAGAAATCGGCTTGATGCAGATCCGCGAAGCCGCGGCCAAGGACTGGGCGACCGCCGAAAAGATTGGATTCTTCACACGTCACCATCTATACGACCCGGGTAATAACACCCTCTGCGGCACGTGGTATCTCAAGCGCCTGCTGCTGCGCTACCAGGATTCGGATAATTCGCTGCCTTATGCCTTGGCGGCTTATAACGCCGGCCCGAGTCATGTCGCCCGCTGGCGCAAGGGAGCCGCTACCACTAACAGCGCGGAGTTCCTGCAACAGATGGATTTTCCTTCCACCCGCCGGTACGTGCGCTCCGTAACCTCCCGCTACGAATATTACCGGAAAACGTTCCCGCCTCCGGCGGCGAAATGAGACGATTCACGAACTGTAGCAGCCGACGTCAGGAAGCCTGCCCTGAGCTTGTCGAAGGGGCTCACTCTGTCCCACCTCCTCAATCCACCGTCGCCGCGCGCAGTTCGGCTTCCAATCGACCGCGGGCTTCTTCTCGCGCTTCATCCGAAGCTTCGCGAGGAACGCGCAGCGGCACGCCAAAATCGACCACACATTTGGTGAAGGGCAGCGGGATCTGAAAACGGTCCCAGCTCCCCAAACGAATCTTCCACGAGAGCCAATACGTGACGGGGATAATCGGAAGGCCCGTCACCTGGGCCACCGAAGTCACCCCGTCCTGCACCTCGTAGCAAGGGCCCCGCGGCCCGTCCGGCGTAAGGGCAAGATCATAACCACGGTCAGCCCAGGTCGTCAGTTCCAGCAACGCTTGACGCCCGCGGCGGCTGGTCGAGCCGCGTACGGGCTGGACGCCGAATTTTTCGAGCACACCCGCGAGCAAGCCGCCATCCTTGCTGGCGCTGACCATGGCGGCCATTTGGCGTTGACGCCCGACGCGCCGTTGAATGCGCTGATAAATCTCCAGGCAGAGAGCCAGACGGTTATGCCAGATACACCAAACCACCGGCTGCTCCTTATCCACCTGAAGCAAGTTGGTGCGGTCGCGATACTCATAACGGATGGTCGACGACACGGAACGCACCACGGCGTAAATGAGCCAGGCCGCCAGACGCTGATACCACCTCGGCTGATGCGGTACCACCACACCGCTGGCGGGAGGTCGTGAGCCGTGGGTGGTGTGCATGCGATCGGCCAGCCACATCAGCTTTTTCGTTTCAAACTCGCGCGGACCAACTCTTCCACGGTGGCTTTGGGGCCCAGGACGGCCTGGACAGCGCGAGCCGCTTCCTGAGCCTCCGCCTGCTTTAGCCCCAGAGCCACGAGGGCCAGGACGACGTCGTTCAAGCGTTGCTCGGTGTCGCCGGCGGCCCGTTGGGTGCTGCTCGCCTCCCAGGCTGCCGCCGGTCCGATCTTGTCCTTCAGCTCGACCACGATTCGTTCGGCCGTCTTCTTGCCAACTCCGGAGATTTGGGCAAGCGCTTTGACATCGCCCTGCGCGACGGCGCCGCGCAAGGCCGTCACGCTCATGCCGCTTAACACGCTGAGGGCGATCTTTGGTCCAATGCCGCTGACCGTTCCAATCAGCAGCCGGAAAAGTTGCCGTTCTGCGACGGTGCTGAACCCGTAGAGGGTGTGAGCATCCTCCCGGACCACCAAATGGGTGAACAGATGCACTTCCGAGCCCACGGCCGGGAGTTTGTCAAAGGACGAAAGGGGAATGAGCACCTCATAACCAACGCCTCCGACTTCAACGGTCGTTTGGGTGGGCAGGGCTTCAATCAGTTTGCCTCGCAGGAATGTGATCATTGAAAGGAAACGCCCTCAGAGCGGCCGCGGCCTGGAGAGGTTATAACGGCCAGTTTCCTGAGCAAACGTCAGCGCCAGAGCCAGCGCGTCCGCCGCATCGGGAGCGGGCAACTCAGCCAGGTGCAACATCCGCTGCACCATGCGGGCCACCGCCGTTTTTTGCGCGGCTCCGTAGCCGACGATGGCTTGTTTCACTTTGCGCGGTGCGATTTCGTAAATCTCCACGCCGGCTTCAGCCGCCGCCACCAGGCTGGCTCCGCGCGCCTCGCCCATGATCAGGGCCGTTTGCAGGTTCTGCGCATAAAACAGCGCTTCAATGGCACAGACCGTCGGCCGATGTTCTTGCAGCACTTGCCGCAACGTCTGGCTGATATAAAGCAAACACCGGGAACGCGCCCAGCCAGATGGCGTTTTGATCGTCCCCTGCGCCAACAACTGCGGACGCGGCCGTTCCCAGCGGATAATTCCGTAGCCCGTCCCACGCAAGGAAGGGTCGATGCCCAAGACCACCCGATGACTCGTCGGAGCTCGATGGGTCTGGGCCGAGATTAGAAGTGCCTCCGGCTGGCGCCGGATCCCGCTAGCCCGTTCTTGCAGCTGCTCAAATTGTCGGCGTGTGATGCCCATGGCCTGTCGGCGCTGGGCATGGTAGGCAGAACCCGTCGAGAGGCAAGCTAGCGATGCGCCTCACAAATAGCTGGTGTTCTTGCCGCAAGGGGATCTTGGCCTCCCGCTAGCGACTCCCGCGTCCGCCGCCACCATCAGTTCCGACCCCGCCAGAACGGCCGCCGGAAGACGGCGCAGCCGCTGGAGCCGGAGCGGAGCGCGCGGCCGGGGCGGCGGGAGCCGGAGCAGCCGGAGCGGGAGCCGGCGCACGGTATGCCTCAACCCGCGGTGAAGAAATGGACGGACGCACGGAAGGCGCCGCATGGTTCACACTCGGCGCACCGTAAGCAGACGCGCCTCCCGAAGGACCGGGCCGCACCGGCCCAGGATTTCCTCGAACCGGGCCCGGTTGAGAATAGTAGGGGGAGGGGGCAGATTCCGAACGCCCGGGGCTAGTGTTCGGATTATCAACCGTGTTCCCGCCAACCACCGGCGCGTCCGGACGTCCGCCACGAGTATAGCCGCCTCGAATCGGAACACCGTTTCTGGGCGCGGGGGAATTCCCCGGGGCGGAGTTCAGGTCCGGCTTGGCGGTTGTTGGGATGGTCACCGTGGAAGGTTTCACGGCCGGACTGGAGCTGATTCTCGGACTCAGGTACGTGCCACGCGGAGTCACCGTGCCGGTGAAACTCGAGGATTGGAGCGAATCCGAACCCGAGCTGGACGAAGCAGTATTGGGAGCAAGACTGGCCACATTGCGATCGGCCCGCGGATGGACGTTGACGTGCGTGGGCGCCCCTTTAGTGGCACTGGGCATAGCGGAAGAACCGGGGGAGGCGGAAGCCGTAAGCGGCGGCCGTGACAAATTGAGCGTCTTCCCATCCGGGTCCAGCGTTTCGCGGCGAGGCGTCGTGCTGCGAACATCCGTTGTGTCTTTAAGAGCTACTTGCCGGACGTTGCCCCGGGTCGCGTGCGCGATGCGCTCGAACCCGACACCTTTGTTTACCACCTTGGTGTTGTTCACAGTCACGTAATTGTTCGCCACCGTCGTGTCCTTAAAGACCGACGTCGCATGGCTGGAGGACAAATAAGTCGGATGATGCGAGGTGAGTGCGCCGCTGGAAACGAAGACATAATCAGAACTGTGCAGCCCGAACTCAAAGCCGAACCCGACCGCGACGTTGTTGTGGCAGAAACCAACGCCGGACACCCAACAAGCTGAGGGCGGAAGCGGGGCCCAACCGCAGTACGCTGAGGAATAACGCCAGCTCACCCACGACGGACCCCAGCAAGTGTCAGGCACCCAAACCCAACCAACTCCAGCCGGGCAAGCCCAGCGCCCATAATGGAACGGCGCCCAGCCCCAGGAATAATCCGAATACCAATACCAACCGGCGTCGGTCCACAACCAGCGGCCGCAATCCCCATAAGGTCGCCAGGATGCATTCCAGACTGCAACCGTCGGCCGCCAACAATGACCATAACCCGATACACCCACCCACGCACCGTAAGGAGCCAGTTCCGAATAGAAATAGTTAACGTTTACCGGCTCCGGCTCAGGACCGTAAACCACGCCTTCGGTGGGCGGGGCCGGCTCAGCCACCGGCGGATTCACCGGCGTCGGTTCCGGTGGAGTGGGCGCCGGAGCTGGCGCGGGAGTGTTTGCCGCATAGATGTTCGCGGCAGGAGTCGTCTGGGTCATGCCCGGAGGCAACGGTTGCACCGCGGCCGCGAAGTGCTTCTTCGCAACCATATCCGGGGCAGAATCACGTTGGATCAGCGTCGTGATAATTGGCGTCGGCGTGCCCAGGTCATGCAGGAACAGAATCTCATCGGCCCCGATGTAAAAGGGTTCGGTCGAATTCGTGATGTAGGCCATCAAAACTTCCTCGCTCACCCCGCCCTGCAAGAGCCGGATCAATTCGGTCAAAGCTGGAGAAGTCTTCAGATCGTCCGGCATCACGGCGGCAGGCGGAAGGTTGGTGGGCGGCTTGCCGATTTGCGCGGCGGCGATGACGGGGCCTGGGGCGGGCGCAGGCGCGGGAGGTTGAGCGGCCTGTGGACCCGCGGGCTGAGCGTTGGCGTTCGGGGTGGCGGCGGGCTCGTCCGCTTTGGCGCCAGAGGCGTGGGCGTCGGCGTCGGCCTTCTTGGGGGCTTCCACCTGCAGGAAGGTCGGAACTTCCGCTGCTGTTACCTCCTGTTCGTGACAACCTGCACCAAAAGCTAAACTCAACAAACCCAACCCTAGAGCAACCACTTCCAGATTCTTCTTCATAACATCAAAGGCGTTTGGCTACTGGAGCTTGACACGGTCTTGAACACTTTCAAGTCATCCGTTAAACGCACGCACCATCGACTGTGGACGGACATCGGCTATTCACTCCCCACCTTTTCGTCGTCATAAACGGTAAGTGACTGTAGTCCAATGTGTAAGCCTGGCAACACTGGGTTTCAAGATTTGCGATGAGCAACTTTTGCTAATTCTATGTATGTGGAACTACTAATACCAAAGGCCCATCCGGCAGTGCGCACCGGGAAGTGGAAAGCCCTTTCCGTTTTCCGCTTTCCGCTTTCCGCTTTTGCTTCCGCATTCCGCACTCCGCATCACGCATTCCGCATTGGACTGTGCTTGCCTCACCGGCGGCATTTCCTCTACTTACTCTCGCATGCGCCCCACACGGTTTTTGTCCGGTCTGCTTTCCATTAGCATCTGTCTTTCGGCAACACCTTCGATGCGGGCCGACGGGCCGAGCGACAATCTGCCCGACAAAGTGCGTCCGGTTCCGCCGCCGGGTTTGAAGGTGGAAGACCAGGAGCGCGCCCAACTGTTGGCGAGCGCGGCGGAGTTAGGCGATCGGATCGAGACCGTCCGCCAGGAACTGAAAGGGCGCGCGCCGCTGCTGGACTTGCTGCCTGACGTTCAGGTTTACCAGAAGGCGGTGCTATGGGCAGTGGCTTACGATGAGATCTATAAGACCAACGAGTTGTCGGTCGCGCGTCGTCTGCTTCAGCACGGATCGGATCGGCTCGAAGAACTTCGGCAAGGCAAACCCGCTTGGATCAGCGCCACGGGTTTGGTGGTGCGCGGTTATCTTTCGAAAATCGATGGGTCCGTGCAACCGTATGGTTTAGTTGTACCCAGTTCTTTTCGACCTGAATCGCCCGTGCCGTATCGGCTTGACTTTTGGTTTCATGGTCGGGGCGAAAACCTGACTGAACTGTCGTTCATCCAAGGCCGCGAGGCGTCCGCCGGCGAGTTCACGCCGCGCCACGCATTTGTGCTCCACAGCTACGGACGATTTTGTAACGGGAACAAGTTCGCGGGTGAAACGGACGTTTTCGAAGCGCTGGATCATGCGGCGCGCCATTATCCCATCGATCAAAGGCGTTTGGTGGTGCGCGGCTTTTCCCTGGGGGGCGCGGCCTGCTGGCACATGGCGGTTCATCACGCATGGCGTTGGGCGGCCGCCGCTCCAGGGGCGGGATTTGCCGAGACACCCGAATTCCTCAAGGTATTTCATAGCGAGAAACTCAAGCCGGCTTGGTATGAGCAAAAGCTATGGCACCTCTACGATTGCACGGATTGGGCGCTGAACCTGTTTCATTGTCCGACGGTGGCTTATAGCGGCGAGGTGGACAAACAGAAGCAAGCGGCGGACGTCATGAGCACCGCGATGGCTCGCGAAGGATTGGACCTGGTTCACATCATCGGCCCCAAGACTGCCCACAGCTATCATCCCGATGCCAAGGTCGAAATCAACAAGAGGATCGACGCCATTGTGGAGCGAGGCAGTCAAGCCGTTCCGCCGCGAGTTCGGTTTGTGACCTGGACCCTCAAATATAACCGGATGAGCTGGGTGGTGGCGAATGGGCTCGAACAACACTGGGAGAAGGCCTTCGTCGACGCCGATATTGGGACAAGCGACAACTCGGTTCGCGTCAGCACGCGCAACGTGAGTGCGTTGACGCTCGTCTTCGGTCCAGGCGAATGCCCGCTGGATGAGGTGCGCCCGACCCGGGTTTTTATCGACGGCTCGAAGCCGTCTTCCGCGCGGGTGCGATCGGACCGCTCCTGGACAGCGCGGTTCCGCAAGGTGGGGAGCCGCTGGGAATCGGTGGAGGAGGAAGCGGACGATTACTCCAAGCTCCGAAAGCGGCATGATCTGCAGGGCCCCATTGACGATGCGTTCATGGACTCCTTTCTCGTGGTGCGGCCAACGGGCCCAGCGGCCAGCGCCGCCGTGGGCGCTTGGGTGGAAAGCGAACTGGCGCACGCCACCAATCATTGGCGGCAACATTTTCGTGGATTGGCGCGACTCAAGAACGACGCCGATGTCAACGACGCCGATATCGCGGCGCATCACTTGGTGTTGTGGGGAGACCCGGCCAGCAACCAGCTCTTGAAACGGATCGCAGATAAACTGCCGATTCAATGGGATAAGAAGGAAGTGCGGGTCGGCAAGGAAACGTTTCCGGCGGCGCAACATGTGCCGGTGATGATCTATCCGAACCCTTTGAACCCGCGAAAGTATGTCGTGCTCAACAGCGGATTCACCTTCCGGGAATACGACTATCTGAACAACGCCCGGCAGGTTCCGAAGCTGCCGGATTATGCGGTGCTGAACGTGAGCACCCCGGCGAACTCGCGCTGGCCCGGGGAAGTGGCGACGGCGGGGTTTTTTGACGAGCAGTGGCAATTATCGGCGCGCTCCTCCCGGCAGCGCTGAATGTGAACAACTTTAAACAACTTTGTATTTCCTCGGGGGCCTTCTTCTTGTTGACTGAAAGCGCATTCAATGAATTTGCGCGCCCGTTTTGCTTGGTTTAGCCAACTGCTTTTACTAAAGGGTCTACCGCGAAATCCGATATCTAGATTATGGCAGGATCCGTGCCCGACTCCTGGATTCCGTGCCTCTCGCTGGTGCTTTTCTGGCTTTGGCAGGGGGTCGGGATTCCTTCGGGCGGCAACGCCGGGCTCATTGGCGAGGCATGAGATGAGCCGTCGGCGCGCCAATTTCAAGAACAGCCTTCCTTCAAGTCCGCTTGCCTGCCTCAGTGCCGGCGGTAAGTCCCACAACAATTTCAATTTCTTTTGAGGCCGCCATGGTGTTCCGCCGTCTGTTCCTGTTCCTACTTTGCGTTGCACTGCTGGCCCCACTTTCGAACCGTTTGCGCGCCGGTGAGCCGTGGCTGACCGACCTGCCGACGGCCCAGGCCAAAGCACAGGCGGAAAACAAAGCGGTGTTGATCCACTTCAGCGGGTCCGATTGGTGCGGTTGGTGCATGAAATTGCGCAAGGAAGTGTTTGCCAAAGCCGACTTCGACTCCTATGCCCGCACCAATCTCGTGCTGCTTACCATCGATTTCCCCAAACATAAACCGGTGGCGCCGGGGATTCAGTCGACCAACCAGCACGTGGCCGAGCAATTTCAGGTGCAAGGTTTTCCGACGTTGGTCCTGCTGGATGCCCAAGGCAAACGACTCGGCAACGTGAACTATGCCCAGGGTGGCGTGAAACCGTTCTTGGCCGAACTCGGGCGGCTCCGACAAGCCGCTTTGGCCCGGGAAACAGCAGCGGCCCTCGCGGCTGCGCCAAACAAACCGGCCGAAAGCACCAACGCCGTAGCGCATCCCCCAGGACTTACCTTGAACCGCATCACCGGCTCCAAACAACGTCGGCGCGCCGTGATTAATGACTACGCCTTTGCCGCCGGCGAATCTGCCACTTTAAAACTCGCCGACGGCGCCGTGCGCGTTCAATGCCTCGAGATCCGCGGCACTTCCGTGCTCATCTCCATCAATGGCCAAAAGGAGAAACGGGAATTGCGACTCAGCCGCAGGACTTAGCGCGCATCACAAATCTCCCGGTTGGGCAAGGGAATTGGGGGCATGGGAATGGCGGCTCCTTTAGCTTCTATTCAAGAACCCCATTTCTCGATGCACCATGCCGGTTCCGGAAATTCCCTTGCCCCAATTCCCTTGCCACCTCTCAGCTCCCCTGCGTGACCGCTGACACCTGAGAATGGAGTTGCCCGCAACGCAAATGCGTTGCGAACAGTCCAAAAACGATTGCAACGCTCTCATCGCAGCCGCGATCGACACAAAAGTTCTTCCCGCCGACCAATTCGGCTTGCCCCCGACCGAAACACGCTGCGATCGACGCAAAAACGCCGCCCGCGGACCGAAACGAGGTCAGCGTCATCTGAAGGGCATGGGGGGTACCACGAAGCCAATAGCGTGGGCGGGGCCGGCGGGCTTGAGCCTGGATTAACCATAGAGGGCAGGAACACAGAGGTTGAGGTTTCAATACATGCAGCAAGCAGCGTTATAGGCGATCACGCCATGGGAACTGACTAACCCTGCCGGACGATTTCGAAGAATCCTATCCCCGAGACTCATGTACCAGCTAAAGAAGGCATCTTTCATTTGCGAGACGAATTTCAGACCGCGATTTGGATCGGAATAGAAGCGGGACCTCTGTGCACCTCTGTGACCTCCGTGGTGAATCCAACCTGTAGCCAATAGCGTGGGGGCACCACAGGGCACGGAGGTTCGAATTTGGAATTTGGTTGCGGCTTTTGCCGCTCCAGGTTCTTTGAGTTCTTTGGGGCCAGCTTAAGACGGCACCCAGGCGGGCCGATGTACTGTACGCGCTCCGGAAGCCCGGGGACGCCCGTTTCTTATGCGAATGCTGGCTCATGTTGTTGTCTGGTTGACATTTCTCAGCCTAGGTCCCGGTCTCCACGCTGCTTGGTTAACCGATCTCGGGTCCGCCAAGCTGCGCATGGCCGCTGAAAATAAACCCATGCTCATGCTGTTCACCGGCTCTGATTGGTGTCCGGCTTGTAAGAATCTGAAGCGCGAGGTGCTCAGCAGCCCCGAGTTTGCGGTGTATGCGGACGCCAACTTGGTCCTGCTCGAGTTGGATTTTCCGCGTTATCATGTCCTCCCGGCGACACAAAAACAGGCCAACGCGGAACTGTCGAAGGCCTATAACATTCGCTATTACCCCACAATGATCCTGGTCGATCCACGCGGACAGGAGGTCGTGCGTCCTCATTACGACGGCAGCGGCGCGCGGGAATTTCTCAACACGTTGGATAAGTATGTACATTCGGGCCGCGCGGCACAGGGTCAACGCAAAGTCGCCACGCCAGCCACAGCCGATCCGGCGCCGGCGCCCATGTTCAACGGGGCGCCGACGGCGCCGCCGCCGCGTTACAGCGATCTGGTACTCAAAAACATCTCCGGAACGGCCGGCCGTCGCTTCGCGCTGATCAATAATCAAACACTCACCGCAGGCGAGGCGGCCCGCGTCAAGCTCGGTGACGGCGATGTGAAAGTTCGCTGTATCGAGATTCGTGAGCAATCGGTAGTGGTCCAGGTGGACGGTCAGCCAAGCCAACGCGAGCTGAAACTGGCGGAGCGGTAGGCGCATTCCAGTGCGGCTTGCCACGCCCGTAGCATCAGGCGAAGGCGGGAGTGCCGGTGCCCGATGTACGGGCGATCGATACCTTCCAAAACTCAAATTACATTACCATCGTTCTTCAATGGCGTGGAAATCTGGAAAGTGATGTTCGTCGCGTTTTCGGCCATGTTGGCAACGTTTTTGCCATACAAACCGACTAGGCGACCAGGGCCGGCGGCGTCAATCGAGGCAGTGCTGGACCCAGCTTTGCCAAGCAGAACACACCATACCAACTTCAACGGCGCAGCCCCAGAAGTAGCGCCATTGGTCAGGAAGACAGCTCGTGCGCCGCTGGTGGACCAGTTGGTCACCAAACGGGCTCCGATCAGTGTGAGCACTGCCGAATCGAATTGAGTCGGACACCTCGCACAGGTCCACAGGATTGAAGGTCGGCGTTGCGGTGAGCAGGCGGTGTCCCACGGCAAAGAATTGTGCAGGCACCGCCGGGCTGGCCGGAGCCAGCGTGAGGGTCGTCACACCAATTCCCGCACCCACGATCTTGAGACCGGCTTTGATCTCCCAGCCCGGCGTGACGGTAGGGTCGTCCGTATAACCTTTGGTTGTAAAAGTACCCGGACCCAGATGGATCATCATCGGCGCGTTTCCGGGCAGTTGGCTTAGGATACTGTCCAGTCGAGTGGTCGTGCTGCCGTCCCAGGGATCGTTAAATGTTACCGATCCGGCGATGCCATCTGTCCTTTTCGCGATCCACACCTCAAACGGAGCGGGATCGAGCAGCAGAGCATGTGTAGTGCCATCCTTGGTCCTTTGGCTGATCCTTAACTATTATTGTTATGCTCGCCCTCTTGTTCGTGCGCCGACAAGCGCGGCGCCGATCCCTAGCAACAAAATGGCCCATGTGCTTGGCTCAGGCACCGGGATCACTTCAAAGAGAGTCCATAATCCCAAACTGTCGATCTGCGTGGCAGTGGATGAGTTCACGTCTGGTGCGTACACACTCGACACAGTGTCGCCGACAATGTCCGCTGCATCCATGTACCTTGGAATATCTAGAATCGGTACGACCTGGAAGTTCCGCACATCCATTAACAGATTTCCAGCCCGAGGGTCGTACGCGAACGGAGTCTGCAACGGAATCCTGATATCAAAAGCCCCCAGACCTCTGTCATAGAAGTGCAGTGGCCCAGAGAAAACCATCCTGCTATCGGATCCCACATTGTCAGCAAACGTACTGCTCAACCCGTCTGGATTCCGGCCAGTCGTGGAAAGTTCGATGCGAACATTCGGCAGGTTGGCATCAATGTGCACGCTCCCCACGGCTTCAGAAAATCGTATCTCGGTGATTAGAAAGGGACCACCCACGCGCGTAAAATCACCTGAACCATAAACCTGCTGATAACGCACAGAGGGGAACGCATCGGCAGCAGGGACGAAAGGCCCGGCACTCCCACTCGAAGGGCTTACAACCGGAGACAGCACCGATGCCGCGCGGGCACTGAACGCCAGCCAGATCGAGATAAGGCCGATGAATGTTGGGCTTTTCATGAGATTTAATGGTGGCCGTTCAAGTTGGGTTCAAGAGGAGCGGCACCTCGAAGTCCTCTCGCACCAGGCTAACAACCATCGGGCGCCCTGTTGCTAGGGTAGCCTTGTAGGTTGTAGGTTTGCTTCCAGCAGATGTCCGGCAGGAGTCCAGTTGTTGAAAGTTCTAATTGTGGTGCTGGCCACAAATTCTATGGGTGGCCAGATCGAGCCGGATGATGTTGTCCAGGAGCAAAGTCGGGGACGTCCGTTGGAGAATGCATCTTCCTCACACCGTCAAATAGCCCTGTAAACGTCATCGCCACTTTCTCATCAATCTCACAATTACATGAAACGTGGAAGCCTTATTCCAGGGCGGCGCCGGGTGTGATTGGAAGTGGCTGAGAAGGTGGCGCCTGTCGCGCATACGTGTTTAGGGTGGCGATCAGGAATGGGCCCTTGTCGGAAGCCTTTTCGGCAATCTTTGTCGATTGCACCGCATATTTCGTTGCGCGGCCTCGACAAAGACGGCCGACGAAGATGGCCGACAAAGCACACGGATATCGCGCTAAACACGTGCTGTCGCGCTGGCGCGGGCCTGTGGAGCGCGACAGGCTCATGCGATTCGGACAAACCACGGGTCTGGAAAACCTCAACCACTTCCAATCAGGTGGGTGCGGTGGGTGCGGCCAACGCTGGCAATCTGGCCCGCAGTGCGTTACCCTGCCCGGCCGATGAACATCTACGAGGAACTGCAATGGCGCGGCCTGGTGAAGGACTGCACCGATGCAGCGGAATTAACCAAGCGCCTGCAGGCGGGGCCCATTACGCTATATGCCGGGTTTGATCCAACGGCGGACAGCCTGCATCTGGGCAACCTCGTTCCCTTGTTGGTGCTGCGCCGTTTTCAGTTGTTTGGGCATCATCCGATCGCAGTGGCGGGGGGGGCGACGGGTGCCATTGGCGATCCGAGCGGCAAGGCGGCGGAGCGCCAGCTTATGAGCAAGGACGTTTTGCAGGCCAATATCGCCAACGAGAAGGAACAACTTCGGCGCTGGCTGGATTTCGAGTGCAAAACCAATCCGGCGCGAGTGGTGGACAACGCGGATTGGACGGCGCCGGTAACCTATCTGGAGTTCCTGCGCGAGATCGGGAAACATTTCACGGTCAACATGATGGTGGCCAAGGAAAGCGTGCGGGCCCGGATGGAGGATCGGGAGGTGGGCATCAGCTACACGGAATTCAGTTATATGTTGCTGCAGGCTTTCGACTTTTATCACCTGTGCCAGATCTATGGGTGCGAGTTGCAGGTCGGGGGCAGCGATCAGTGGGGTAACATCACGGCCGGCATCGATCTGTGCCGGCGCAAGCTCGGTCGCACCGCTTTCGGACTGGTCCAACCGCTCATCACGAAGGCGGACGGTTCCAAGTTCGGCAAAACCGAGTCCGGCACCGTCTGGCTCGACAGCCGGCGCACCAGTGTCTATCGATTTTATCAGTTCTGGGTGAACTCCGATGATCGCGACGTGACCCAGTATCTCAAGTATTTCACTTTTCTCACGCGCGACGAAATTGACGCGCTGGAAAAGAAGCACGCGGAAAACCCCGGTGCACGCGAAGCGCATCGCGCCTTGGGCCGGGCCATGACGGACCTGGTTCATGGCCAGGCCGCCACGCTCGAGGCGGTGCGAGCCAGCGAAGTGTTGTTCGGCGGCGACCTGGCGGGCATCTCCGAAGCCACCTTCAGCGAAATCGCGGGCGAGATTCCCGCCAAACAACTCGACGCCCAAGGTTTTGCTGGAGCAGGTTTGTCTTTGGTGGAATTGTTGGTTCAGTCCGGGCTGAGCTCAAGCAAAGGGCAAGCCCGGAAAGACATCGAAGGCGGCGGCATTTATTTGAATAATGTGCGCGAAGCGAACCCCCAGCGCCCTGTCGGGCTCGCCGAACGTCTGTTCGACCGCCACTTGCTGCTGCGCAAAGGCAAACGGAATTACGTGCTCGTGACGGTGCTTTAGTGTTGTTGTGTTTCGGAAGGGTCAACTCAGTCAGGGCCAGAACCTCAGGGCGCTGAGGTCGTGGCTGGGGCGATGTATTGTCCTGGCCGCAAGCGCCTGCCTTGGCACAGGCGCGGGGCGCACCGCGAGTGCAGCCGAGGCCGCCAGTTCGATCTATATCTCCGAATTCCTGGCCGAAAACGCGCACGGCTTAAAGGACGACGACGGCAATTACTCGCCCTGGATTGAAATTCACCAAACCGGCACTGTCCCGGTCGACCTCGGCGGCTGGTTCCTGACCGATAACCGCGCGCACCTGACCAAGTGGCGTTTCCCGGCGGTGACGTTGCTCCCGGACAAGCACATGGTGATTTTCGCTTCCGGCAAAAATCGCCTCACGGACCTGGCCCATCTGCACACGAATTTCCGGCTCAACCCGGCTGGCGGTTATCTGGCGCTGGTCAACCGCGCGACCAACATCGTCTCGGAGTTCGCGCCGGCCTATCCCAAGCAAGCTCCTGATGTTTCCTTCGGCAGCGTAGTGGGCGAACCGACCATCCGCGGACGATTCTTGCGTCCGAGCCCGGGCCGTCACAACAGCAGCAGCGGGGCCGAGTTTGCGCCCGCCGTGAACTTTTCCCGCGCCAGCGGCAATTTCACCGAACCATTCAACCTGCAGCTGAGCTGCGGGTCGAACAACGCCGTCATCCGCTACACGCTGGACGGCACGTTGCCGACGAGCGTTTCGAAGGTCTACGAAGGGCCCTTGCGGGTCACCAACACCATGCATCTGCGGGCCCGCGCTTATCAGGACGGGTTGCTGCCCGGTCCGCCGCATAGCGAAGCGTATCTGAAGCTCTTCACCAATGCGCTGAACTTCAGCTCCACCCTGCCCATTCTAATCCTCGACACGTTCGGACGGGAGTTGCCCGTCTCGGCACACACCACTTTCACTCATTTTTCCTGGCAGGAACCGGCGCACGGACGCAGTTGGCTTACCAATCCGCCCGCCTTGACCACGCGCGCCGCCTTCCGCGTGCGTGGCTCCACTTCCGCCGGCATGCCTCAGCAGGGATTTGCGCTCGAATTCGTCGATGAATTCAACCAGGGCCGTCCTTTGGCCATTCCGGGCCTGCCGGCGGATTCGGACTGGATCCTCTATGCACCCAACGCTTATGACCCGGTCTTGATCCATAACCCGTTCGTCCACCAATTGAGCCGGGACCTGGGCCGTTATTCGCCACGCACGCGATTTGTGGAAGTGTTCCTGGTCCACGGCGCCGGGCGGGTGCGCGAGACGTATTACAACGGCGTCTACGTGCTGGAAGAAAAGATCAAGATCGGGAAAAACCGCGTGGACATCGATCGGCTGGGGCCGGAGGACTTGAAACCGCCCCAGGTCACGGGCGGGTACCTGTTGAAGTTCGACCGTTTAGGGCCGGGTGAGGAAGGTTTGTCGGCGGGGGGAGCCGGCTTGGTTTACGTGGAACCGAAGGAACAGACCATCGTTATCCCCCAACGCAACGCGCAGCGCGAGTATCTCAGTAGTTTCTTGAATGACTTTGATCGGGCCCTGCATAGCGCCCGTTGGAAAGATCCCACCGCTGGTTACCGCGCGTACCTCGATGTCAACGCGGCCATCGATTTCCATGTCCTGGAAGTGCTCAGCGGCAACGTCGATGCCCTCGTGCTCAGCACCTATTTCTATAAGCCGCGGAACGGAAAGATTATGTTCGGTCCGCACTGGGATTTTGATCGCGCGCTCGGCTCGACCGACGGCCGCGACGAAAATCCGCGCATGTGGAGCACAGGCCCTTTCTTTGGCGGCGCCTGGTGGCCGCGGCTGTTCCGCGATCCGGATTTCTGGCAACAATGGGTGGACCGCTGGCAGGAACTGCGCCGCACCCACTTCTCGCTCGCGCACCAATATGAAGTCATTGATCGCATGGCCGGAGAATTGCGCGAAGCTCAGCCACGCGAATACCAAAAGTGGGGATTCCAACCGCGCGGTGGAAGTTATCGCAGCGAAATTCAGCTGATGAAGAATTGGCTGTCGAACCGCGTGGATTTCATCGACGGGCAACTGGTGCAACCGCCCACCCTGAGTCACCAGGGCGGCCTGGTCGCTCCCGGCTTGCTCCTCACGCTCGGCAGCCGCCAGGAAGCCAGCGTCTATTATACGCTCGATGGCTCGGACCCGCGCCTGTCCCAAGGCGGCATTTCCTCGAACGCCGTGCGCTACGCCAAGCCGATCCCCATCGTCGCAAAAAGCCGGCTCATCGCCCGGGCTCATAATCCCGGCCAACGCCAGACGGGTGGTCCACCGGCTTCCACGCCATGGTCCGGCCCAATTAACGCCGCCTTCGATATTCAGCCCCAGCCCGGCCAGTAAAGACCTCGCGATTGATGCATCGGAGGCAGTATCCAAATGCGCCGCACTTCGGCTTGCAGATCGGCAGGCGTTTGCGTTCCTATCAACTCGTGAATACCACTCGCCTGCTCGCCGCCGCCATCAGGAAGTTCATCCTGGAAGGCCATCTTCTGATCCTGTTGCCCTTATGTCTGCTCCCCGATTCGGATGCCAAAGCAGCTGAGACTTCGGCTGCGTCCGGTCGCAGCGGCACGTTGACCCTGGCCAGGACCAATCAATGGCTCATCATCCGCGGCCCGCAGTTGCCCGGCGAGATTCGCATCAATTACCTCGAGGCTTATTGCCGCGCCGGATCCACGGAGGCGGATTGGGTCGAGCACACTGTCATCGCGCATAACAACCAGTTCATTTCCCTGAGCCCGGATCGCCAAATTCTGCGTCTCAAGGATACGCTGGCCGACGGCGTGACCGTGGAACACACCATCACCGCGGGGGATGATGAAGTGGATTTTCGGCTGGAGGCCCATAATCCGGCGGCGACTCGCAGCGGCGCCCACTGGGCACAGCCCTGCGTTCGGCTGAGCGCCTTTATGGGCTACAAAGAAGCCACGGCCGGCAACGCCACGGATTATTTGCCCCGTTGTTTTGTGTTCCTGGACGGAAAACTGGAGCGCCTTCCGACGCGCAACTGGGCCACCAAAGCCCGCTATGTCCCCGGCCAGACGTGGTGTCCAGCCCACGTGCCGCGCACCGACGTCAACCCGCGTCCGCTCAGTCCGCTGGTGCCGAGCAATGGGTTGATCGGGGCATTCAGCGCGGACGAAAAGATGATCTTCGCCACGGCGTGGGAACCTTATCAGGAACTGTTCCAGGGTGTGGCGCGGTGTTTGCACTCCGATTTTCGCCTGGGCGGCCTTGCCCCCGGTGAACACAAGAAGATCCGTGGCAAGATTTATCTCCTGGCGGCCGACGTGCCGGCGCTGCTCAAACGTTACGAACAGGACTTTCCGGAACACGTTCGGAAATAGCTCTAACGAGGCAGGGCCTCAGAGCGGCAAGGCACTCCAGGCCGTTCGATCTTGCAAAGAACCGTCCTTGCCTTGCAGGTCTGAGGCCCTGCTCGTTAGTGGGACAGAATCCGAATCATCGGCGCGTCTTCCGCAGGCGGCGGCTGGATTTCACCGATGATTGCTGCTTCGCCGTAACCGGCCGCGCGAAGTTCAGCCAGACACGCCTGGGCGCGTTCCGCCGGCACACCGGCCAAAAGCCCGCCAGCCGTTTGCGGATCAAATAAGATCGGAAACCTTTCGTCTCGCGCCGCCGCGTCCACGTCGGCAATCGCGTGGCGCTGATGCAGGTTCTGCGGCTGCAAGGAACTGAAGATCCCTTCCCGGATGATTTCCAGCGCCCCCGCCAGCAGCGGCACTTGAGCGAGTCGCAACACCGCGTGTTGACCAGAGGCCTGCAGCATCTCCACCAGATGCCCGGCCAAGCCGAACCCGGTGATATCCGTGCAGCCCGCGGTCCCATTGCGCTGAAAACAGCCGGCGGCTTCGCGGTTGGACCGAAGCATCGAGGCAAGCGCCCCATCGAGCCAACGGGCGCGAGCACGCCGTCGCATGGCCGCCGCAAAGAGCAAGCCCGTGCCCAACGGTTTCGTCAGGATGAGTTGATCACCCGCGCGCAGGCCACCTTTGCGCAACAAACGCGTCGGATCCGCGAAACCATTCACCACCAGACCAAACGCCAATTCTCGTCCTTCCGCGGTGTGCCCGCCGGCCAGAGCGACATTTTCCGAATTCAAAACTGAGACCGCCCCTGACAACAGCTGCAGGAGTTGTTCTTCGACCCAGCGCTCCGCCGCAAACGGCGCCACGGCCACCGCCAGGGCAGACTGCGGCTCCGCACCCATGGCATGCAGATCGCCAAGGCAATGGTTGGCGGCCACCTGCCCAAAGCAATACGGGTCCGGCATAAACGAACGGAAAAAATCCACGCTCTGCACGCTCAGGTGACCCGCCGGCACCCGAAAGACGGCTGCGTCGTCCGGCGCGCTCAACCCCACCACCACATCGTCCCGGGTAATCGGCGGCGGTTGCAGCCGGCGCAAAACCCGCGTGAGGATCGTGCTGCCGACTTTCGCGCCGCACCCCCCGCAGCGCAGCGGCGCGGCCTGCCATTCCCGCAAAACTTCCAGCGGGGCCACCACCGGTGGCACCTCGACAGGCTTTGCGGTTTTGGGCATCTCCGGCAACTCCTGGTAGCGCCGCATCCAACGGCGATCGATCCAGTCCTTCATGCGCCAGACCCACGCGCCTTCATAGGACCAGACACTCCGCGACGCCACGGCATACCGATCCCCTGTGCTGATCAAAGTCAGGAAAGCGCGCTGAGGCCGAAAGGGGCGCAGCGGCAGACCTTGCAACGCCCGCCGAAGGTTGTCCGCTAAAGGCCGGCCCTGTCGCACCGCAAACACGCCGGACTTAGGCCGCGGATACCCCGCCACGGCCGCGATGTCGCCGGCCGCGAACACAAACGGATGTGTCACCGATTGCAGCGCTGCGTTCACCGCCACGAACCCATCCTCGTTGGTGCCCAAGCCGGCCTGACCCAACCAGGCAGGCGCAGAAGCGTGCGTGACCCAAAAGATGACGTCTGCCTCCAACGCGTCCTGGTTGTCCCCAAGCAAACGGCCGGCCTGCACTTCCTTGACTCGAAACTTCAGGTGAACCCGAACCCCTCGCTCCCGCAGAATGCGCGCGAACCGTGCCTGCACTCCGCGATTGTGTGTGGGCAAGATCGTTTCACCGTCGGTCACCAGATGATACTCAGGCAGCTGATCGGATTTGCCCGCGCGCGCCAGTTCCGTGAGCAGCCGATGTCGGGTGGCCAGACATAACTCAACTCCACCTGCTCCACCGCCCACGACCGCGATGCGCAGCTTCGAGCCGCGCGCGGTCCCTTCCCGCAGGCGGGTCAAGCTCTGCCAGCCTGCCAGAAAGCGCGCAATCGGTTTGACGGGAATGGCGTGAGCCCGCACTCCCGGGACGCCTTGCTGGCTGGGCGTAGAACCGAGGTTAATCGAAAGCAAATCAAACGAGGCCGGCGGCCGATCGGCCAGCAAGACCCGGCGGTGGTCGAGATCCAAGCCGACCGCTTCCGCCTGATACAACTGGGCGCCGGCGAACTGGCAGAGGGCGCGCAGGTCAAGATGGGTTTCCTCGAGTTGATAATGGCCAGCGATAAACCCAGGCAACATCCCTGAGTAAGGTGTGAGCGAATCCTTCGAGATCACCGTCAAGCGCACCCCGGGCACCGGCCGCATGCCAAACGACTTGAGCACCGCCACATGGGCGTGGCCACCGCCGAGTAGCACGACCTCTCGGAGCACCGGCAACTCGCTTTGGATCACCGCGCAAGTATCGCAAGCCGTCTCCGCGCATTTCAAGCTTGCTGGTTGCTAGTTGCTGGTTCCTGGTTCCTAGTTGCTGGTTCCTAGCGCAGGGTCAAATCGACGGTGGCTTCCTTGAGGTGGATGAAAGCGCCGCGTTGCACGGGCACGATCAGATCCAGATGCACCTTTTCGCCCTTGGTCTTGGCATAAATTCGTTTGGCAGCCACGGTGACGTCGTTCATCACCTGGCCATCGATGGCGGTGATGACCATGCCCCGTTGCAGGCCGTTGGCACTGGGGCCCCCGCGGTCGACAGCCGCAATCAGTAATCCTTCGGTGCGAAACAACCCCATCCCTTGAGCGAGTTCAGGAGTCAGCGTTTGGACGGACACGCCCGTCTCGCGCCGGATCAAGTCGGCGTTAAAGAAGGTCTTTTCCGGAACCTGCCGAACTGTGACGACGCGACGGTCCCCGCTGCCGCCTCGTTGGAGGAGCAAGGTTAAATCCCGCTGATCTTTGGCGGCGCGCAGCAGGGCGGTAAACTCGATGAAACTCGCCGGGGCTTTGCCGTTGACCTGGAGGATCAAGTCGCCGGGACGACAGCCCGCTTTGCCCGCGGGGCTCTCCAACTGGACGGTGGTGATCTGCAACGGCGCGCTGCCCGGCCGCACCCGCGCTCCGAACCACATGCCATCCAAACCTTCGGGGGAATAGATTTCAGACAACTTTTCCATCACGCGCTTGACCGGCACGGCGAATCCGATGCCCTGGCCCTGATTGAGCACGGCCACGTTGATGCCAATGAGTTCGCCCCGCAGATTCACGAGCGGCCCGCCGCTGTTGCCGGGGTTAATGGCCGCGTCGGTCTGCAACCAATCCGGCACGTCCAACGGCTCGTCGTCAGTCGGCGGACGGCGCGTCTTCGAACTGAGGATGCCTTTGCTCACCGAACCACCCAGCCCGAACGGGTTTCCCAACGCCAACACTGTTTCGCCCAGCAGCAGATCGTCGTCCGCCGCCAGATGAATCGCGCTGAAACGTTCCCCGTTTTTGGACCGGATTTTGATCAACGCCACATCCGCCGAGCTACCCACCGCGACCTTGTCGGCCTCGAACTCGCGGCCATCATTCAGTTTCACCCAGACCCGTCGCGAGCGCCCCACGACATGGAAGTTGGTCACCACATAGCCTTCTTCATCGATGATCACCCCCGAACCCAGACTATACTGGGTGTTGGGTGGACGCCGCCGATAGTACGGATCGAAAAAGTCGCGAAACAAATTCTCCAACGGATCGCGGATGGGCACGATCTCTTCCGTGGCGATGTTGACCACGCTTGGCATCACGCGCTGGACGGCGGCCACGGTCGCGTCCCGGCGCACGTCGACATCCGTCGCCTGCGGCGTCGTGGCAGCCCGGCCGGCAAAACATCCCGCCCACAGCCCGGCGAGGACGGCCAGCGCGCGCTTCCGCGCAGGCGCCTTCGCCAACCATAAGAAACTTCGGAACCATCTCGATAAGTCCATAGTCACGAACACCGTCTCGTCGCGATTCGATGATAAAGAAGCAGGGCTCCAGATCCAGTCCCGGTTTCCGCCGCTGCCGGCCGCATTCGGATACTGCCGCTACCCTTTCCAGGGCCATAATTGGCCCAGCTTGAAATTGAAGATTAACTCGAGGCCCGTCAGGAACGTGAACAGATAAACCAATTGCAGGAAAAGTTTTTCGGAGACTTTACGATTGAGCCAGACCCCCAGCCAGACTCCGACGGGAATCAGCGGCAAATAGTAGAGGCCGGTCAACAGCGTGTCCTGCGTGATGATGCCCTGGGCGACAAAAAACGGGAACTTGATCCAATTGATCCAGGTAAACATCAACACGGTCGTGCCGACGTAAATCTCCTTGGGTAATTGTTGCGGAATCAGGAACACGCTCACGATGGGGCCCGCTCCGTGCGCGAAAGTCGAGGTCACTCCGGCCCCGATCCCACACGGAATGCCGATCGGATGATTGGGGGCAAAGGCGCCTTCGGCGCGAAAGATCCGTTCCTTCACAAGCTGGAACACGACGAACAATACCGCCAGCAAGCCGATCGCCAGATTCAACTGGCGCGGAGAGAATCGACCCAGCAATTGCACGCCGATCACCACGCCCACCACCACGCCAGGCATCAGAAATTGCAGGTTTCGTTTCTCCCATTTTCCCCAGTAGTGATACATCGAGAACGCGTCTCCCGCACAGAGCAGCGGCAGCAAGGTCCCCACCGCAAAGGTCGGGTCGCGTCCGCCCGCTCCAAAGGCCAGCACGCACAGCGGCGTCGTCAACATGCCGAGTCCTCCGCCAAATCCAGCCTTCGACAAGCCGATGAACAGAACTCCCAGGGCTGCGGGCAGAATGATCGACAGTTCCGGCACGGGCGCAACGGTAAGAAGTCCAATTGCGGGAATGAAGCTCAAAGCGCCCTCGAAGATTTCGTCCTGACCAGCTGTAGCGGCGGTCTAGCTTAGCTACATGTAGCAGCCGACGTCAGGAGGCCTGCCCTGAGCTTGTCGAAGGGGCTCACTCTACCCCAACGCGTTCTCCGGGAAAAAGATCAGAGCCCTTCGACAGGCTCAGGGTGTACTCGTTACCTCGGCTGCTACGTGAGATTGGGTTGGGTTGGGTTGGGTTCATGGTTCTAATGCGCGTCCGAAATTTCGGAGGTCGAAGCTCTACCCATGAACCGTGGGGGAAAAGCGGAAAGCGGAAAGCGGAAACACGCGAATCGTGCTCGTCCTCGTCCTCGATTTTTGGGGGCGTCTTCGGAACGAAGGGTTCAAGGTCCGAATGCGTGTGCAAAAGCAGATGGAGGCTACCCATGAACCTGACCCTCACCCGGCCTGCGGCCACCCTCTCCCATCCGATGGGAGAGGGGCTGGGGGTGAGGGCTCTTTTTCAGTTGAAGTTCATGGCCCCAATGCGCGTGC